>NZ_JAMYTU010000002.1:0-371856 GCF_040322615.1 Mesorhizobium sp. M0119
TTGTATTACCCTCCCTCCCGTCCCGCCGCCCCCGCGCGGCCCGGGTCCCCCCGGCCCGATCCGCTTCTCAATTAACTGCGGGGGGGGGGCCCGGGCCCCCCCCCACATCGGGATGTCGAGCCCCTGGTGCTTGCCGCGCTTGGTCAGCACGATGCCGAGCGCCCGGCTCGCCTTCTCGGCGTCGTCGAAGAACAGCTCGTAGAAGTCGCCCATGCGGTAGAACAGCAGCGAATCCGGGTTCGCCGCCTTGATCTCGATATACTGCTCCATCATCGGCGTCGCCGGCGCGAAGGCCGGCGTGGCGGTGTCGCTTCGAATGGGCGTCTCGTCGTTCACGAAGCTGCTTCCAAAATTTTGCAAGCCATGCTTGGCGGTTTACAGCGGCGAAGTGTAGCCTTAATCCCGAACCTTCCACAAAAGAAAGCATGCGCACCCATCGCAAGCGGTGCCGTACGGGCGAGGAAATCAAGGTACCATGGCCAAGAAAACCGAAAGCAACGGGCCCTCCGTCAGCGCCCAGGAGGCGTTGGAATTCCACGCCATGGGCCGCCCCGGCAAGCTGGAGATCGTCGCTACAAAACCAATGGCGACGCAGCGCGATCTCAGCCTTGCCTATTCGCCGGGCGTCGCGGTGCCGGTTCTCGCCATCGCGGAGGACCCGAGCCGCGCCTTCGACTACACGGTTCGCGGCAACATGGTCGCCGTCATCTCCAACGGCACCGCCATCCTCGGCCTCGGCAATCTCGGCGCACTGGCCTCGAAGCCGGTGATGGAAGGCAAGGCGGTGCTGTTCAAGCGCTTCGCCGACGTCGATTCCATCGACCTCGAGGTCGACACCGAGGATGCCGACGAATTCATCAACTGCGTGCGCTTCCTTGGACCCTCGTTCGGCGGCATCAACCTTGAGGACATCAAGGCGCCGGAATGCTTCATCATCGAGCAGCGGCTGCGCGAGCTGATGGACATACCGGTCTTCCATGACGACCAGCACGGCACCGCCATCATCTCGGCCGCCGGCCTGATCAACGCGCTGGAGGTCACCGGCCGCGACATGAAGACCACCAAGATGGTCTGCAATGGCGCGGGTGCTGCCGGCATCGCCTGCATCGAATTGATGAAGGCGATGGGCTTTGCGCCAGAAAATATCATTCTGTGCGACACCAAGGGCGTCGTCTTCCAGGGCCGCACCGAAGGCATGAACCAGTGGAAATCGGCGCACGCCGTGAAAACCGGCGCGCGCTCGCTGGCCGAGGCGCTGGACGGCGCCGACGTGTTCCTCGGCCTGTCGGCCAAAGGCACGCTGACCACCAGGATGGTGCAGTCGATGGCCAAGAACCCGATCATCTTCGCCATGGCCAATCCCGACCCCGAGATCACGCCTGAGGAGGTCGCCGAGATCCGCACCGACGCCATCATGGCGACGGGGCGGTCCGACTATCCGAACCAGGTCAACAACGTGCTTGGCTTCCCCTATATCTTCCGCGGCGCGCTCGATGTGCGGGCGACCACCATCAACGACGACATGAAGATCGCCGCCGCCCGGGCGCTGGCCGAACTGGCGCGCCAGGACGTGCCCGACGATGTCGCGGCCGCCTACCAGGGCAACCGGCCGAAATTCGGCCCCAACTACATCATCCCGGTGCCGTTCGATCCGCGGCTGATATCGGCGATCCCGATCGCGGTCGCCAAGGCGGCGATGGACTCCGGCGTCGCGCGCAAGCCGATCCTCGATCTCGACCGCTACGCTCAAGAGCTTTCCGCCCGCCGCGACCCGATCGCCTCGACGCTGCAGCGCATCTACGACCGGGTGCGCCGCCAGCCCAAGCGCATCGTCTTTGCCGAGGGCGAGGAGGAGCAGGTGATGCGCGCCGCCGTCTCCTATGTGAACCAGCGGCTCGGCACCGCCATCCTGCTCGGCCGCGACGACATCATCAAGGAAAACGCCAGGAATGCCGGCATCGACCTCGGCAAGCAAGGCATCGAGATCATCAATGCGCGGCTGTCGCGGCGCAACTCGGTCTACACCGACTATCTCTACGAGCGCATGCAGCGCAAAGGCTTCCTGTTCCGCGACTGCCAGCGACTGATCAACACCGACCGCAACCATTTCGCCGCCTGCATGGTGGCGCTGGGCGATGCCGACGGCATCGTCACCGGCGTTACCCGTAACTATTCGACGGCGCTCGACGATATCCGCCGCGTCATCGACGCAAGGCCCGGCCACTGCGTCATCGGCGTGTCGATCGTGCTCGCGCGGGGTCGCACCGTCCTTGTCGCCGACACCGCCGTGCACGACATGCCTAATGCTGAACAGATCGCCGACATAGCCGAGGAGGCCGCCGGCTTCGCCCGCCGCATGGGCTACGAGCCGAGGCTTGCCATGCTCGCCTATTCGACCTTCGGCCATCCGCAGGGCGAGCGCTCCGAGCGCGTCCAGGAAGCGGTGCGCATCCTCGACAAGCGCCGCGTCGATTTCGAGTATGACGGCGAAATGGCCGCCGACGTTGCGCTCAACGCCCGCGCCATGGCGCAGTACCCGTTCATCAGGCTGACCGGCCCGGCCAACGTACTGGTCATGCCGGCCTTCCACTCGGCCTCGATCTCGACCAAGATGCTGCAAGAGCTCGGCGGCTCGACCGTCATCGGCCCGCTGCTGGTCGGCCTGAACAAGCCGGTTCAGATCGTCTCGCTGAACGCCAAGGATAGCGATATCGTGAATATGGCGGCGATCGCGGCGTACAGCGCTGGGGCTTGAGTGGCGGGGCAGCAGCAGCGCCTCTCCCTTCTCCCCTTGTGGGAGAAGGTGGCCTCGCGAAACGAGGTCGGATGAGGGGTGTTCCAGCTTGGCGCCGGCAGCGCTCCGTCCAACACCCCTCAACCGTCTCGGCGCTGCGCGCCGATCCACCTTCTCCCACAAGGGGAGAAGGAAAGAGGTGCCGCTACAGCAGCCCCGCCTGTTCGGCCTCGCGGCGCAGATTCTGCCTTGGCCTTGGGCCGATCTGCTGGATGACCAGCCCGGCTGCCAGCGAGCCGAGATCGCCGCACTGCTTCAGGCTGCGGCCTTGCGTGTAGCCGTAGAGGAAGCCGGCGGCGTAGAGGTCGCCGGCGCCTGTGGTGTCGACCAGTTCGCGGATCCTGGTCGCCTCGATGGTGACGGTCTCGTCGCCGCGCACGATGACCGAACCCTTTTCCGAGCGGGTGACGGCGGCGATCTTGCAATCCTTGCGGATCTGCGCCAGCGCCTCGTCGAAGGACGCGGTTTGGTAGAGCGACTTGATCTCGTGGCTGTTGGCAAAGACGATGTCGACGGTGCCGGAGCGCATCAGGTCGAGGAACTCGTCACGGTAGCGGTCGACGCAGAACGAGTCCGACAATGTCATCGACACTTCGCGCCCGGCGGCGTGGGCGAGCTTCGCCGTCTGGCGGATCGCTTCCTTGGCGCGCGGCGGGTCCCATAGATAGCCCTCGAAATAGGTGACCGCGGCGCCCGACGCCTTGTCGGCCTCGACGTCCTCCGGGCCGAGCTCGATGCAAGCGCCGAGATAGGTGTTCATCGAGCGCTCGCCGTCGGGCGTGACGAAGATCATCGAGCGCGCCGTCGGCGGTTCGCCATTGAGCGGCCTGGTGTCGAAGGCGACGCCCTGGGCATGGATGTCGTGCGCGTAGATTTCGCCGAGCGCGTCGTTGGAGACCTTGCCGAAGAAGGCGGCGCGACCGCCGAAGGAGGCGACGCCGGCCGCCGTGTTGCCGGCGCTGCCGCCCGAGGCTTCAATGGCCGGGCCCATGCGGCTGTAGAGCAGTTCGGCGCGCCTCGTGTCGATCAAATTCATCGCGCCCTTGATGATGCCGTTGGTCTCCAGGAACGCCTCGTCGCACTGGGCGATGATGTCGACGATGGCATTTCCGATACAAAGCACGTCATAGTCCGGCATCAATTCATGTCTCCGCCAAAAAACTACCGGCTTTCTGCCACGCCGGGCGCGGGCGGGTCTAGCGGTTTGATGCGGCTTTGCCTAGGCCGCGTGTTATAAATCCGGGCAGAACGCAGACGCCTCGTGTTGCGCGGTTTGCGCTTGTCTCGCGGCTTGTCTCCGCCTATCTCGAAATATCACCCATGGGATTGGAAACGCCGTGATCCTCGACGCCGCCCGCGCCGCCTTGAGCCGGCTGTTCTCGCCCGAATTCCGTTCCGTGTTCGTGAAGACGCTGGGGCTGACCTTGCTGGCGCTGGCTGCGCTGTGGTTCGGGATAAAGAGCCTGTTCGACTGGCTGGCCTGGCCATGGATCGATGCATGGCTGCCCGCTCTTCCCTCCTGGGCCGGATGGCTGGGCGCCGTCGTCGCCGGCATCGGCCTTGCGCTGGGGCTGGCGCTTTTCATCGCGCCGGTGACGGCGATCATCGCCGGCCTGTTCCTCGACGACGTCGCCGAAGTGGTCGAGCGCACCGATTACCTCAACGATCCGCCCGGCCGCGCCGTGCCGGCGCTGCGCTCGCTGGTGCTGGCGATCAGGTTCTTCGGCGTCGTCATCCTCGGCAATATCGTCGCCCTGCTGCTTCTCCTGGTGCCAGGCATCAACATCGCCGCCTTTTTCATCGTCAACGGCTATCTGCTCGGGCGCGAGTTCTTCGAATTCGCCGCCATGCGCTTTCGCCCGGAGGCCGAGGCCAAGGCGCTGCGCAGAAAGCACGCGGTCACCGTGTTCCTCGCCGGGCTGGTTGTCGCGGCTTTCCTGGCCGTACCGCTGCTCAACCTACTGACGCCGTTGTTTGCCGCAGCCATGATGGTGCATCTGCACAAGGCGATCTCGGCACGGGAAGGGAGCTGACCGCCCTTGTTGGTGCAAGTCCGGCGCACGGAGGCGCTGCACTCTTCAGCCATAATAACGGCATGGATCCTAGGGTCTCCGCGACGTCGCTTCGCTCCTACTCCGCCCTAGGATGACGAAGGCATGGGGGTTCAAGACAAGTCGCGGACGTCGGAGATTGGCCGTTGCGTCGCAGTGTAGAGGGTGGTAGCGGACGGCAAGTCACAATCCTTCGAGGTTAGCTGCGGCCTCCCTCATTTCGTCATCCTAGGGCGGAGCAAGGAGCGAAGCGACGCGGCGCAGACCCTAGGATCCATGCCGTTACCTTCGAGCGTCGCAGCCCTGAACAGCAGCAGCGCCCGGCCTTGGGCTCGAGCCACCGCCGTTCGCCGGCAGTTGAACATCAACACGCCTTAGCGCAGCAGAAAGCCGCGCCCCAGTTCGTCGTCGTCCTCGACGATGAATTCGGCTCGGCCTGAGTAATAGGCGCGACCGCCGACGCGGGCGATGATGGCATCATGCGGCCCGGCTGTCGCCGTGCGCGCGACCGCACCGGAAAAGCGCGAGCCGGCGATGCTCTCGAACAGCCGCGTCCGGCCAATCTCGATTTGCCCCTTGGCGTGCATGGCCGCCAGCCGCGCGGTGACACCCGAGCCGGTCGGCGACCGGTCGACCTCGGCTTCGGCGAAAACGCAGATGTTTTTGGTCGGCGTATCGGAGAACGCATCCTGTCCGTCGGTCAGGATGGTGCCGTAGAGAAAGGCGAGATCGGCATGGTCGGGGTGCGACAGCGGCAATTCGGCCTTCAGCTTATTGGTCAGCGCGGTCGCTGCATCGACGAAATCGCGCACCCGGTTCCTGCCGAATTCCAGCCCGAACTGGCGGCAGTCGGCCTGCGCATAGAAGGCGCCGCCATAGGCGATGTCGAAGCCGACCGGACCATAGCCCGGCAGCTCGATCCGCTGGTCGCGGGCAAACAGAAACGCCGGCACGCTTTCGAAGGACACCGCGCCGGCCTTGCCATCCCTCACCTCGACCGCGGCCGAGATCAGTCCACATGGCGCCTCGATGTTGACGGTCGTCAGCGGCTCGCGTGGCGCCACCAGCCGCTCGTCGAGGGCATAGCGGCCGAGCGCGACGATGGCGTGGCCGCACATCGTCGAATAGCCCTCATTGTGCATGAACAGCACCGCGAGGTCGGCGCCCGGCAGGTCGGGCTCCACCAGCAGCGCGCCATACATATCGTAATGGCCGCGCGGCTCGAACATCAGGATCTTTCTGAGATGATCGAGATGGTCGCGCACATAGGCACGCTTTTCGAGGATCGTGCCCTTGGGAATATTGGGGTAGCCGCCGGTGACGATCCGCAGCGGCTCGCCGCCGGTGTGCATGTCGACGACGGTGAGCGTCATTCGCCGGGCCCCACCTAAGCTGAAGATTTGGCAAACAGCGCCTGCAGCTTGCCGAACGGCATGGCGGCGCGGGTGAAGCCGAAGGTGCCGTCCTGCTGGATCTCGCGCGCCGCGGTCTCCAGCATGCCGAAGGCGAAATTGGTGAGCCATGGGCCGAGCGAGACGCGCTTTACCCCCGCCATGGCCAGATCGGCGATGGTGAAGCCGGGCTTGGCCATGACGTTGACCGGCTTGGTCAGCGCGGAGCAGACGGTTCGAACCATCTCGATGTCGCCCAGCCCCGGTGCATAGAGCACGTCGGCGCCGGCCTTTTCGAACGCCTGCAGCCGCTTGATCGTATCGTCGAGGTCGGGCTTGCCCCACAGAAAATTCTCGGCCCGCGCGGTGAAGACGAAATCGCGTTTCAGCGCCCGTGCCGCTTCCGCCGCCGCCGCGACGCGCTCGACGGCATGCGCAAAATCATAGATCGGCTTGTCGGGCTCGCCGGTATGGTCCTCGATCGAGCAGCCGGCGAGGCCTGCCGCCTCGGCGGCGAAGATGGTTTCGCCGGCACTTGTCGCGCTGTCGCCCTTGCCCTTTTCGAGGTCGGCCGAAACCGGCAACCCGGTCGCCGCCGACACTTCACGGCAATGATGGATCATCGCCTCGAACGTCACCGCGCCATCGGGCAGGCCACGCGAAAAGGCAAAGCCGGCGCTGGTCGTGGCCAGCGCCTTGAAGCCGAACGAGGCCAAGAGCTTGGTCGTGCCGACGTCCCAAGAATTGGCCATGACGAAGATCGAGGCATGCAGGTCGCGAAAAATCTTGCCCTTGTCCATGGATGCTCCCCTCCAGTGCAGAATGTGAGGTAAATTCTAGCCCGGCGGAAGGCGCCGAGCAAACAAATGCGGTTGGCTCAGAAGCGTTTGGCGTTCTCATCTGCCAATCGGTCCAGCGCATCGGAATCCTTGACGTAGTGCGAATCGTTTTTGTCCCAATGATAGGTGACGGAAATGTCGCGCGAAGACGCCTCTGGCGGCGGCTGGCCGTCGCAGCCTTCTTCCCCCGGTAGCGTCGCGTCGGTCACCGTGACCTTGATGGCTGCATAGGGCTGGCCGTCGGCGATCGCCTGAAACGCCGCGTTCTGCGTCCTCCTATGGGTGCAGAGGTTTTCGTCGAACGTATAGATCATGTCGATCAGCTCGAACCTGTCGTTACGGACCATGATCAGCGACGTGATCCCATAGCCCTGGCTCGAATTGAAATGCATGCTCATGCTGATGATGGCGTCGTCACCAGGCCCGATCGGCAGCTTGCCCGGTTCGCGAAGAGAGGTGATGCGGTCGACGGCGACATTGACCGCGTCGAGCAGCGCCGGCTTGCCAGTGATGTCGTAGAGCGCCAGCACGGCATAGCCCTCGGCACTGTCAGGCGAGTCGCCGAGGTCGAACAGCATGGCCAGCCGCTCCTTGCCGCCGGCCTTGATGCCAAGCACGCCGGCATTGGAAAGACCCGACGTCGCCGGCGGCGAGCCGCCGTAGTCCGGTCCAGCGATGTGACGCATCTCGATTGGCGTCGAACCCCGGAAAAAACCGTCCTTGTCCGCCGCCAGATCGGGAATGACCATCCTGGCGAGGTCGAGATAGGTGACATCGCCGTGGCCGGGGACAGCGCTGCCGAGCTCCGGGAAGCTGACGGCCTCTGCGCTGGCCGCCGTCCAAAGACAGGGCAGCAGCAGGCAGGCAAAGATGAAACGAAGCAGGGAGAAGGTCATGCGCGCGCTCGTTATCTCGGGCGCGCGCAAGCTAGAGCATTTTGCGGCCAAGAGGAAACACCTGGCGTTGCGTCACTATGTTGGTTTGGCTTGGCTCGCCAAGGTCTGCCGGAAAACCGGCACCAGCTGATCCATGGCGGCTGCGAGCCACGCGCCGAGTTCGTCGGGCAGAGTGTCGTGGATCCAGACCAGGCGGCTCCGGCCCTCGCCCGCAGCAAAGACCTGCATGGAGGTATTATCGTGGGTGACCTCATCGCCGAGCCATCCCCACACGATCCGCCGGTTCAGCTCGTCGCGGGCGATGAGCCGCTCTCGCACAATCTTGCCGTCGGCGAAAGTAAGGGCCCGTACGTCGTCCTCATCCACCCGGCAGTCGACGAAAACGCCTGGGGCTATCCGTTGGGCGCCGCCGGCGAAGTCGCCCACCGTCGCCCATACGCTTTCCGGTGAAGCATCTACGATGATTTCCCTGACTATCGAAGCCATGTTTCGCCTTCCCTTCGTTAATAGGTAGACCTGTCTGTCTACATATGGATGTATACAGACCTGTCTGTTATATAGTCAAGGCATGTCCGCAGCCCGAATCAACGATCGTCCCGAAAGTCTTGCGCGCCGTCGCATCCTCGATACGGCGACCGCGCTGTTTTCTCTGGAGGGGGTGCGCGCAGTCGGCATCGACCGCATCATCGCCGAGGCCGGCGTTGCCAAGGCGACGTTCTATCATCACTTCGCGGCCAAGGACGATCTCGTCCGCGCCTACATCGAGGAACTCAGCAAGGGAGGACGGGCGGCAATCGCGAGCCTTGGCCGGCGGCCACCTCGCCAGATGATCCTTGCCATATTCGATCTCATCGCCGATGCGGCGGATCAGCCGGGCTACCGCGGCTGCCCGTTCCAGAATGCAGCTGCCGAATACCCCGACCCCAGCAGCCCGGTTCGCCACGCGATCGATAAGCATCGTCACTGGAAGTGGGGCATCCTAAGGGATCTGCTGATCGCGGACACAAATCCCGATCCGGACCGCACAGCGGACGCGCTAACGGTGGCGGCCGACGGCCTCCTTGTCGTCAGTCATCTCGACAGGCCGGCCAATCTGCGCAGTCTCATACGCGACACGGTCGACCGAGTACTTGGAGCCCCACGCCCGGTCTGAGATCGGGCGCGCATGCAGCCTGCGCAAAGGCGATCAGTGGATCGGCACCAGCCCGGCCAGTTCACGCATGTCGTCGAACAGGATGCCGCCGGCTTCGATCAGCCCATCGCGGTCGGAAAGCGGGTCGCCGTGATAGGAATAGACGCGCATGCCGGCGGCGATGCCGGCTGCCGTCCCGGCGACGCTGTCCTCGATGACGATGCAGTCGGCGGGCGCGAAGCCCATCGTCGCTGCCGCATGCAGGAAGAGGTCGGGGAACGGCTTGCCACGCGAGACCATGGTCGAGCTGAACAGCGCATGCTCGAACAGCGGCAGCAGCCCGGTCTGGCCGAGCGTGATGTGCATTTTGGACACCCGTGCCGACGAGGCGACGCAGGTGGCGATGCCGGCGGCGTGCACGGTTTCGATGAACTCGCGAACGTAGGGGATGGCCTCGACGCCATGCGCGAACAGGTCCGGCAGGCCGGCGTTCCAGCGCTCGACGAAATCGGCGCCGAGGCTGACGCCGGTCGCCTCGACTTCCTTCTGCACCGAGACCATGCTGCGGCCGGAAAAATTCTTGCGGCAATATTCGAAGCTGGCCGGAAAGCCGGCCGCGGTCAGCCACTCGGCGAGGCGCCGATTGGCCAGGTTCTCGGTATCGACCAGAACCCCGTCGCAATCGAAGATGACGAGTTTGGGTATTTTCATCAGGCGGTGCCGGTCGAACCGAAGCCGCCCGAGCCGCGCGCCGTGCCGCCGGCCAATGTGCGCTCCTCGACGGTTGCCTGCGTCACCGGGGCGAAGACGATCTGGGCGATCCGCATGCCGCGTGTCACCGCGAAATCCTCGTCGCCGAGATTGATCAGCAGCACCTTGACCTCGCCGCGATAGTCGCTGTCGATGGTGCCCGGCGTATTGAGGCAGGTGAGCCCGTGCTTGAAGGCGAGGCCGGAACGCGGCCGGACCTGGCCTTCGACGCCCTCCGGAATTTCCAGGATCAGCCCGGTCGGCACCAGCGCGCGTTTTCCCGGCAGAATCAAGAGCGGCCTGTCGTCCGGGACGGCGGCGCGCAGGTCCATGCCGGCCGCGCCCGAGCTCTCATAGGCAGGAAGCGGCAATCCCTCGCCATGCGGCAGCCTGACGAAGCCGACAGCCGGACCGATGACGGAGGTAGGATAAAGTGCTGCGCGCATAAGGCTGATCCTATCGTCGCGAACGCCGGTTCAGTCAACTCGGCGGCAATGCTATCAACGGCTTTCTTTCAGCACAGTTCCGCTCAGCGCAGTACCATCGGAACGACCGTGGTCTCCTTGATCTCCTCCATGACGAAGGAGGCCGAAACGTCCGACAGTGCCACCTTGGCGATCAGCCGCTGATAGAGCCGGTCATAGGCCTTCACATCGGCGACGCGGGCGCGCAAGACATAGTCGAGATCGCCGGACATGCGGTAGGCGCCGGTGATCTCGGCAAAGCCGGTCACCGCCGCCCGGAATCTTTGCAGCCAGTCGGGATCGTGGTTCGAGGTGCGGATCATGATAAACACCGAAAGGCCGAGTCCAAGCTTGTCGGCGTCGACCAGCGCCACCCGACCGGTGATGACGCCGTCTTCCTCCAGCCGCTTGACCCGGCGCCAGCAGGCATTGCGCGACAGCGATATTCTTGCCGAGAGTTGGTCGACGGATAGCGTGCCGTCGCGTTGCAGCTCGGCCAGCAATCTCCGGTCTATTTCGTCGATTTCCGGCGTCATGTGGGATGTTTGTCCCAAAATTTGGCTTGAGACAAGGACAATTTGAGACCGATGAACCTGACAGCCGTGGCAGGATATTCATCGCCGGCTCTTCATGCCGGCAGGAGGGATCGACATGACAGCACGGCTCGCAAGACTTTTCACCTCTCACCCGGCCGCGGTGGGCGAGAGCTATTTCGGCCATATGGCTTTCGCCGCATGGTTCTCGTCGCGATTGTTCATGGCGGCCTTTGCCGCGCTCATTCATGCTTTCTTGCCGTTTCTGTTCGAGACCACGGCAAGCGGCATCATCCGTGAGCTCTACGAACGGACGCATAACAGGGGACGGTAAGCCGTAGAGGTGCCGATCGCGGCGAGGCCGCTGGACGGCGCCGACCCTCAACGGATCCCGGCAGCGCAATCCCGATCAAGCGCCGCCGTCGTCGAAATGCCGAGCCAGGCTTGAAGCCGCGCGCCAATCCGCCATTTTGAGGAGCGCGGCGCGATAGCCCGGAGCATTTATCATGGATATCGTCTTTTCCTCGACCACCCAACTGGCCGCAGCCATCCGCGACCGTACGGTGTCCGCAATAGAGGTGCTGGACGAGCATCTGGCGCAGATCGACAGGCACAATGAGGCGGTCAATGCCGTCGTAACCCTCGATCGGGAAGGTGCGCGGCAACGCGCCGGCAAGGCCGACGAAGCACAGGCGCGCGGCCAGGCACTTGGGCCGCTGCATGGCCTGCCGTTCACACTAAAGGACACGCACGAAACCGCTGGCATGAGAACCACCGTCGGCTTGCCGGCCTTCGCCGACTATGCCGCTAGGGCAGACAGTCCGGTCGTTGCCCGGCTGAAGGCGGCAGGCGGCATACTGGTGGGCAAGACGAACGTGGCGACAATGCTAGGTGACTGGCAGTCGAGCAATCCGCTGTTCGGCCGCACCGGCAACCCCTGGAACCTCCAGCGCACCGCCGGCGGCTCCAGTGGCGGTGCAGCGGCGGCGCTCAGCACCGGAATGACGCCGTTCGAGGTCGGCACCGACATGCAGGATTCAATCCGGCTGCCCCCTGCCTTGTGCGGCGTCTACGGCCTCAAGCCGACCGAGCACCGCGTCTCGCTCGCCGGCGCCTTCCCCGATCCAGGCGGGGCGCCGCGCAGCGTGCGGCTGATCTCCTGCCTCGGGCCGATGGCACGCAGCGTCGAGGACCTGGCGCTGATCTACGGCCTCATTGCCGGGCCGGATGGAAGCGATACCGACCTTGCGCCGGTATCGGTCGAAACCATGCCGGAGCTGGATCTCAGGAATTTGCGCATTTCCGTCGCGCCGTCCTTTCCGGGCTTTCCGGTGGCCGGCGAGATCAGCGCGGCCGTCGAGAGTCTGGCAAAAGAGCTTCAGGCCGCGGGCGCCATCGTCGAGGAAGCCAAATTGCCGGAGTTCGACCTGCACGATGACCTGGCACAAGGCGGCGTCCTGATCGGCATGATGCTGGAGGCGGCGCAGCCCGGACCACCGGAGAAGCCGACGCCGGTCTCGCGCTGGTTCGAGGCGCTGGCCCGCCGCGACCGCTCCATCCTGGCGTGGGAACGGTTCTTCGAACACTGCGACGCCTTGCTGTGCCCCGTCGCCATGGTTCCCGCCTTTCCGCATTGCGATCCGGGAACGCCGATCGAGGTCGACGGAAAGAAGCAAAGCTATTGGATGCTGCCGGCCTATGGCGCGGTGTTCAATTACAGCGGCCACCCCGCATTGTCGCTGCCCTTCGGACAGGACGGCAATGGCCTGCCCATCGGACTACAGCTTGTTGGCAAACGCTGGTCGGAGTCGCGCCTGCTCGGCATCGCCAAGGCAATCGAGCCGCTAACCGGCGGCTTTCGCCGCCCGCCCGGTTATTGAGTAAACCGCCCCAGTCCGTAAGGCTGAAGCAGCGGATCGCGCTCGCCGTCGAGGATTTCGCGGGCGGCGAACAGGCCGACGGCCGGCGCCAGCGTGATGCCGGAATGCATGACCGCGACGTAGACGCCGCTCGTGCCTTCGGCGCGGCCGATGATCGGAAAGCCATCGATCGGCGTCGGCCGATAGCCAACCGTGTGGAAATCGAGTTCCAGCCCGTCCGCTCCGCGCAGCATGGCCTTCATCGCTGCAAACAGGTCGCGGGCGGTGGCCGCGGCATCCATGCCGGGATCGGCGCCGCCGAAATCCGAGCCGGCGATGATGCGGCCTTCCGCCGTCTGGCGCATATGCAGGCGGTCGCCGATCACCAGGCCGTTGAGCAGCTTTTCGTAGGGGCGCGAATGCACGATCAGGCCGGGTGGCGTCTCGATCGGCAGTTCTATCCCGGCTGTTGCCGCTAGTGCCGGAGAGCCGGCTCCGGCCGCGATCACCACCTCGTCGGCAGTTATCCGCCCTGCGGATGTATCGACGCCGGAGACCTTGCCGTTGGCCTGCACAAATGCGGTCGCGGTAACTCCCGTCAGCAGCCGCGCGTCGCGCCGTTCGGCGTCGGTCAGCAGTGCTTGCGTGGCAGCGACCGGCTCGGCAACGCCTTCCCCAGGCACATAAAGGGCGAAATCGGGAAGCTCGGTCAGATTGGGCTCGATGCGCGCCGCTCCGGCACGGTCGACACGCTCGATGCCGTAGCCCCATGCGGAGTGCTCGGCCGCATAGGCCTCAAGTTCGGCACGCGGCAGGTCCCAGCACAGGCCGCCGCACCATTGTAACGGGATGCCGGGCACCTCTTTCGCCAATCGCGTCCATTCGGCCATCGACCGAATGCGCAGGCGGAAATAGACCTCCGGATTGCCCCAACTGGCATTGATCCAGGCAAAGGAATTCGGTGTCGCGACGCCGCCGGCGCCGCTGCCGGCAATGACCGTCACCTTTGCTCCGGCCCTCGTCAGGTGCCAGGCGATGGAGGCGCCGATGATGCCGGCGCCGATGACGATGACTTCTTTCGCCGCTGTCATGCTTCACTCCTCGTTCCAACGCCACCACTGCGATGCCATTGCCCGTGGGTTCTGCCAAGAGCGCGCGGTATCAAATATGCCTCTTGATTTTAATACGTACGTACGTATTGTATCGATATGGCCAGACATTCACTTCGCGAAAAACTTCTCGACGCCGGTTTCAAAACCATCTGGAATTCCGGCTATTCGGCCGCCGGTGTGCGCGACATCGTCGCCGCGGCCGATGCCCGCCCGGGGTCCTTCACCAATCATTTTGCATCCAAGGAGGCGTTCACCGGCGAGGTGCTGGACCGCTATTTCGCCTATGTGAGCGGTTTGGTGGAGCAGGCCCTCGCCCGGGACGGCACGCCCCCGGTCGGGCGCTTGCGCCGCTACCTCGAAATCATCACGTCGAAGCTGGAGGCGCATGATTGGGCACGGGGCTGCATGATCGGCAATCTCAGCCTCGAGACGGCGGCTCACAGTGAGGCGCTGAGGCTGCAACTCGTCGCCATTTTCGAACGCTGGCGCAAGCCCTTCGCCGAGGGCATCGCCGAGGGCCAGGCGGCCGGCGATATCACCGACGCGTTCGATGCCGAGGATCTCGCCGATTTCCTTTTGAGTTCCTGGCAAGGCGCGATGCTGCGCATGAAGGTGGAGCGCAGTCCCGAACCGCTCGAGCGTTTCAAGAACATCGTTTTCAAAACAGTCTTCACAAAAAGGAGCTGATCCGATGAACCCTAAACTCGAAAAGCAGCAATCCCGCACAATGTTGCCACGCTCGCAAGTCGCGGTACTCGATTCCACCATCTCCTATGTCGAGGCAGGTACTGCCGGTCCGGCTGTGCTCTTCCTGCACGGCAACCCGACGTCGTCCTACATCTGGCGCGACATCATCCCGCATGTGGCGCCGTTCGGCCGCTGCATTGCGCCCGACCTGATCGGCTATGGCCAATCCGGCAAGCCGGACATCGACTATCGCTTCTTCGACCACGTCCGCTATCTCGACGCTTTCATCGAGACACTTGGCATCACCGACATGGTGGTCGTCGCGCAGGACTGGGGCACCGCGCTCGCCTTCCATCTCGCCGCACGGTGGCCGCAGCGGATCCTCGGCCTCGCCTTCATGGAATTCATCCGCCCCTTCGAGAGCTGGGACGATTTCCACCAGCGTCCGCAGGCGCGCCAATTGTTCAAGGCAATGCGCACGCCTGGCGTCGGTGAGAAGCTTGTCCTGGAAGACAACGTCTTCGTCGAAAAAGTGCTGCCGGCCGCTGTGCTGCGCACCATGAGCGATGAAGAAATGGCCGCGTACCGGGCGCCATTCTCGACGCGGCAATCGCGCAAGCCGATCCTGCGGCTGCCGCGCGACCTGCCGATCGAAGGCCAGCCAGCCGATGTCGCCGCCATCAGTGAGAACGACCATCGGGCGCTCCGGCTTTCCTCCTACCCGAAGCTGCTTTTCTCAGGCGATCCGGGCGCCCTCGTCTCGCCGCAGGCGGCACGGGAATTCGCGGCGGGCCTGAAGAACTGCCGGTTGATCGATCTCGGACCCGGCGCGCATTATCTGCAGGAGGACCATGCCGACAGGATCGGCGCCGCGATTGCCGAGTGGATTCCCGAGATAGCCTTCGAGAGCCATGCGGCCGAACCGGCCTGACGTCGGGACGTGAACCGGCGGCTGCGGCAGCCGGAGAGGTCGACAGCTCTGCACTCCGCTGCTAGAAGCCCGGCCTCACACGGAAATCCTGAAAATGTCCGAAATGATTACAGAAGCGGTATCGCGCCGCCGCACTTTCGCGATCATTGCCCACCCCGACGCCGGCAAGACCACGCTCACCGAAAAACTGCTTTTGTTCGGCGGCGCCATCCAGCTTGCCGGCGAGGTCAAGGCCAAGAAGGACCGCATCCAGACCCGCTCGGACTGGATGAAGATCGAACGGGAGCGCGGCATTTCGGTGGTGACGTCGGTGATGACCTTCGAATACGAGGACACTGTCTTCAACCTGCTCGACACGCCCGGGCACGAGGATTTCGCCGACGACACCTATCGCACGCTTTCGGCGGTCGACAGCGCGGTGATGGTCATCGACGCCGCCAAGGGCATCGAGCCGCGCACGCTGAAACTATTCGAGGTCTGCCGGCTGCGCGATATCCCGATCATCACCTTCGTCAACAAGATGGACCGAGAAAGCCGCGACCCATTCGACATCCTCGATGAGATCGAGCAGAAGCTGGCACTGGATACAGCGCCGATTACGTGGCCAATCGGCCGCGGCAAGACCTTTTCCGGCACTTACCATCTGGCGCTGAACGCGGTTCGCAAGGGCGACGCCGAGAAGGAGCGCACGCCGGTCAACGGTCCCGATTCCAACCGCGTTGCCGGCCTGTTGCCGGAGAACGAGCGCGAGGCTTTCATCGAGGAGCTGGAGCTGGCGCGCGAGGCCTGCCGCCCGCTCGACCTGGAAGCTTTTCGCGAAGGCCATCTGACCCCGGTCTATTTCGGCTCGGCGCTGCGCAATTACGGCGTGCGCGACCTGATCGAGGCGCTCGGCGCCTATGGGCCGCCGCCGCGCGCGCAGGAGGCCGACAGCCGCAAGGTCGAGGCGACCGAGGACAAGATGACCTCCTTCGTCTTCAAGATCCAGGCCAATATGGACCCCAACCACCGCGACCGCATCGCCTTCGTCCGCGTCTGCTCCGGCAAGCTCGAGCGCGGCATGAAGGCCAAGCTGGTGCGCACGGGAAAGCCGATGAGCCTGTCGGCGCCGCAATTCTTCTTTGCCCGCACCCGCGTCACCGCCGACGAGGCATTCGCCGGCGATGTCGTCGGCATCCCCAACCACGGCACGCTGCGCATCGGCGACACGCTGACCGAGGGCGAGGAGATCCTGTTTCGCGGCGTGCCGAATTTCGCGCCGGAAATCCTGCGTCGCGTTCGCCTCGGCGACGCCATGAAGGCTAAGAAGCTCAAGGAAGCGCTGCACCAGATGGCCGAGGAAGGCGTCGTGCAATTGTTCTCGCCGGAGGACGGCTCGCCGGCCATCGTCGGCGTCGTCGGCGCCCTGCAGCTCGACGTCCTGAAGGAGCGGCTGAATTTCGAATACACGCTGCCGGTCGATTTTGAGATGTCGCGTTTTTCCGTCTGCCGCTGGATATCGGCCGACGACAGGGCCGAACTCCAGCGCTTTATCGAGGCGCATCGCGGCGACATTGCCCGCGATCTCGACAATGATCCGGTGTTCCTCGCCCAGCACGCCTTCTCGCTCAACTACGAGGCCGAGCGCTGGAAGGCGATCCGCTTCGCCGCGGTCAAGGATTACCAGGTGCGCGACAGAGCGGCTTGAGCGGTATCTCCAAGGCAATCGCTTAAAGGTTGAATTTCGTTCCCTAACAGTCCGGCGTCAGCGCTGCCCCTCACCTGCCTGCCGGCATCCTCTCCCCGTATAGCGACGGGGAGAGGGGGGGCTCTCATCGATGGTTTCGCCAATGCCCAGCGCTGCAGGATGCACGCTGAGGTTGTGGACGGTCCCCTTCTCCCCGTCACTATACGGGGAGAAGTGCCCGGCAGGGCGATGAGGGGCGGCGCTGACTTGGGCAATTGTTCACCCCTTGGCTGCCTCTTCGATCTTGGCGATGTCGATCTTGGTCATCTGCATCATCGCCTGCATCACGCGGCCGGCCTTTTCCCTGTCGGGGTCCAGCAGCAGCTTGGGCAGCTGCTCGGGAACGACCTGCCAGGAGAGGCCGAATTTGTCCTTCAGCCAGCTGCACTGGCTGGGCTCGCCACCGCCCGCGATAAGCCTGTCCCAGAAATAGTCGACCTCTTCCTGCGTCTTGCAGTCGATGGAGAGCGAGACTGCCTGGGTGAACTTGAATTGCGGGCCGCCGTTGAGCGCCTGGAACTGAACGCCGTCGAGCTCGAATGAGACCATCAGCACCTTGCCCTCACGATCGCCGCTGCCCTTGGGCCAGCGCATCACGCTCAGCAC
Source organism: Mesorhizobium sp. M0119 (assembly GCF_040322615.1). Classification (NCBI taxonomy): domain Bacteria; kingdom Pseudomonadati; phylum Pseudomonadota; class Alphaproteobacteria; order Hyphomicrobiales; family Phyllobacteriaceae; genus Mesorhizobium; species Mesorhizobium sp. M0119. Next base: position 17,772 of record NZ_JAMYTU010000002.1, read on the forward strand.
CTTCGAGTTCTTGAAGATGGAGACGTAATGGTTCATGGCCTCCTCGGACTGGTCGTCGAACCACAGGCAGGTGGTGATCTTTTGCATTCTCTTGCTCCTCGGGCTGGTTTTGTTTTGCTTTCACTCGTGAAACGGCTGGCTGGCGATTGATGCCCCTCCCTGCCGTCTGCCCAAGGACGCTCGAGCAAAACACGATCCGACAGCACTTCTGACTTTTTTACGCCTGGACTAGCTGCGTCTTTGGCTGGCCGCTCGTTCCGCTCCCTGGCGCAGCGCAAAATTGTGGCCAGACCTGAGCGTGGCGTCTATAAGGCCTGCGGCTCAATTCCGGTTTTCCGCGCCTTTGGCGCGACGCAGACAGCAAGGACAGTTCAATGCCCGCCTACCGTTCCCGCACCACCACCCATGGCCGCAACATGGCCGGCGCCCGCGGCCTGTGGCGTGCCACCGGGATGAAGGATTCGGATTTCGGCAAGCCGATCATCGCCGTGGTCAATTCCTTCACCCAGTTCGTGCCCGGCCATGTCCATCTCAAGGACCTCGGCCAGCTGGTTGCCCGTGAGATCGAAAAAGCCGGCGGTGTCGCCAAGGAGTTCAACACCATCGCCGTCGATGACGGTATCGCCATGGGCCATGACGGCATGCTGTATTCGTTGCCGTCGCGCGAATTGATCGCCGACTCCGTCGAATACATGGTCAACGCGCATTGCGCCGACGCGATGGTCTGCATCTCGAATTGCGACAAGATCACGCCCGGCATGCTGATGGCGTCGCTGCGCCTCAACATCCCGACTGTCTTCGTCTCCGGCGGGCCGATGGAGGCCGGCAAGGTGGTGCTCGCCGGCAAGAGCCAGGCGCTTGATCTGGTCGACGCCATGGTGGCGGCCGCCGACGACAAGATCTCCGACGAGGACGTTAAAACCATCGAGCGCTCGGCCTGCCCGACCTGCGGCTCCTGCTCGGGCATGTTCACCGCCAATTCGATGAACTGCCTGACCGAGGCGCTCGGCCTCTCGCTGCCCGGCAACGGCTCGACGCTGGCGACGCATGCCGACCGCAAGCGCCTGTTCGTCGAGGCCGGCCACCTGATCGTCGATCTTGCCCAGCGCTATTATGAGCAGGACGACGACACCGCGCTGCCGCGCAGCATCGCCTCGAAGGGCGCCTTCGAGAACGCCATGACGCTGGACATAGCCATGGGCGGCTCGACCAACACCGTGCTGCACATCCTCGCCGCAGCACATGAGGGGGAGGTCGACTTCGACCAGGACGACATCGACGCCCTGTCGCGCAAGGTGCCGGTGCTGTGCAAGGTTGCCCCCGCCAAGGCCGATGTGCACATGGAAGACGTCCACCGCGCCGGCGGCATCATGGCGATCCTCGGCCAGCTCGACAACGCCGGGCTGATCAACCGCGACCTGCCGACGGTGCACACGCGAACGCTCGGCGAAGCGCTCGAGCATTGGGATATTTCGCGCACGACCAGCCAGAATGTCCGCGATTTCTTTCTGGCCGCACCCGGCGGCGTGCCGACGCAGGTCGCCTTCAGCCAGGACCGCCGCTGGGACGATCTCGATCTCGACCGCGAGAAAGGTGCTATCCGCTCGGCCGAACATCCTTTCTCCAGGGATGGCGGCCTTGCCGTGCTCAAAGGCAATCTGGCGCTCGACGGCTGCATCGTGAAGACGGCGGGCGTCGATGAATCGATCCTGAAATTCACCGGCCCGGCAAGAGTGTTCGAAAGCCAGGACGCCAGCGTCAAGGCGATCCTGTCGAACGGGATCAAGGCCGGCGATGTCGTCGTCATCCGCTATGAAGGGCCGCGCGGCGGCCCCGGCATGCAGGAAATGCTCTACCCGACCAGCTATTTGAAGTCGAAAGGTCTCGGCAAGGCCTGCGCGCTGATCACCGACGGGCGTTTTTCCGGCGGCACCTCCGGCCTGTCGATCGGCCATGTCTCGCCGGAAGCGGCGGAAGGCGGGCTGATCGGGCTGGTCAGGGAAGGCGATACCATCGAGATCGATATCCCCAACCGCACCATCCGGCTAGCCGTCGACGACGCGGAGCTCGCCGCCCGCCGCGCGGCGATGGAGGCCAAGGGAACGGCTGCCTGGAAGCCGGAGGAAAAGCGCAAGCGCAAGGTGACGACGGCCTTGCGCGCCTATGCGGCGATGGCGACAAGTGCTGCCAAGGGTGCGGTGCGGTACGTGCCGGAATAAGCATCATTCTTCAACGAGGTGGCGATAGATGGATTTCGACCTTGTGGTGCACGGCGGGACGCTGCCCGACGGCAGGATCGCCGATATCGGCATCGTCGGCGAAACGATCGCAGCGATAGAGCCCGAGCTGAACGTCAGCGCCGGCACGGCGATCGATGCCCATGGCAATCTGGTCTCGCCGCCTTTCGTCGATCCGCATTTCCATATGGACGCCACGCTTTCGCTCGGCATTCCGCGCATCAATGTCTCGGGCACGCTGCTGGAAGGCATCTCGCTGTGGGGCGAGCTGAAGCCGCTTCTGACCCACGAGGCGGTGCGCGACCGCGCGCTTACCTATTGCGACTGGGCGGTGTCGATGGGCCTGCTCGCCATCCGTACCCATGTCGATGTCTGCGACGACCGCCTGCTGGCGGTCGAAGCGCTGCTCGACGTGAAAAAGACCGTTGCCCCCTATATCGACCTGCAGCTGGTCGCCTTCCCGCAGGACGGGCTCTATCGCTCGCCGACAGCGCACCAGAACACAGTCCGCGCGCTCGACCTGGGCGTCGATGTCGTCGGCGGCATCCCGCATTTCGAACGCACCATGGCCGACGGCACGCGCTCCGTCACCGAGCTCTGCGAGATCGCGGCCGAGCGCGGCCTGATGGTCGACCTGCATTGCGACGAGACTGACGATCCGCTGTCGCGCCACATCGAGCAGCTTGCCTATGAGACGCAACGCCTGGGATTGCAGGGCAGAGTGGCCGGCTCGCACCTGACCTCGATGCATTCGATGGATAATTACTACGTCTCGAAGCTGTTGCCGCTGATTGCCGAGGCCGGCGTTTCGGCGATCCCAAATCCGCTGATCAACATCATGTTGCAGGGCCGCCACGACACCTTTCCCAAGCGCCGCGGCTTGACCCGCGTCAAGGAGATGCTGGCGCACGGGATCCGCGTCGGCTGGGGCCAGGATTGCGTGCTCGACCCCTGGTATTCGCTGGGCACCGCCGACATGCTCGACGTCGCCTTCATGGGCCTGCATGTCGCGCAGATGTCGAGCCCGGCCGAGATGGCGCGCTGTTTCGACATGGTCACCAACGTCAATGCCGCCATCATGGGCCTCGACCACCTTGGCCTTGCCGTCGGCAAGCGCGCCAGCCTGGTCGTTCTCGATGCCGGCAATCCGGTCGAGGCGCTGCGCCTGCGCCCCGAGCGTCTCTGCGTCATTGCCAGGGGCAAGGTGGTGGCCGAACGCAGCCGGCAGGACACCCGGCTTTCGATCGCCGGAAGGCCGGGCACCGTGAACCGGCGCCACGCTTAGACCAGCCGATTTCCGGCGCTGGTCTTACCGAATTCTCGATTTCTGCCTCGTCACGGCCGCTGCTAGCGACTACGACGCGGGTCACCGTACCCACGGCGAGGAACCGGTAACGGAATGGCGCAGCCCGCAGCCCAGAACTCAACTATCAGGAACGTGCTGCTGGCCGGTATCCTGCTGATGCTCGCCGGCGATTTCCTGTTTGCGCTGAACGACGCTATGGGCAAGTGGCTGGTCGCCAGTTTTTCCGTCGGCCAGGTCGTGCTGATCCGCTCGATCGGCGCGTTTTTCATACTCGGGCCGATGATTGCTCATCAGGGTGCGGCCAAGCTGTTTCGCATGGAGCGGCCGGAGCTGCAGCTGCTGCGCGTGGTGATGACGACGCTCGACACGGCGCTGTTCTACGCGGCGGTCGTCTATCTGCCGCTCGCCGACGTGATGAGCTTTTACATGGCCGGGCCGATCTATGTGGCGGCGCTGTCGCACTTCCTGCTCGGCGAAAGGGTCGGCTGGCGCCGCTGGGCGGCTATCCTGGTCGGTTTCTGCGGCGTGCTGATCATGCTGAAGCCGTCTTCGGCCGCGTTCTCGCTGTCGTCGATGTTCGCGCTCGCCGGGAGCATTTCATTCGCCTTCGCCATCATCCTCAATCGGCGGCTGCGCGGCACCAGCGACACTTCGCTTGTCACCTGGCAAACCATCGGCACCCTGCTGATCGGCGCGGCGCTGACCATCGGCAGTTGGGAGACGCCGTCCTTGCTCGATTTCGGCGCCATGCTGCTTCTCGGCATCGTCTCCTGCGGCGCGCATCTGATGATCACCAGGGCATTGAAGCTGGCGCCGGCCTCGACCTTGGCGCCGCTGCATTACAGCCTGCTGTTGTGGGCAGTGGTCTTCGGCCTCGCCTTCTTCGGCGATGTGCCTGGGCCGCGCATCCTGATCGGCTCGGCCATCGTCGTGCTGGCCGGCCTGTTCATCTTCCACCGCCAGAAGGTGGTCGACACCGTGCCGCCAGAAAATGTGCCGAAGGGTGTGAACTGAAGCAACAAAGCGTAAAGCGCGTCGCATGGTACCGTTTTGAAGCGAAGCGTTTTAACATCTGTTGATTATATGATTATCGCTCGGAATTACTGGAGTGTTCAGCCAAAAGTTCGGTATTTACATCGATATTTTGCGGTGTAAATTTCCTGTCGGGCGCAATCCTGGATTGATTCTTGGCGGGGATAGGCCGAAGACTAATATCTTCGGGGAAACTGTGATTGGGGGGAATAATGGGTAGTTTCTCTATATGGCACTGGCTGATAGTTTTGGTCTTAATCGGCCTGCCATTGGTATTTGTTTTAAGACCAGCGCCAGCTGGCTCCAATCGCTTCGGAGACATACCGCCTCCGATGAATTTTACGGAAGCTATTTCAAGCTTTTTCGGAAATTATGTGACTTTTTCGGGCAGAGCCAGCCGCTCGGAGTTCTGGTATTCCTACCTTTTCATTTTCATTGTCTCTGTCGTTGCGGTGATAGCTGATGCTGTTGTGAATAATGAAATTATCTCATCTCTTTGGAATCTTGCCGTCCTTCTGCCGACACTTGCCATGACCACTCGCCGACTGCATGACATCAACAGAAGCGGTTGGCATCAGCTCCTTGCGGGATTATTCCCCATCGGCACCATCGCGCTGATCGTCTGGTACTGCAAAAAGTCTGACGATACGTTGACGATGAGTGAAATAGAGCGGGTTTTCCAATAGAGGCTGACGTCCAGCGCTTTGCTCCAAGTCATGTCGCCTGACCTGCTCAATCATAATGCGCTTTTAGAGCATTCAAGCCTTTTACTGGATCGCTGGAGCTCTGGACCGCTCTCATAGGGAATTGCTCTAGCCCGCATGCACCGCCGCCAGATGCCTTGAAAACTCCGGCGTCTCCATCAGCGTCTTGCAGCGCGCAAACCGGCCGTCGGCATAGGCGCGAAAGTCGTCGACCGGATTTTTGTTGGCAAGCTGGATCAAGCCCCACAGCGTCCACAACAGGTCGCACATCGCCTTGTAGATGACGATGCGGCCGCGCTCCGCCGGTGTCGGCTCGCCGCCAAAATAGGCCAGCATCATTTCCTCCTCCTGCGCGGCGTCGAATTGCCCTTCGACGCTGAGGTCGCCGAGATCCCAGAGCGGATCATTCATGCCGGAATATTCCCAGTCAACGATCCACATCCTGTCGCCCGTGTCGAGAAAGTTTTCGCATAGCGGGTCGCAGTGGCAGGCGACGAGCGGCAAAGGATGAGCGGCAAGTGCCGAGCGCACTGCCTCCGCCTCGCGGACCACATCGTGATAGCCGGAAGGCAGAGCGACATCCTTGGTCGACAGCACCTGCAGATAGTCGTCGATCATCGCAAACAGCTCGAAGCGGAAGGGGAACACCGCGCCGGATGTGTGCAGCTTGCGAAAGGCCTTGCCGGCGCGTGCCGGGCTGCCCGGTCGGGTCTTGAACTTTTCCGGCGACATCGTCTCGGCACCGGCAACGAAGCGGGTCACCAACACGCCGGTCTCGGCATCGACATGCAGCACATCCGGACTGACGCCGGCTTTTGCCGCCTGCCGCGCCGCCACTGCCTCGTTGGCGCGGTTGATATATTCCTCGGTGCCCTTGCCGGGGATGCGCAGGCAGAAATCTTTCCCCCTGAAGACGAGGTTGGTGAGACCGCCGAGCCGTTCCAGCGGGCCGTCATAGCCGGCCAGCATCGGAATGGCCGCAAGTGCGGCGCGTGCCTGGTCATCCGCCATGGCTTTCGCTCCTTTCCCCGTGTTATTGCGACGATGACGGTTCCACAGTTTTCGCCGTTTGGCTATGATCGCGTTGCAGATCGATACCAGGCGACGGAAAGCGATGACGGACAGCAAACAGCAGAGCGCGCTCGCCGCAGCCTATGCGGCGAAGCGACCGGAAGACGTCGCGGCGCTCTACGACAGCTGGGCCGGCACTTATGACGCCGACATGTCGGCGGCCGGCTATCGCCATCCCACCCTCTGCCTTGCCTTGCTGGCCCGCCATCTGCCGCGCGGCGCCGCACCTCTGCTCGATGCCGGGGCAGGCACCGGGCTCATCGGCGAATGGCTTGCCATCACCGGTTATCCGCAGGTCGAAGCGCTCGACATTTCGGAAGGCATGCTGGCGCAAGCCTCGCGCAAGGGCGTCTATTCTGCGCTGCACTGCCTGGCGCTTGGCGGACCGCTGCCCTTCGTGGACGATGCCTATGCTGGGATCATCTCCGCCGGCGTCTTCACGTCGGGCCATGTCGGAGCCGAGGGGCTGGACGAGCTGATCCGCGTCTGCCGTCCGGGCGGGGTGATCGTGCTGACGGTGAAGAATACGCTGTGGGATGCCGGGTTTGCCGCCCGGATCGCCGAGCTCGAGGCGCAAGGCACCGTCACGCGCGCCGAAGAGACGCCGCCCTATGTTTCGATGCCAGGCGAGGCCGATACCGTGCCGAGCCGGGGGCTGGTGCTCATCGTGAACTGAGGCTGAAACCGGAAGGCTCTAGGCCTTCACCTTTGCCCCCGTCGGATCGTAAAGCGGCTCGAGATGGATCTTAGCCGGCGTCCGTTCCATTGCCACCACGAGCTCGTAGTTGCCGGAAGTGAGGAAATCATCGTTGACGCCATCGGCATTGCGCACATAGCCGTAGCCGATGTTCTTGCCGATGGTGTAGCCATAGCCGCCGCTGGTGAGATAACCGACGGCGTCGCCGTTGCGCAGGATGGTCTCGCGCCCGAGCAGCACGACATCCGGATCGTCGACAGTGAAGCCGGCAAAGCGTTTCCTGAGCGTCGAGCCATCGAGCTTTTCAAGCGCCCGCCGGCCGAGGAAATCGGTGTTCTTCCTGAGCTTCACCGCCCAGCCGAGGCCGGCCTCCTGCGGCGTGTCGTTGGGTGTGATGTCGGCGCCCCAGGCGCGGTAGCCTTTTTCCAGCCGCAGCGATTCCAGCGCCCGGTAGCCGACCGGGCGGATGTCGTGGACGGCGCCCGCCGCCATCAGTGCATCGAAAACCTCGCCCGTTGCCGCGATCGGCGCATGCAGTTCCCAGCCGAGCTCGCCGACATAGGTGACGCGCAGCGGCCGAACCGGGTGGCCGGCAATGGCGATCTCGCGAACATGGCCAAACGGAAAGGCGGCGTTCGAGACGTCGGCATCGGTCACCGCTGACAGCACGTCACGGGCGCGCGGCCCCATCAGCGACAATGTGCCGAAATCCTCGGTGACGTCGGTCAGCGTCACGTCGAACTCCCTGCCGATATGATCGGCAATCCAGGAGAAATCATGCGTGCGGAAACCGGTGCCGGTGACGATGTAGAATTTCTCCTCGCCGAGCCTCGCCACGGTCAAATCGGCCTCGATGCCGCCGCGCGTGTTGAGGAGCTGCGTGTAGGTCAGCCGGCCGACCGGCCTGGCGACATCGTTGGCGCAGATCCAGTCCAGCGCCTTCAGCGCGTCGGCTCCGGTCATTTCGTATTTGGCGAACGACGACTGGTCGAAAATGCCGATCTTTTCGCGCACGTGGCGGTGCTCGTCGCCAACCGCCGAGAACCAGTTCTGCCGGCCCATCGAATAGACGTCCTTCGGCTCGATGCCTTCCGGCGCGAACCAGTTAGGCCGCTCCCAGCCAAGTTTCGAGCCGAACACGGCGCGATGTTTTTGCAGCCGCTCGTACAAAGGCGAGACGATGCGCGGCCGGCCGCTGACATATTCCTCATGCGGGAAGCCGATCGCGTAGTGCTTGCCGTAGGCTTCCAACGTGCGGTCGCCGACCCATTGCCGGTCGCGGTGCAGATCGGAGAAGCGGCGGATGTCGACCACCCACAAATCGAGCGGCGCCTCGCCGTCGACGACCCATTGCGCCAGCACCCAGCCGGCGCCGCCGCCGGACGCGATGCCGAAGGCATTGAAGCCGGCGCCAACGAACATATTGGCGCATTCCGGCGCCACGCCGAGGATGAAATTGCCGTCCGGCGTAAAGCTCTCCGGGCCGTTGATCATCTGCTTGACGCCGGCATTGGCGAGCGCCGGGACACGCTCGATCGCCTGGCTCATATGCTGCTCGAAATGATCGTAATCATCGTCGAACAGCCGGAACTCCCAATCCTCCGGCACATCGCCGCCAGGCAGACCGGTCGTCCAGGCCTGCGGGTTCGGCTCGTAGCCGCCCATCACCAGCCCGCCGACCTCCTCCTTGAAATAGGTGCGGCGATCGGGATCGCGAATCGTCGGCGCGTCGGTCGCCAAGCCGTCGATCCTCTCGGTGATGATGTACTGGTGCTTCACCGGCTGCAGCGGCACGTTGATGCCAGCCAGCGCACCCATCTGCCGCGCCCATTGCCCGGCGCAGTTCACCACCTTGTCGCAGGCGATATCGCCCTTGCTGGTCTTCACCGCGGTGATGCGGCCGTCTCTCATTTCGAAGCCGGTGACCCGCACCTCCTCGAACAATTTTGCGCCGTGCATGCGCGCGCCCTTGGCCAGCGACTGGGTGATGTCGGAAGGGCTTGCCTGACCGTCGGTCGGCAGCCAGGACGCGCCAACGAGGTCGCCGGTTGCCAGCAGCGGCCACATTTCCTTGACCTCGGCCGGCGACAGCAAATGCATATCCATGCCGAAGCTCTTTGCCGTCGTTGCCAGCCGCTTATACTCGGTCCAGCGGTCGGCATTGGTGGCGAGGCGCAGGCAGCCGGTCATCTTCCAGCCGGTGGCGAGGCCGGTTTCGGCTTCCAGCCCCTTATAAAGATCGACCGAATATTTGAGCACCCGCGTAATCGACGCCGACGAGCGCAACTGGCCGACCAGCCCGGCAGCATGCCACGTCGAGCCCGAGGTCAGTTTGCCCTGCTCGAGCAGCACGACATCGGCCTTATGGTCGCGCGCCAGATGATAGGCCGTCGAACAGCCGATGATGCCACCGCCGATGACGACGATCTCGGCCTGGGCGGGCAGGGTCATGTCCGCGTCCCGTATTTTGTCCTGTAGTTCTCCAGGGCGGTTTCGAGCCGCGCCAGGTTTTCGTCGGCGTAGGCGGCGTAGTCGATGCCGGGCGCGTCGAGGTAGAGCTCGGAAACCATGCCCCACATCGCCTCGCGCAGCAGCGACGCGCATTGCATGGCGGCGTGCGAGCGCCGTATTGCCGGGTCCGGCTCCTTCATGAAATAGGCGGTCAGAAAGGCGAAGGATTCCTCGTCGCTCATGCCGGCATTCGACGCCGCGCCGGCAAGGTCGAACATCGCGGTGTTGAAGCCGGCATATTCGAAATCGATGAGCCAAAGCCTGTGACCGTCGTCGATTATATTAGCCGGCAAAAGGTCGTTGTGGCCGAAGACGATCGGCAGCAGTTTTTGCGCGCGCTCGAGCTCGTCCGCCAGCGTCAACAGGCGCGGCAGTTCGCCCAGCTTGCGGCTGCCGCCTTCCTCCAGCGTGCGCGCATAGTCGCGAATGACATGGAATACCCAGAACATGAAGCCGGCGCCGGAGACATGACCGGGCATTTCCCGGTGGAAGCCGCGCAGCAACGCGGCAACGCGGCCGAGATCGGCGCGCACGTCCTGTGCGACATAGGCCTTGGCGCCGAGATACTCCGTCACCATGACGCCGGGTCCGGTGTAGTGGACGGCCGGAGCGAAGCCTGCCGCGTGCGCTGCTCGCGCGGTCATCATCTCGCGCTCGCGAAAGACATGGTGGAACGGATAATCCTGGCCGATCCGCACGACGTGCCGCCCGACCGCGTCCTTGACCAGATAATTGGCATTGCTCAACCCGCCCGGCAGCGGCGCAATGTCGATGCTGCCGGTCCAGCAAGGCAGCGCGCGGATGCGGTCTTCGACAGTCACGATCTCGTCCAACATTGGGTCAATTTTCCACGCATGTCACGGCTGGCCAGCTATGACAATCGGACGGAGGAATGGAGGCAACGCGAAGATCTCGTCGGTGCAGATCTCGGGATCGGTATCCCGCACCGCACCGACGAGCCCCTTTGTGCCGGGTTCTTCGACGCCGGCATCCGCCCCCGCGGATCCTGAATTTCGGCACCCTTGCACCCGACAGTTTCCCGGGCGTTCGGGCAGGCGATTTTTCGTGCGGCTCAGCCCCGTCCTCCGTTCCGAGCCTGTCACAGCGATAATGTCGCGCCACGCTGGAGACGTTGTCAACGCGAAATTGTGGTGTTTTCTGGTTTTTCGCCCGAATTTTGCTAAATTCCTTGGAATTAGTGGCTATTATGCCGTAGAAACGGTCAGTAGTGCAACAATCCGACCGGATGGAACCGATGGTCCACTCGAAGCGGCACGGCGAAATCCTGCGCCTCCTCAAGGAGGAAGGCACTGTCACCATTGCCAGCCTGGCCGACCGGCTGGGCGTCTCGCTGGAGACGGTACGCCGCGACGTCAAGCCACTGACCAGCGACGGTTCGATCCTCAAGATGCACGGCGCCGTCGGCCTGCCGTCGATGGCCGGCGAAGCGCCGTTCGAGCGGCGCATGCGCGAGAACGCCGATGCCAAGCGGGCAATAGCGCGCATGGTCGCCGCCACCATCCGCGACGGCGAGTCCATCATGCTCGACACCGGCACTACCACCTCTTTCCTGGCCCGGGAACTGCTCGGCCACCGGCGGCTGACGGTCGTCACCAACTCCTCCGACATCGCCCGCACACTGGCCACCGTCAACGGCAACAAGGTCTATATGACCGGCGGCGAGCTGCGCAGCGATTCCGGTGCTGCCTTCGGCGTCTCGGCCATCGAATTTGTCAGCCGCTTTTCCGTCAGCCATGCGGTGATATCGACCGGTGCGGTCGATGCCGTCACCGGCGTCATGGACTATGACTTGGAAGAGGCCGAGTTCGCCCGCATGGTGCTGTCGCGCGGCCAGCGTTCGCTTGTCGTCACCGACCACAGCAAATTCGGCCGCCAGGGTCTGGTTCAGGTCTGCGGATTCGACGGCTTTTCCGAACTCGCCACCGACCGGCCGCCGCCGCACGACATCGCCGCTGCCCTTGCCCAGGCCGGCGCGCGGCTCAGCATTGCCGATGGCGGGAGCGGGGGCTGAGCTCTATCGGGAGATCGGCACCAGCATTCCACTTCCCAGCGCCGCCTCTGCCGTGTTTAGTCCAGCCATGGCTTTCACCATCCGCCAATTGCAGTTCTTCATCGCCGTCGCCGAGCAAGGCACAGTGTCGGGCGCCGCCCAGAACCTGTCGATCTCGCAATCTTCGGTCACCGAAGCGATCAAGGAGTTGGAGCACGATCTCGGCGTCGAGCTGTTCGAACGCCACCCGCGCGGCTTGAACATCACCCACAAGGGTCACCAGTTCCTCCGCCATGCGAGAAAGATCCTGGCCGACGTTTCCGATGCGCGCCGCGCCTTCTTCGGCGAACGGATCGCGGCAAGCGGGCGGCTGCAACTTGGCGTCACTTCGCTGGTCGCCGGCTATGTGCTGTCCGATCTTCTTGCCCGCTATCGCCGCGCCTATCCGGGTGTCGAAGTCTCGGCGATCGAGGACAATGGCGACTATCTCGAGCACCTGTTGATCGGCGGCAAGCTCGACATTGCCGTCATGGTCACCTCGAACCTGCGCGACCGCACGGCACTGCAGTCCGAAATCCTCGAAGTCTCGGCCTACCGGCTGTGGCTGCCGCTCGGACACCCCTTGGCCGGCGCCGACATCATCGGCATCGGCGACATCGCCTCGGAACCGCTGATCATGCTGACCGTCGACGAGATCGAGGAGAATACCGGAAAGCTGCTGACGGCGATCGGCGCCAAGCCGCACGTCGCCTTCCGCACCCGCTCGGTCGAAGCGGTGCGCAGCCTCGTCGCTACCGGCGCCGGCGTGGCGCTGCTGCCCGACCTTGTCTACCGGCCATGGTCGCTGGAAGGCGACCGCATCGAATCGCGCGATATTTCGGGGTCGTTGCCGGTCGTCCAGGTCGGCATGGTCTGGCGGCGCGGCTCCGGCCTGCCGCAGGCAGCGCGCGACTTCATCGGACTTGCCCAGTCGCAGCGCATGGTGCGCCAACGGCCCGAGAAGATCGGCCGCTGATGTATCGGAAAAACCGATATCGGCTTTCTGATAAATGAATTTGCGAAACCGGAAATTTCGCAGCACTTTTCGGTCAGGGAACAAAGCTGCCGCCGGAGCACGGCCCTTCAGAGCCGCGCATCCAACGTTTTGAACGGGCGCATGATCTTCTTCCGAAAACCGAAACCGGTTTCGAGGTCATGCAAAAATGGGAGATCGACGATGAATTCATTGCTGAAATCATGCACTGCCTTGACGGTCGCGCTGACCTTCTCCGGCCAGGCCATCGCCCAGGTCAAGGAGCTCGGCAAGGGCGAAGGCGAGGTCAATATCGTCGCCTGGCCGGGCTATATCGAGCGCGGCGAAACCGACAAGGGCTATGATTGGGTCACTTCGTTCGAAATGGAAACCGGCTGCAAGGTCAACGTCAAGACCGCCAACACCTCCGACGAGATGGTCTCGTTGATGAACGAAGGCGGCTTCGACCTGGTCACCGCCTCGGGCGATGCCTCGCTGCGCCTGGTTGCCGGCAAGCGCGTCCAGCCGATCAACACCGACCTCATACCGAGCTGGAAGACGGTCGACGACCGGCTGAAGGATGCGCCCTGGTTCACCGTCGGCGGTGTCCATTACGGCGTCCCCTATCAGTGGGGGCCGAACGTGCTGATGTACAACACCGAAGTGTTCAAGGAGGCACCGAAGAGCTGGAACATCGTGTTCGAGGAAATTAAGCTGCCCGACGGCAAGTCGAACAAGGGCCGCGTCCAGGCCTATGACGGGCCGATCCACATCGCCGACGCCGCCAATTACCTGATGGCCCACAAGCCGGAGCTCGGCATCAAGGATCCGTACGAACTGACCGAGGACCAGTACAAGGCCGCGCTCGACCTGCTGCGCGTCCAGCGTACGCTTGTCGGACGCTATTGGCATGACGCCGCCATACAGGTCGACGATTTCCAGAACGAAGGCGTCGTCGCCTCCGGTTCTTGGCCCTACCAGGTCAACACGCTGATCGCGGCCAAGAAGCCGGTCGCCTCGACCATCCCCGAGGAGGGCGTCACCGGCTGGGCCGACACCACGATGATGGAGGCCGATGCGGCCCACCCGAACTGCGCCTACATGTGGATTGAGCATTCGCTGTCGCCGAAAGTGCAGGGCGACGTCTCCGCCTGGTTCGGCTCGCTGCCGGTGGTGCCTGCCGCCTGCAAGGGCAACGAACTGCTCGGCGAAGAGGGCTGCAAGACCAACGGCTACGACAATTTCGACAAGATCAAGTTCTGGAAGACGCCGGTCTCGAAATGCGCCACCCAGAACGATCAGTGCGTGCCCTATTACCGCTGGGTGTCGGACTATATCGGCGTCATCGGCGGGCGGTGAGTTCGCCTCACCTACGAAGCTCGGCGCTGCCCCTCACCCTTACCCTCTCCCCGTGAAGAACGGGGGGTCGCCAGCGTTGGAGCGCCTCCCTTCTCCCCGTCCACTATACGGGGAGAAGGTGCCGGCAGGCGGATGAGGGGCGGCGCAACCGCCTGAAATTTAATGAGCCTGACAGATCAGGACAGCCCATGACCTCCGCCGTTTCCTTCCAAAAAGTCTCCCGCCATTTCGGCAGCGTGCGTGCCGTCGACGCGGTCGATCTCGACATCGTGCCGGGCGAGTTCTTCGCCATGCTCGGGCCTTCCGGCTCGGGCAAGACGACGTGCCTGCGCCTCATCGCCGGCTTCGAGCAGCCGGCGGCTGGGTCGATCTCGATCTTCGGCGAACGCGCCGAGGGCGTGCCGCCCTATCGCCGCAACGTCAACACCGTGTTCCAGGATTATGCGCTGTTCCCGCATCTCAACGTGCTCGACAACGTCGCCTATGGGCTGATGGTCAAGGGCGTCGGCAGACCGGAGCGGCAAAAGGCGGCGGAAGAGGCGCTGGCGCTGGTGCGGCTTCCCGGCTACGGCGCGCGTCGCCCCGGCCAGCTCTCCGGCGGTCAGCGCCAACGCGTCGCGCTTGCCCGCGCGCTGGTTCAACCAGCCCAAGGTGCTGTTGCTCGACGAGCCGCTCGGCGCGCTTGACCTCAAGCTGCGCGAAAACATGCAGGAGGAGTTGAAATCGCTGCAGAAGGCGCTCGGCATCACCTTCGTGTTCGTCACCCACGACCAGGGCGAAGCGCTGTCGATGGCCGACCGCGTCGCCGTCTTCAATGACGGCAAGATCATGCAGATCGGCACGCCGGAAGACATCTACCAGCGCCCCAAGACCCGCTTCGTCGCCGATTTCGTCGGCTCGTCCAACGTGCTACCGCCGGATTTCGTCCAGCGCTATGCCGGCCAGCATCGCTGGGGCAGCCTGCGGCCCGAATCCATCCGCATCGGTCGTGCCGCCAAAGGCGACGGCGTTGCCGCTCGTCTTGTCTCGACCAACTATCTCGGCGCCACGACAAGACTGACGCTCGATGCAGAGGGCTTGCAGCTACATGCCATCGTGCCGGCGGGTGCTGCCTTGCCCCGGGAAGGCGAGGCGGTGGTGCTCACCTTCAACCGCGAGCATTTGCATTTGATGGACGATCTGGGATGAGCCTTGACGCTGCCATGCCGCGGGCCACGGCCCCCGCCATCCTGCCGGGCAGCGGCGGCGTACGCGGCGCGCTCTCCGACATCTTCTGGCGCCGGCCCCAACTGCTGCTTCTGCTCATGCTGCTGCCGCCGGTTCTGTGGCTCGGCATCGTCTATATCGGCTCGCTCTTCGCGCTGCTTTTGCAGAGTTTCTTTTCGATTGACGAGTTCTCCGGCCTCATCAACCGCGAGTTCACGCTGAAGACTTACGGCGACCTGCTGCAGGCCGCCAATCTCGACATCATCCTGCGCACGGTGACGATGGCGGCGCTGGTGACGCTCGCGTCGGCGGTCATCGCCTTTCCCATAGCCTATTACGCGGCGCGCTATGCGCGCGGCCGTTGGAAGGCGTTGTTTTATCTCGGCGTAATGCTGCCGCTGTGGTCGAGCTACCTGGTCAAGATCTATGCCTGGAAGCTGATCCTCGCCAAGGAAGGCATCCTGACCTGGCTGCTGGCCAAATTGCATCTTCTGTGGCTGCTCGATGCCTGGCTATCGCTGCCGATCGTCGGTGGCAACTCGCTGTCGGTCTCCTCAACCGGCACCTTCATCGTCTTCGTCTATGTCTGGCTGCCGTTCATGATCCTGCCGGTGCAGGCCGCACTTGAGCGCGTGCCGGGCAATTTGGTCGAGGCCTCGTCCGATCTCGGCGCTTCGCCCGGCCAGACCTTCCGCAACGTGCTGTTTCCGCTGGCGCTGCCCGGCATCGTCGCCGGCTCGATCTTCACCTTCTCGCTGACGCTCGGCGACTACATCATCCCGCAGATCATCGGTACCTCGCGACTGTTCATCGGCCAGGCCGTCTATTCGCAGCAAGGCACTGCCGGCAACATCCCGCTCGCCGCCGCCTTTACCGTGGTGCCCATCGTCATCATGGGTTTCTACCTCTGGGGCGCCAAGCGCATGGGGGCTTTCGATGCGCTCTGACCGTGGCCCATCCGCGCCTCTCGGCCTGAAGCTCGCCGCCACCGGCGGCCTGCTCTTCCTGCACCTGCCGATTCTGCTGATCTTCGTCTATGCTTTCACCACCGAGGAGAAGAGCTTCGTCTGGCCACCACCGGGCCTGACCACGCAATGGTTCGCCGTGACCTGGAACCGGCCGGACGTCTGGCAGGCGCTGTCGCTGTCTGTACGGGTCGCGGCGATCTCGACCGCCATCGCGCTGGTCCTCGGCACGCTCTGCGCCGCCGCCGTGTCCCGCACAAAATTCTTCGGCCGCGAAACCATCTCGCTGCTAGTGATCCTGCCGATCGCGCTACCCGGCATCATCACCGGCATTGCGCTGCGCTCGGCCTTCGCGCTGGCCGAAATCCCGTTCTCGTTCTGGACGATCGTGCTCGGCCACGCGACCTTCTGCGTGGTCGTCGTCTACAACAATGCGGTCGCCCGTTTCCGCCGCACGTCCGGCTCGATGATCGAGGCGTCGATGGACCTCGGCGCCGACGGTTTCCAGACCTTTCGGCATGTCGTGCTGCCCAACATCGCAACCGCGCTGCTGGCCGGCGGCATGCTTGCCTTTGCGCTGTCCTTCGACGAGGTCATCGTCACCACCTTCACCGCCGGCCAGCAGCAGACGGTGCCGATCTGGATGCTCGAAGAATTGATCCGTCCGCGCCAGCGTCCGGTCACCAATGTCGTGGCGATGGTCGTGGTGCTGGTGACGCTGCTTCCCATTCTCGCTGCCTATTACCTGACCCGCGACGGCGACCAGATCGCCGGTTCGGGCAAATGATCTCGTTCATAAGGGAGAGACTTCCATGGACACGCAGATGCTGATCGGCTCGAAATTCGAAAAAGGCACCGAGACCGAGGAACCGATCCTCAACCCGAAGACCGGGGCGACCATCCTCAATCTTCCCGAGGCCGGCCCGGCGCAGATCGAGGCGGCAGTGCTTGCGGCCGAAAAAGCCTTCGTCACCTGGTCCCGCACAACACCGGCGCAGCGCGCCGGCTATCTCCTGAAGATCGCCGATCGCATCGAGGCTGCTGCACAGGATTTCGCGGCGCTCGAGGCGCTGAACTGCGGCAAGCCGATCAATGCCGTGCTCAATGACGAGATCCCGGCGATCGTCGACTGCTACCGCTTCTTTGCCGGCGCGGTCCGCTCGATGCCCGGCCAGGTCGCCGGCGAATATATTCCCGGCCACACCTCGATGGTCCGCCGCGACGCTATCGGCGTTGTCGCGTCGATCGCGCCGTGGAATTATCCGCTGATGATGATGGCCTGGAAGCTGGCGCCGGCGATTGCCGGCGGCAACACCGTCGTCTTCAAGCCGTCGGAGCAGACGCCGCTGACTGCGCTGAAGCTGGCAAAAATCCTTGCCGAGATCCTGCCGGAAGGCGTCGTCAACGTCGTGCTCGGCCGCGGCGACAGCGTCGGCAACACGCTGATCAACCATCCGAGGGTCAACATGATCTCGATCACCGGCGACGTCGCCACCGGCAAGAAGGTGCTGCAGGCCGCCGCCAAATCGGTCAAGCGCACGCATCTCGAGCTCGGCGGCAAGGCGCCTGTCATCGTCTTCGATGACGCCGATCTCGGTGCGGTGGTCAACGGCCTGCGCGCCTTTGGCTATTACAACGCCGGCCAGGACTGCACCGCCGCATGCCGCATCTACGCCGGCAAGAAGATCTACGACAAGCTCGTCGCCGACCTCTCCGCTGCGGTCTCGACCATCAAGTATGATCGTCCCGACGATACCGAGAACGAGATTGGGCCGCTGATCTCGCGCCGCCAGCGCGACCGCGTCTCGAGCTTCGTCGAGCGCGCCTCGGAGCTCAAGCACATCGAGATCACCACGGGCGGCAAGCCTGGCGAGGGCTCCGGCTTCTTCTACCAGCCGACCGTCGTTGCCGGTGCGCTGCAGGAGGATGAGATCGTGCGCCGCGAAGTGTTCGGCCCGGTGGTCTCGGTCACCCGCTTTTCCGAAGTCGACGAGGCCGTGAACTGGGCCAATGACTCTGACTACGGCCTGGCGTCATCGGTGTGGACCAAGGACGTTTCGCGCGCCATGGCGACGGCGGCCCGGCTGCAATATGGCTGCACCTGGATCAACACCCATTTCATGCTGACCAACGAGATGCCGCATGGCGGACTGAAACAATCCGGCTACGGCAAGGACATGTCGCTCTACGCGCTGGAGGACTATACCGCCGTCCGCCACGTCATGGTTGCGCACGGGTAGGGTCCAGATGCGGGGGAAGGTGGCCTGAAGGCCGGAAGTGTTGGCGCGACTATTCTTCGGCCTCGTCCGTCCCGTCCGCGACCGGCGCCACCAGCAGTACGGCGGCGCCGAGGATCGCGGAGATGAAGGAGCCGGCGAGGATGCCGACCTTGACCGCGTCCTGCAGAGCGACGTCGCTGGCGAAGGCGAGCAGGCCGATGAACAGGCTCATGGTGAAGCCGATGCCGCAGAGCAGCGAAATGCCGACCATGTGCAGCCAGCCAGCATTGACCGGCAAATCGGCGAAGCCGAGCCGGATGGCGAGTGCGGAAGACCCGAACACGCCGACCAGCTTGCCGGCGACGAGACCGGCGGCGACGCCGAGCGTCAGCGGCTCGGCCAGCGCGGCAGCGCTGAGACCGCCGAGCGAGACGCCGGCGTTGGCAAAGCCGAAAATCGGGATGACGAAAAAGGCGACGATTTTGTGCAGGCCGTGTTCGAGCCGGTGCAGCGGCGAATGGTCGAGATCGTGGCCGCTGCCCGGCGATATCTTCAATGGGATGGTGAGGGCCAGCGCAACGCCGGCGAGCGTCGCATGGACGCCTGATTTGAGCACCAAAACCCACAGAACGATGCCGAGCACGATATAGGGCAGCAGCGTCAGCACCCGCATGCGGTTGAGCACCACCAGCAGCGCGATGACGGCGAAGGCGGCGCCGAGATAGGCGAGCGACAGCCCGCTGGTATAAAACACCGCGATGATGAGCACGGCGCCGAGATCGTCGATGATGGCGAGCGCGGTGAGGAATATCTTCAGCGAGCCCGGGACGCGGCTGCCGAGCAGCGACAGCACGCCGAGCGCAAAGGCGATGTCAGTGGCGGTCGGAATCGCCCAGCCGGACAGAGCGGCTGGATTGTTGCGGTTGATGGCGACGTAGACCAGTGCCGGCACTGCCATGCCGCCGGCGGCGGCGATGCCGGGCAGCACGCGGCGCGGCCAGGTCGACAGCTGGCCGTCGAGCATCTCGCGCTTGATCTCGAGGCCGACCAGCAGGAAGAACACCGCCATCAGGCCGTCATTGATCCAGTGCGAGACACTGAGCGGTCCGAGATAGGCATGGAGGGCGGAGAAATAGGCCTCGCCCAGCGGCGAATTGGCGACGATCAGGGCCAACGCCGCCGCAGCCATCAGGATGAGGCCGCCGGCCGCCTCGCTGTCGAGGAATTCGCGCAGCATCGAGACCAGCCGCTTTTCGTCCTGCATGTCGCCTCCGTCGTATCAGCGGCAAGGTCCGACACCGCCAAGCGATGATGCGCAAACAGCGCTGGCCGGGCAAGCCTGTAGTCAGAGCCTTTTAGCGCGGCGCGCGCTTGGCGAGGATGCGCTGCAGTGTGCGGCGATGCATGTTCAGGCGGCGTGCGGTTTCCGAGACGTTGCGGTCGCACATTTCGTAGACGCGCTGGATGTGCTCCCAGCGTACCCGGTCGGCCGACATCGGATTTTCGGGCGGCGCCGCGCGTTCGCCCGCCGTGCGGGTCAGGGCTGCAAAGATATCGTCGGCATCGGCCGGCTTCGACAGATAGTCGATGGCGCCGAGCTTTACCGCCGTCACCGCAGTGGCGATGTTGCCGTAGCCGGTGAGGATGATGGCGCGGGCATCGTCGCGCTTCTCGCGAATGGCGGCGACGACGTCGAGGCCGTTGCCGTCGGCCAGCCGCATGTCGACCACCGCATAGGCCGGCGGATTGGCGCGCGCCTTTGCAACCGCTTCCTCGACGCTCTCGGCCGTCTCGACCACGAAACCCCTGGTTTCCATGGCGCGGGCAAGCCTTGTCAGGAACGGCTTGTCGTCGTCGACGATCAGCAGCGAGGTGTCCTCGCCTTCGACCATTGCGCCAATCGTTTCGTCAGTACTCATCGTGCTGAAAATCCTGCTGCCTGGTTTTTACGCAAATATAGTTTCGCAACGCTATTGTCCAATTTAGGCCGTGTCGAACATGGTGG
Organism: Mesorhizobium sp. M0119; assembly: GCF_040322615.1. NCBI lineage: Bacteria > Pseudomonadati > Pseudomonadota > Alphaproteobacteria > Hyphomicrobiales > Phyllobacteriaceae > Mesorhizobium > Mesorhizobium sp. M0119. The sequence continues at coordinate 38,107 of NZ_JAMYTU010000002.1, forward strand.
CCGAAGCCTGCTCGGGATTGAGGAAGACGCTGCGCGGCCACGATATCTGCACGATAGCGCCCTCGCCGGGCTCGCTCGAATTGCGGAAATCGAGCGTCGCGCCGGAGCGTTCGAGCAAGGTCTTGGCGATGAACAGGCCGAGGCCGAGGCCGCCGCCGGCTTCGGTGCCCTGGCGCGTCGACATATAAGGTTCGCCGATGCGGTCGATGATCTCCGGCGGAAAGCCCGGCCCGTCGTCGATGATCGAGAAGCTGATGGCGGCCTCGTTCCATTTCCAGCGTATGGTGACGTTTTTGCGGGCAAAGTCGACGGCGTTCTCGACCAGATTGCCGAGGCCGTAAATGACGCCGGGATTGCGCCGGCCCACCGGTTCCGGGCCAATGCGCTCGCCCGGCCGAAGCTTGATCGAAATGCCGAAATCGCGGTGCGGCGCCGTCACTTCCTCGACCAGCGAGGTCAGCGGCAGACGCGAGAGGTGCACCTCGCTCTCGGAGGAAAGGCTGGTCAGGCGCTTCAGGATTTCGCGGCAGCGCTCACTCTGCGAACGCAGCAGCTTCACGTCCTCGCCGTATTTCGGATCTTCGCCAAGCGCCTTCTCCATCTCCTTGGCGACAAGCGTGATGGTGGCGAGCGGCGTGCCGAGCTCGTGCGCGGCGGCCGCGGCGAGGCCGTCGAGGGCAGAGAGATGCTGTTCTCGCTGCAGCACCAGTTCCGTGGCGGCAAGCGCGTTGGCAAGCAGCCGCGCCTCCTCGGCCACCCGAAAGGCATAGATCGCGGTAAAGGCGATGGAGCAGAACACCGCCATCCATATGCCGGCGACATAGATGAACGGCATCGCCAATGGCGCGGCCTCATGCCAGGGCAGCGGCAGGTGGTAAAAGACCAGCAGCGTCGCCGCCACGATCACCAGCGCGCCGAGCATGGCGGTCAGCCGCAGCGGCAGCGACGTCGCCGAGACGACGACGGGCACGGTCATCAGCAGCGAAAACGGATTGGTGAGGCCGCCGGTCATATAGAGCAGGCCGGCAAGCTGCAGGCTGTCGAAGGTCAGGATGGCGAAGGCCGAGAACGGGGTAAGCCGATGCGCCGCCGGATAGCGGAAGGTCAGCAAAAGGTTCATCCAGGCCGAACAGGCGATCAGCGCAAAACACATGCTGACCGGTAGCGGAAATTTCAGCCCGTAAGCGACGACAAGCACGGTCAGGCTCTGGCCGACGATGGCAAGCCAGCGCAACCTGATCAGCGTGTTGAGGCGCAGCCGCTGGCTTTGCTGGAAGTCGGGTGCGTGCAGAATGTTTATCATGGCCAATGATTATAGAGGGGAAACAGCCGGAGGTCTTTTCCGAAAAACCGCCGAAGCTGGCCTTCCGTTCGGGATGACAGTCCGGGAAGCGTCAGGTACCGCGCGGCTTGGCGCGGCTGGTGGCGGCGGCGAGAAGCGGGTTCTCTGGCCAGACATGCCTGGGATAGCGGCCGCGCATGTCTGCCCGCACATCGGCCCAGGAGCCGCGCCAGAACCCGGGAAGGTCGCGCGTCGTCTGGATCGGCCGATGCGCCGGCGACAGCAATTCGAGCGTCAGCGGCACAGTGCCGTTGGCGATCGCGGGATGCCGGTCGAGGCCGAACAGTTCCTGCACGCGGATCGCCAGCACCGGCCATTCGCCGTCATAGCGGATCGGTAGCCGGCTGCCCGACGGCGCGTCGAAATGGGTCGGCGCCAATGTGTCTATCTTGCGCTGCAATTCGTGCGGTACCAGCGTCATCAGGCCTTGCGAAAGCATGCTGGGATCAATCGCCGCAAAGGATGCGGCACCGGAAAGGAACGGCAGCAGCCAGTCGTCGAGGCGCTCGACGAGCGCGGCATCGGAGACATCGGGCCATGGCGCGCCGAGGCCGCGATGCAGCCAGCCGAGCCGCTGCCGCAACGTCTCCGCCTCCCTGTTCCACGGCAACAGGGACAGGCCGTGTTCGCGCAAGGCGCCGAGAATGGCGCTGTCTGCGTCGGCACCGGTCGGCGCCGGCAGCATGCGTTCGGACAACATGATGGCGCCGAGGCGAACCGTTTCGCGCACCCGCACCGCGCGCCTGTCGCGGTCGAAGCTCACCTCGCGGCGGGTCTCGATCTTTTCCGCCAGCGCGGCGCGGATATCGGTCTCATCGATGGATGCCGCCGCGGTGATGCGGGCGTTCTGTGACTTGCCCTGCAGGTCGGCGACGATGAGCCAGGTCTCGCCGGCCAGCGGATCGGAGGCGTCGAGCATGGCGCCGGAGCCATTGGCAAGCACGAAGCGGCCACGCTCGCCGCGCGCTTTGGCAATCCGATCCGGCCAGGCATGGATGAGGAGAGCGCCGGCGGTGCTGCCCTCCCCCTTGAGGGGGTCCGAAGGACGGGCGAGACCCGCGGCTCGCCCCGGCGCGTCGATCCGCGTCGCGGTTCGGGGTGGGGTCGGTTCGGGCACGCCATCGGCGACCCCGCCGCGTCTCCCTCGTCTCGCTGCGCTCGGCTCGCTCGCCGACCCTCCCCTCGAGGGGGAGGGTGAAGCCTGCTTTGCCAACCTCTCGGCCAGCTGCCGGGCAGCGGTGGCACGCGGCGATCTTTCGGCGTGAAAGCGCATCAGCCGCCGTTCGAGATCGGCACCGTCGCCGCCAAGGCTGCGCTCGGTCAATAGCACGGCGAGCATCGCCGCCTCGAGCGCCTGTCCGGTCCTTGCGGCCTCGGCGACCATGTGGGCGAGCCGCACCGGTAGCGCCAGCCTGCGCATCGCGGCACCGGCATCTGTCAGGCGTCCTGCCGCATCGACCGCATCGAGCGCACGCAGCAGCGCCCTCGCCTCGGTGAGCGCCGGAGCCGGCGGGGGGTCGAGGAAGGACAGGCTGGTCGGATCGGCGACGCCGAACGCGGCGCAATCGAGCAACAGGCCGGAAAGATCGGCTTCGAGGATTTCCGGCGGCGTGAAGGCCGGCAGTGCCGCCGTCTGCTCGGCCCGCCACAACCGGATGGCGACGCCGGGCTGCGTGCGCCCGGCACGGCCGGCGCGCTGGTCGGCGGAAGCGCGGGAAGCACGTACCGTCTCCAGCCGCGTCAGGCCGCTCGCCGGCTCATAGCGCGGCAGCCGCGATAGGCCGGAATCGATGACGACGCGCACGCCGTCGATGGTGATGGAGGTTTCGGCGATCGACGTCGCCAGCACGACCTTGCGGCGGCCGGGCGGCGCCGGCTTGATCGCCGCGTCCTGCGCCGTGTTGTCGAGCATGCCGTAGAGCGGCACGATGTCGGTGTCGGCGCCGACCTTGCCCGCGAGCCGCTCGGCGGTGCGCTCGATCTCGCGCTGGCCGGGCAGGAAAGCGAGCACGCTGCCCTCCTCCCCGGCAAGCGCCGAGCGGATCGCCCTGGCCATGGCATCTTCGATGGTGACGCCGGCCGGCCGCTCGTCATAACGGATGTCGACCGGGAAGGCGCGGCCTGCGCTCTCGATCACCGGCGCGCCGGACAGCAGTCTTGCGACACGCGCGCCATCGAGCGTCGCCGACATCACCAGCAATCTGAGGTCGGGCCTCAGCGCACTTTGCACGTCGAGCGCCAGCGCCAGCCCGAAATCGCCGTCGAGCGAGCGTTCGTGGAACTCGTCGAACAACACCGCCGCGACACCGGGCAGCTCGGGATCGTCGAGGATCATGCGGGACAGCACGCCTTCGGTGACGACGAGAATCCTGGTCTTTGCGGAAGTGCGGTTTTCCATGCGCATGGCATAGCCGACGGTTTCGCCGGGCTCTTGGCCAAGCAATTCGGCCATGCGGCGGGCGGCAGCGCGGGCGGCGAGGCGGCGCGGCTCGAGCAGAATGATTTTTCCGGCGCCGAGCCATTCAGCGTCGAGCAGCGCCAGTGGAACCAGCGTCGTCTTGCCGGCGCCGGGCGGCGCCACCAGCACGGCGCTATTGCCATGGCCGAGCGCTTCATTGAGCGCCGGCAAGACAGCGGAGACCGGCAGTTCCGGCAAAGGTTTTGTGGTCATTGTCCCAAGGACGTGCAGCCAGTTGGCAGCGACCGCATATCAGCGGTGGCGGTCGCGGCGCAACCTCGGCGCCGACTCAAAGCCTGGTCCGCGAAAACGGGTTCCAGCGCACGGTGCCGAGCCGCACCTCCTCGCGCACCATCGTCAGCAGGCCGGAACCGCCGACCACGGCCAAGCCGACCAGCGACAGAAAATCGGGATATTCCCTGAAGAACAGCGCGCCCAGGACCACGGCCCAGACGATCTGCGAGTAATGCGTCGGCGCGATGCGGTTGGCCGGTGCGTATTTGACCGCCAGCAGATGCAGCAGCTGACCGCCGGCGGTAAAGGCGCCGGCCAGCACCAGCCAGCCCCACTGCCTTCCATCCGGCAGCGAGAACGAGGTAGCCGCCGCACCGACGCCGTTGAAGAGCAGGCCGTAGCCGATCAGCACGCCGAGCATCGTCGTGCGCTTTTCCTGCGCGGCAAGCGAACGCATCAGGATGACATTGGTGGCGGCCAGGAAGGCGATGATGAACGCCGCCAGATGACCAAGGTGCAACTCGCGAAACCCAGGCCTGACGACCAGCATCACCCCGGCAAAGCCAGCGACGACCGCCAGCCACCGCCATGGGCCGACCTTCTCCTTGAGGACCAGCGTGGCCAGGATGGTGACGAACAGCGGCGCCAGGAAGATCAGCGCATAGACTTCCGCCAGCGGGATGGTGGTGAAGGCGTAGACGCTGAGCACGCCGGAGGCGATGCCGGCCCAGGCGCGGGCCTGTACCGCCCAAGGCCGGGTCGTGCGCCAGAAATCGCGCCAGCGCTCGCCTGCCGGCCTGGCAAAGAGCAGGAAACAGCCGGCAAACAATGTCGAGAAGAAGCCGATCTCGAAGACGTTGAACTGCCCGCCGAGGCTTTTGACAACCGCGTCGCTGCACGAATAGCTTGCATAGGCGATGAGAGCGAGCAGAATTCCGTTGGGCACGTTTTTCCGTTTCCGGGAGAGATGAGAGTGAAGATATTGGCGCTTGGCGCGCATCCGGACGACATCGAGATCTTCGTGTTCGGTACGATGGCCGCCTATGCCGCGCAAGGCGCAGAACTCTTTTTTGCCATAGCCACGGATGGCGCCAGGGGCGGCTACGGCGATCCGGCCGCGCTTGCCCGCACGCGCCGCAAAGAGGCGACGGCGGCGGCCGGTCTGCTTGGCGTGACGCCGCGCTTCATCGATTTTCCCGATGGCGCGCTGGTCGCCGACGCCGCCCTGATCGGGGCGCTGAAGGCGTTGATCGGCGAGATAGGGCCGGATCTGGCGATCACGCATGCGCCGAACGATTATCACGGCGACCATCGCGCGCTATCGGATGGCATGCGCATCGCCGCATCATTCTCGGTGCCGGTGCTGCATGCCGACACGTTCGGCGGCACCGGGTTTTCGCCAACGCACTACGTCGATACCTCCAGGCATTTCGGTCTCAAGGCGGAGGCGATCCGGGCGCACCAGTCGCAGGATCCCGAGCGTTTCGTCGATGCGGCGCGCACGCAGAACGCCTTTCGCGCCGGCCAGTGCAACGGCCCAGCCGGATCGTTCGCCGAGGCCTTCCGCTTCGAGCCGGTCTTCCCCTTCGCCGATATCCGCGCGCTGCTGCCGCCGGCCCCAGTGATCCGTCCGGTGGCGGTCAGCAACAAGACGGTGACCTAGGCAGGTCGCCGCAACCTCTCACGTTGCTTTCCTATCCAGCATGCTGCGATGCAGCAACGAATTCGCTTGCCTTGTTTAGTAAAAATTGCATCACTAAACAAATTACTAAACATCCGGTGCGCCGTCGCGTCGTTGTGTTTGGGCCCCGGAGGAGGGGTTTAGCGGGCTCTTGAAACCGTCATCCGGACGCGTTTCGCAAATGGGAGGAAGGCATGAAATCGACCTTGAAACTGACGTTGGGACTGGCCTCGACACTCTTTGCGTCGACAGCCGTTTCGAACGTCGCGCAGGCAGAAGATCTGACGCTTTGCTGGGCAGCCTGGGACCCGGCCAACGCGCTTGTGGAATTGTCCAAGGACTTCACCAAGGAAACCGGCATCGGCATGAAATTCGAATTCGTGCCGTGGACCAACTATGCCGATCGCTTTCTCAACGAGCTGAATTCGCACGGCAAGCTGTGCGACCTGATCATCGGCGACAGCCAGTGGATCGGCGGCGCCGCCGAGAACGGCCACTACGTCAAGCTGAACGACTTCTTCGACAAGGAGAAGATCAGCATGGACGATTTCGTGCCGGCGACCGTCGTCGGCTACTCGGAATGGCCGAAGAACTCGCCGAATTACTGGGCGCTGCCGGCCATGGGCGACGTCGTCGGCTGGACTTACCGCAAGGACTGGTTCTCCAAGCCGGAGCTGCAGAAGGAATTCAAGGAAAAGTACGGCTGGGATCTCGGCCCGCCGACGACCTTCGACCAGCTGAAGCAGATCGCCGAATTCTTCCAGAAGCGCGAGATCGACGGCAAGACCGTCTATGGCGCGTCGATCTACACCGAGCGCGGCTCGGAAGGCATCACCATGGGTGCCATGGACGTACTCTACAGCTTCGGCTTCCAGTACGAAAACCCGAAAAAGCCCTACGAAATGGAAGGGTTCGTCAACTCCGATAAATCGGTGAAGGGCCTGGAGTTCTACAAAGCCCTCTACGATTGCTGCACCCCTCCCGGCGCCTCGAACAGCTACATGGGCGAAGGCGTCGATGCCTTCAAATCCGGCCAGGTGGCGATGCATATGAACTTCGCCTTCACCTGGCCAGGCCTGCAGAAGGACGAGAATGTCGGCGGCGACAAGATCGGCTATTTCGTCAATCCCAAAGGTCCGGACGGCGACCAGTTCGCCCAGCTCGGCGGCCAGGGCATCTCGGTGGTCTCCTATTCCGACAAGCAGGAAGCCGCGCTCAAATACGTCAAATGGTTCGCCAACAAGGACGTGCAGTCCAAATGGTGGTCGCTCGGCGGCTATTCCTGCCTCAACGCGGTCGTCAAGGACCCGGGCTTCCCGGCCAGCCAGCCCTATGCGCAGACCTTCCTCGACTCGATGGCAATCGTGAAGGACTTCTGGGCGGAGCCGAGCTACGCCCCGCTGCTGCAGGCATCGCAGAAGCGTTTCCACGACTATGTCGTTGCCGGGCAAGGCTCGGCCAAGGATGCGCTCGACGGCCTCGTCAAGGACTGGACCGAGGTCTTCCAGGACGACGGCAAGATGTAAACGGCTCCTCCCGAGCCCATGACCGAACCGTCCCGTGCCACCCTTGGCACGGGACACAGTTCAGATAAATTCCATTGTCGAGACGATCCAAGTGACCGAAGCAGGACTGACCATGCTCAATCGGACGGCGGACAGCGTTGCCCGGGCTACGCCTGAGCCGTTGGCCCGCAAGGTCCGGGGCATCAGCGACAAGGGCCTCGCCTGGCTGTTCATCTCGCCGACGATCCTGTTGCTTCTCGCCATCAACATTTTCCCGCTGTTCTGGGCGATCTATCTGTCCTTCACAAACTTTCGCGCCAATCGCCCCAACGAAATTGTGAAGAACCTTGGGCTGGCGAACTACAAGCGCATCCTCGCCGACCAGGACATCTGGATCGCCATGCAGACGACGGCGCATTTCGTGTTCTGGACCATCCTGCTGCAGACGCTGATCGGCTTTACGCTGGCCTGGCTGATCGACCGCAAGTTCCGCGGGCACGCCTTCTGGACGACGATCATCCTGGTGCCGATGATGCTGTCGCCGGCGGTGGTCGGCAATTTCTGGCGCTTCCTCTACGAGCCGCAGATCGGGCTGTTCGCCTACGCCGTCTCGTTCGTCACCGGAATCCCGGCAACGCAGATCAGCATGCTCTCCAATGTGTCGCTGGCGCCATGGTCGATCATCATCGTCGACACCTGGATGTGGACGCCTTACGTGATGCTGATCTGCCTCGCCGGCCTGCGCTCGATCCCCGAATACATCTACGAAGCGGCCGAGGTCGACCGCGCCTCCAACTGGCGGCAGTTCTGGTCGATCACACTGCCGATGGCGCTGCCCTTCATCATGCTGGCGGTGCTGTTTCGCGGAATCGAGAACTTCAAGATGTTCGACATGGTCAATTTGCTCACCGGCGGCGGGCCGGGATCGACCACCGAAGTGGCCTCGATCACGCTGAAGCGGCAGGCCTTCGAAAGCTGGCGGACGGGCTATTCCTCGGCCTTCGCCATCATCCTGTTCGTCGCCGTGTTCGGGCTGGCCAACATCTACGTCAAGGCGCTGAACAAGGTGAAGCAGAGATGAGCCTGACGTCAGCCCACTCCGTTGTCGCACCGTCGGCCACGTCGAAGCGCGTCGCCGGCACGATCATCGTCGCCTATGCGCTGATCTCGATCGTGCCGCTGCTGTGGATCTTCACCACCAGCTTCAAGACGCCGCCCGATTCGATCGCTTACCCACCGAAGATCCTGTTCCAGCCCAGCGTTGAGGGCTACTGCAACCTGTTCACGACGCGGACCAGGCAGACGCCGGAATACATCAACTCGCTGGGGCCGGCGACGGGCCTTTGCGACGAGACGGTGCGCAAGCGCAACATGGTGATCGCCGGCCCGTCGAACTTCATGCCGCGCTTCGTCAATTCGCTGATCATCGCTTTCGGCTCGACCTTTTGCGCGGTGTTCCTCGGCACGCTGTCGGCCTATGGTTTTTCGCGCTTCAAGGTGCCGCTCGCCGACGACCTTCTGTTCTTCATCCTGTCGACGCGGATGATGCCGCCGATCGCCGTCGCCATCCCGATCTACCTGATGTATCGCGAGCTTGGCCTGTCGGACACGGCTCTCGGCATGATCCTGCTTTATACGGCCGTCAACGTGTCCTTGGCGGTGTGGCTGCTGAAAGGCTTTATCGACGAGATCCCGCGCGAATATGAAGAAGCGGCGATGATCGACGGCTATACGCGGCTGCAGGCGTTCTGGCGCACCGTGCTGCCGCAGGCGACTACCGGCATTGCCGCAACAGCCATCTTCTGCCTGATCTTTGCCTGGAACGAATATGCCTTCGCCGCGCTGCTGACTTCGGGCACGGCGCAGACCGCGCCGCCCTTCATTCCGACCATCATCGGCGAAGGCGGCCAGGACTGGCCGGCGGTCGCTGCCGGCACGACGATCTTCCTGGTGCCGATCCTGGTCTTCACCATCCTGCTTCGCAAGCAATTGCTGCGCGGCATCACCTTTGGCGCGGTGCGCAAATGAACCTGACCGCAAAACGCAAATCGCGCTGGCCCGTCTGGGCCAGGCGCGGGCTGATGGAAAACGTCGCCACCGCGATCATCGCGATCGGCTTCCTGATGCTGTTCCAGCCCTTCGCACTGGTGCTCTACACCTATTCCTTCATCACCATGCTTGCCGGCACGGCGATGTTCATCATCGTCTCGAAATTTCCGGAGTAGACGATGGCCGAGATCAGGGTCGAACATCTGAGGAAGGCATTCGGCGATTTCGTCGCCGTGCAGGATTCCAACTTCGTCGTCGAGGACGGCGAATTCTTCGTCATGCTGGGGCCGTCCGGCTGCGGCAAGACGACGACGTTGCGCATGATCGCCGGGCTCGAACTGCCGACCGGCGGCAAGATCCTGCTTGGCGGCGAGGACGTCACCATGCGGCGTGCCCGCGAGCGCGACATCGCCTTCGTCTTCCAGCTGTTCGCGCTCTATCCGCACATGAATGTGAGGAAGAACATCGGCTTTCCGCTGCTGGCGCAAGGCATGCCAGGCGCTGAAATCCGGAGCCGAGTGGAAGAGACGGCGAAGCTTTTGCGGATCGACCATCTGCTTAACAAATCCGTCTCCGGGCTTGCCGGTGGCGACCGCCAGCGCGTGGCGCTCGGCCGCGCCATCGTGCGGCGGCCAAAGTGTTTCCTGATGGACGAGCCGCTCGGCACGCTCGACACCGAATTCCGCGACCTGATGGTCCATGAGCTGCGCGAACTGCACAACCGCATCCACGCCACCACCGTCTATGTCACGCACGACCAGATGGAAGCGATGTCGATGGCCGACAAGATCGCGGTGATGAACCACGGCGTCATCGAACAATTCGGCACGCCGCGCGAGATCTACGACCGGCCGGCGACGATGTTCGTCGCCGACTTCATCGGCTCGCCGCCGATGAATTTCCTCGGCTTCGGCGGCGGGCTTTCAAAGGGCGCCAGGGAAATTGTTGTGCAAGGCGCGAAGGTGGCCGTGCCGGAGGTGCGCGAGGATGTTGCGCCGGCCGAGATGGCGCTTGGCATCCGACCGGAGCACATCCGTTTCGACGACGCTTCGAAGCTGCGCGGCGCCATTTACGGCACCGAATATCTCGGCACCACGCAGATTGTGGCAGTGGAGACGGCAGACGGCATCATCAAGGCCAGGGTGCCGGCCGAAATCCGGCTCAATCCGGGCGATCATGTCGGCCTGGCGCTGAGCAGCGCGCGGCTGTCGCTGTTCGCAAAAGGATCCGGCCGTGCGGTGCGCACCGAAATCCATGACTCGGCCTCTCAGGGGAGAGCGCATCATGGCTGACGTTCACATCAAAGGCGTGACCAAGGTTTTTGGCGAGCATGTCGCCGTCGACAATCTCGACCTGCATATCGCCGACGGCGAATTCGTCGTGCTGCTCGGGCCGACCGGCGCCGGCAAGACGACGACGCTCAGGCTGATCGCCGGGCTGGAGCGGCCGGAAGCGGGCTCGATCCATATTGCCGGCCACGACACGACAACGCTGTCGCCGGCCGAGCGCGACACCGCTTTCGTGTTCCAGCAATATTCGCTCTATCCGCATCTGTCGGTCTACGACAACCTCGCCTTTCCGCTGCGCTCGCCGGCGCGGAAAATGCCGGAGGATCAGATCCGCCGCCGCGTCGAGGATGTGGCCAAGATGGTGCGCATCCACCATAAGCTGAATAATCGCTCGACCAAACTCTCGGGCGGCGAGATGCAGCGCGTCGCCATCGGCCGCGCTTTGGTGCGCAAGCCGTCGATCTACCTGATGGACGAGCCGCTGTCGTCGCTCGACGCCAAGCTGCGCGCCGATCTCAGGCTCGAGCTGAAGCGCATCCAGGCCGAACTCGGCGCCACAATGCTCTACGTCACCCATGACCAGATCGAAGCGATGACCATGGCCGACCGCATCGGCATCCTCGCCGACGGCGTGCTGGTGCAGATCGGTTCGCCGCGCACGATCTATTCTGAGCCGGCAAACCTTCACGTCGCCGCAAGGCTCGGCCAACCGGCAATCAATTTGTTGCCGGTCGGCCTGCTGCCGGATGGCGGCGCGCCGGCGGGGACCAGGACGATCGGTGCACGTACCGAACATCTCTCGATCGAGAAGGCCGCGAACGGCCATGCCGACGGCGTCGTCGATTGGGTCGAGCATCTCGGCGACCAGAACCATCTGCACGTGACGGTGGGGACCAGGAAGCTGGTGACGCTGACCGACCCCGACACCGACCTGGCGCAGGGCGACAAGATCATAATCCGCTATCGCTCGCCGCTGTATTTCGGCGCCGATGGGCGACGGCTGATGTGAGCGCTGCGCGAGTGTTTTCCTGGCACCTTTCAACCGGCAATTTCGGGCACCGGACTGGACCAATTCGATGAAGCATTTTTTCAATCGCAGGGATACGATCGTCACTGAGGCCCTGGACGGCTTTCTCGGCACGACCGGCGCCGGCGATCTCGCTCGCCTCGACGGCTATCCCGAGATCAAGGCCATTCTCCGCGCGGACTGGGATAAGACCAAGGTCGCGGTCATTTCCGGCGGCGGGGCCGGGCACGAACCCGCGCATGCCGGCTTTGTCGGCATTGGCATGCTGACGGCGGCAGTATCAGGCGAGATCTTTGCTTCGCCAAGCGTGGAAGCAGTATTGGCCGCCATCCGCGCGGTGACCGGTCCCGCCGGGTGCCTGCTGATCGTCAAGAATTATACCGGCGATCGCCTCAACTTTGGCTTGGCCGCCGAGAAGGCGCGCACCGAAGGCTTCCGCGTCGAGATGGTGATTGTCGCCGACGACATTGCCCTGCCTGACATTGCCCAGCCGCGTGGCGTTGCCGGCACCTTGTTCGTGCACAAGATCGCCGGCCATCTGTCGGAAGCAGGCGTTGATCTGGCGGGGGTTGCCGCGGCGGCGCGGGCCGCGGCGGCGGACATCGTTTCCCTCGGCATATCGCTTTCATCCTGCTCGATCCCCGGCCAGAGCCATGACGAAAGATTTGGCGTCGACGACGCTGAACTCGGCCTCGGCATCCATGGCGAACCGGGCGTTGAGCGGATTGCGGTGCAAAGTGCCGAAAGACTGGTTGCGATCATGTCGGAGCGCCTTGCCGCGCGGCTCGATCCCGCCAGTGACTACGCCTTGCTGATCAACAATCTCGGTTCGGTGCCACCGCTGGAAATGTTGCTTGTCGCCAATGCGGTGTTGGCTTTACCGCTGGCAAAAAAGGTGACGCTGACGATCGGGCCCGGGCAGCTTATGACCGCGCTCAACATGAACGGCTTTTCGCTGTCGCTGATCCGGCTCGATGCGCCGCGCGAAGTGGCGTTGCGGGCGCCGGTAGGCCCTCACGCCTGGCCGCCGGCAAGAGCCGTTCGCCCAATGAGCGTCGTGCCGGTGGCCAAAGCTGCCGGCCCGGACAACGCGTCGAACGCCAGCCGGGACGCGCGCACCGAGCGGTTGGTTGTCGCGGTCTGCGAACGGCTGATCTCGCTTGAAGGCACGTTGAACGGACTGGACGCCAAGGCTGGAGACGGCGACACCGGATCGACTGTGGCGGCCGGTGCGCGCAGCGTGCTTGGCCGCATTGCGACACTGCCGCTCGCCGACCCTGCCGCAACGCTCGCCGCCGTCGGCGACATCCTGAGCGCCAGCATGGGCGGCTCTAGCGGCGTGCTGCTGTCGATCTTCTTCACCGCCGCCGCGCAGGCGCTGCAGTCTGGCGAAACGCTTCCCAAGGCGCTTCTCGCTGGCCTGGATCGGATGTCCTTCTATGGTGGAGCGAGGATCGGCGATCGCACGATGATCGATGCCCTGGAACCCGCCTTGAGGGCGCTGGATAGGGGGAGTCTGGAAGATGCGGCGGTCGCGGCGCAACGCGGAGCCGAGGCCACCGCTGCCATGCGCAAGGCCAAGGCCGGGCGGTCCGCCTATATTGGCAGCCAGCTCGACGGCGTGGTCGATCCCGGCGCCTTTGCCGTCGCCGAGGTCTTCACTGCCCTCGCTGCATTGCTCGAACCCGCTTGACTGGGGAAGAGAATGCTTCAATTGCCGGATATGCAATTTTCTCGTACTGCCGGCAGCGCAGGGGCCAGGAGCATGGGTGACATGGCGGCAGCGAATATTTCCAGGCTGATCGAGGCAGCGGCAAACACCATCGCCGCCCATGCCGAAGAGCTGACCAGACTCGACCAGGCGATCGGCGACGGCGATCATGGGCTCAACATGAAACGCGGCTTCGAGGCAGTCCGAGCCGAGGCCGGTGCGTTCGCGGCAAAGCCGTTGCCCGAGGCGCTGAAGGCGATCGGCACCAAGCTGGTGATGACCGTCGGCGGAGCCTCCGGTCCCTTGTTCGGCACGCTGTTCATGGCGCTCGGCAACGAGATTTCCGCCGCGCCGGATCGCGCCAATCTGGCGGCGGCCTTCGGCAAGGCTATCGAAGCGGTGGCCGCCAGAGGCAAGTCGCAGGCCGGGCAAAAGACCATGCTCGACGTGCTGCAGCCGGTGCATGAGGCCCTGCTGCAGGGAAAGACGGCAGCGGACATCGTCAACATTGCCGACAGTGCAGCCGAGGCGACCGTGCCGATGAAGGCGCTGCGTGGGCGCGCCTCATTCCTTGGCGACCGTTCGATCGGTCACATGGATGCCGGCGCACGCTCGACCGCGCTTCTGGTGCGGGCCGTAGCCGAGACAATCGAGAGGCGCGCATGAGCAATGTCGGCATCGTCATCGTATCGCATTCGCCGCTAGTCGCCGAAGGCACCGCTGACATGGTGCGGCAGATGGTTGGCGACGAAGTGCCGCTTGCATGGTGCGGCGGAAACGGCCATGGCGGGCTGGGAACCAATGTCGAGGCGATTATGGGCGCCATCGACAAGGCCTGGTCGGAGGCCGGTGTCGCGATCCTCGTCGATCTCGGCGGTGCCGAGACCAATAGCGAGATGGCGGTCGAGATGATCGGCGAACCACGCGCCCAGAAGATCATCGTCTGCAATGCGCCGATCGTCGAAGGCGCGGTGATGGCGGCGACCGAGGCTTCCGGCGGCGCCTCGCTCAAGGAAGTGGTGGCGACGGCGCACGAACTGTCGCCGTCGTGAATGAACGGGAATTTTGACAAGCATGTCCGCAGCAGCCGAAGCCAGCGTCCTGATCACCCATGAGGTGGGATTGCATGCGCGCCCTTCGGTGAAATTCACCAAGCTTGCCAAGACATTTTCGGCCGACGTCGAAATTGCGCTCGCCGCCAACGGGCCATGGTTCGACGCCAAGAGCATCGTCAAGGTAATGGCTGCGAAAGCGCCGAAAGGTACTGTCCTGCATATCAGAGCCAGAGGAGACGGCGCCGGCGAGGCGGTCGGCGCGCTGATCGAGCTGGTGCGGCGCGATTTCGACGAAGGCAAGGACCATGCCCGAACCGCTTAAGCTGCAGGGCATTTCGGCATCGGCCGGCTATGCCGAGGGGCCGCTGTTCGATCTGGACCAGGCTGCTGTGCGTTATGTCCGCAAGGCGACTGCCGCGGACGAGAAGGCGGCACTTGAGGCCGCCATCTCCATTGCCGCAGCCCGGCTCGCGACATTGATCGAAACCAGCGACAGCGAGGCGGCCGGGATCCTCGAATTCCAGCTCGCCCTGCTGGACGACGACGCGCTGACCGGCCCGGCCTTTTCGCACATCGCCGCGGGCATGGCCGCTGATGTGGCTTGGCGGCAGGCACTCGACGCCGAGATAGCCGGCTATGAGACATCCGAGCAGGACTATTTCCGGGCGCGCGCGGCCGACATGCGCGACATACGCGACCAGGTGCTAGGCGCGCTAGCCGGGGGCGGCGACATTGCCGCGCCGGCGGGTGCGATCTTCTACGGCGAGGATATCGCACCGACGCGCTTCCTCGAAACCGACTGGAGTGTCGGCGGCGGCATAGCACTTACGGCCGGAAGTGCCGCAAGTCATGTCGCAATGCTGGCACGCTCGCGCGGCGTGCCAATGGTGGTGGGGCTTGGGCTTACGGGGCGTGGGGTGGCCGAACTCGGTGCTTCGTCGGCTCACCTTACCGGAATCGCGCTGCTCGATGCCGAACATGGCGGCATCGTGTTGGCGCCTTCGAAAGCGGAGATCGCCGCGTTCCGGCGATCGTCGTCGTCTTTCGCGGCGCATCGCGGCAAAGCGGCAGCCTATCTGACAAGGCCGGCAGCAACGAAGACCGGCATAGCGGTCCGGGTGCAGGTGAATATTGCCGATCCGTCCGATGCCGACCGCATCGATGCTGCGGCGTGCGACGGTGTCGGGCTGATGCGGACCGAATTCCTGTTCGGCAAGACGCTGCCGGACGAGGAGACCCAATATCGCGCCTACCGCAAAGTGCTGGAATGGGCAGGCGACAGGCCGGTGACGATCCGTACCGTCGATGCGGGCGGCGATAAGCCTGTGCCGGGCCTGACCGTTGAGGAAGGTAATCCATTCCTTGGCCTGCGCGGGATCAGGCTGTCGCTGATGCGTCCGGAGGTCTTTCGCGTGCAGATCCGCGCCTTGCTACGCGCCGCCATGCACGGCAATCTGAAGGTGATGTTCCCGATGATCGCCGTTCCGGAAGAGTATGAACACGCCACGGCACTGTTCGCGGAAGAGCAGGCTGACCTTTTGGCGCGCGGCATCGCGCAAAAAATGCCGCCGCTTGGCATCATGGTCGAGGTGCCTTCGGTGGCGATTGCGCCGGAGGCATTCGCCAAGGCCGCCTTCTTCTCGATCGGTTCGAATGATTTGACGCAATACGTAATGGCTGCCGCTCGCGACAACATTTCGGTCGCACATCTGAATTCGGTCAGGCACCCGGCCGTGCTCCGGCTGATCGCCTCGGTTGCTGCCTTCGGCCGTGAGCATAATATGCCGGTCAGCCTGTGTGGCGATGCCGGCGGCGACCCCGCCTCGATCCCGGCGCTGCTCGCAACCGGCCTGCGTGACCTCTCCGTCGCTCCCGCCCAACTCGCGATGGCCAAGGCGGCCATCGCGGACGTTTCAATCTAGGACCCGGCATGGCAGACAAGGCGCCGCAATCCGGCCCCGAAGAGGCGATCCGCGCCTACAAGACGATCCTGTCGCAGGTCATCGACCAGCGCCCGTCCGGCATGCGCCAGCGCCTCGCCGACGCGCTGGGCAAGCATCGCAGCTTCGTCACGCAGATTTCCAGCCCCGCCTATTCGACGCCGATCCCGTCGAAGCATTTGCCGGCTATCTTCTCCGTCTGCCATTTCAGCCCGGCCGAACGCGATCATTTCCTTGAAGCCTACCATCGGGCGCATCCGGGAAAGATGTCGCTGGCTGCAGGCATGCGCAAGACACGCCATGTCTCGCTGATCGTTCCCGATTTCGGCGACGACAAGCAGAACGCGGCGCTCGACCGGGCGGTCAACGATTTCATCCAGAAGATCACCAGCATCGCCGGCAAGGGCAGCTGACGCTGGGCTATTTCGAGAGGACAGCCATGAAGAAATTTCTGAATTCGGTCGATACGGTGCTGACCGAGAGCCTCGACGGCTTCGTTGCCGCGCATGCCGATATCCTGGCGCTTGGCGAGGAGCACAAATTTGTCCGCCGCAAGGTGCTCAAGCCGGGCAAGGTGGCGCTGATCTCCGGCGGCGGCTCGGGTCACGAGCCGCTGCATGGCGGGTTCGTCGGGCATGGCATGCTGGATGCCGCCTGCCCCGGCCAGGTATTCACCTCGCCGACGCCTGACCAGATGATGGCGGCCGCCGATGCCGTCAATACGGGCGCCGGCTGCCTGTTCATCGTCAAGAACTACGAGGGCGACGTGATGAATTTCGACATGGCCGCTGAAATGACGGCAGGCGTGATGCAAATCGTGACCAATGACGACGTCGCGGTCGAAAACTCGTCCTACACCACCGGCCGGCGCGGCGTCGCCGGTACGCTGGTGGTCGAGAAAATCGTCGGCGCGGCAGCCGAACAAGGCATGCCACTGGAGTCTTTGAAGGCGTTGGGCGAGCGCGTCAACGGCGCGACGCGCTCGATGGGCGTGGCGCTGACCAGTTGCACCGTGCCGGCGGCGGGCAAGCCGACCTTCGACATCGGCGACGGCGAGATGGAGTTCGGGGTCGGCATCCACGGCGAGCCTGGGAGGCGGCGCGACACCTTGAAGAGCGCCGATGCTATCGCCGAGGAGATCTGTACCGCAATCCTGGGTGACCTGGGCGACGGTGCCAGAGGCCAGGCGCTGCTCTTCGTCAATGGCTTTGGCGGCACGCCGTTGATGGAGCTTTATCTGATGTACAATAGCGCCCGCAAAATCTTCGAGAAGCACGGCGTGACGGTGGCCCGGTCGCTGGTCGGGTCCTATGTGACCTCGCTCGACATGGCCGGCTGTTCGATCACGCTGAGCATGCTCGACGACGAGGCGGCTGTTTGGTGGGATGCGCCTGTGCACACCGCCGCGCTGCGCTGGGGCATGTAGCGGCGGAGAATGCCCCAGAAATAGTCGGTGATAAGACCGACAGCAGCAGCGTGGTGCCTAGCCAGACTGTTGCCCTCCTCACCCTGCGTAAGATAAAGAATCGGCGGGTTTGGGGAGTGGAGCATGCGTTACAATTGGGATCGGGCGCCGACGGGTTTCGAGCGCCACGGAAAGATGCTGGCAGCCGGCTTGCTGATCGCCGGTGGGGTCGGCCTTATGCTCGCTGCCCTCCCGCTCTAGGGACAACAACTCGGGTAGCGGACTACTTCTCAGCGCGTTGCCTCAGCGCGCCTGGCCAGTCACGGCGATGAAACGGCGGTCGCGCCCTTCAAATCCCTGACTGAAGCGCTGCACGAGCACGACAAGCACGCCCGGTTTTCCATCCGGGGTGAATGCGTAAGATTCCGACAGGCTGTAGGAAGTCGGGCAATTCCTCGAACCGGGCACCGCCTTGTCCTCATGGAGCAGCTTGATCGGCTTGTCGTCCTGACCCTGCAGCGTCAGGCGAAAGCCGAGCGCCTTGCCGATCGTCTCGCCTTGCTGCGTCCCGTCGAAACTCGCTGAACAATCCGCAGTACTATCGGCAAGGATCTGCTCGAGCTGGATGGTCGAAATGCCAAGCTCGTCATAAGCCGGCGAAAGCCATTTCTGCGAAACCTGCTCGAGGCGCGCAATGTCGTTGTAGGCGACCAAGTCGTCGGGAAAGGTGAATTTGTCTAAGCCCGTCCGCTCGCCGCGCGGCGCTATGGCGTATTTGGCCAGCAAGGGCGCCGCCTGCGCCGCGGCACGCTCGCGCGCCTGCGCAAGCGTCAGTGTCGCATCCTCCGTCTCGTCGACGATGACGATCGGCTTACCGCCGACGAACTCATCGGTGCGCGTGTCGATGATGTCGATCTCCGACCAGCCCGAATCCGAAGCACCGGCATCGAGCGTGCCGTACTGTTCGAAGGCGAAGTAGTTGCCGTCGGGCGAAAAGCCGATGACGCGCCGGGCCGCCGCGTCGCCGGCCTGAGCAGCTGAAGCGAGCACCAACGCCAGCGTCGCAACCGCGGCAAATTCAAGCCCGTATCGCAATTTCATCGCGCCCTGCCCCCAATGTCGAAAATTCGGCCGATATCAGCCCCGCAGACCACCATGACCCGCACTTGCGGCCAAGTTAGAACGACGGCAAACGAAACGCACAAATACGTGGTTACACAAACCAGCATACGCTATTTCAAGGACAGCAAACATTCCTGGGGAGGAAGCTGGATGGCGTCACGCTACCATGAGGTCTATGACGGCTGGAAACGCGACCCGGAAAAATTCTGGGCCGATGCGGCGAGTGCAATCGACTGGTTCTCGCCCTTCGAGACGGTGTTCGACGCCAATGCCGGCGTCTATGGCCGATGGTTCAATGGCGCTTCCTGCAACACCTGCTTCAATGCCGTCGATCGTCATGTGGCGGGCGGCCGTGCCGACCAGATCGCGTTGATCCATGATAGCGCGATTTCGGGCACAATCAGGAAATTCACGTATGCCGAGTTGAAGCGCGAGGTGGTCGCGCTGACCTCGGTGCTCAAGAATCGTGGCATTCGAAAAGGCGATCGCGTCATCATCTACATGCCGATGGTGCCGGAAGCAGCCTTCGCCATGCTTGCCTGCGCGCGGATCGGCGCCGTGCACTCGGTGGTCTTCGGCGGCTTTGCCTCGCATGAGCTCGCGACCCGCATCGACGATGCCAAGCCGAAGCTGATCATCTCGGCGTCCTGCGGCCTGGAGCCAGGGCGCGTCGTTGCCTATAAGCCGCTGCTCGACAAGGCGATCGAAATGTCGCGGCACAAGCCCGAAAGCTGCCTTATCCTGCAGCGCGACCAGTTGCGCTGCGAGCTCAGGGAAAATTACGACATCGACTATGCCGACGCCGTGGCGCGTGAGCGGGCCGCCGGCGCCAATGTCGACTGTGTTCCGGTGCTTGCCACCGATCCGCTCTATATCATCTACACGTCCGGCACGACCGGCCAGCCGAAGGGCATCGTGCGCGACAATGGCGGCCATATGGTCGCGCTGAAATGGTCGATGGAAAACGAGTTCGGCGTCAAACCGGGCGAAGTGTTCTGGGCGGCTTCCGATGTCGGCTGGGTGGTCGGCCATTCCTACATCGTCTACGGCCCGCTGCTGCATGGCTGCACGACCGTGCTGTTTGAAGGCAAGCCGGTCGGCACGCCCGACGCCGGCACCTATTGGCGTGTGATCGCAGAGCATGGCGTGGTCGCGCTGTTCACCGCACCAACCGCCTTTCGCGCCATCAAAGGACAGGACCCGAAAGGCGAATTCGTCCCGAAATACGATCTGTCCAAATTCCGCACGCTGTTCCTCGCCGGCGAGCGCGCCGATCCGGAAACCATCAAATGGGCGGAGCAGAAATTGAACGTGCCGGTGATCGATCATTGGTGGCAGACGGAGACCGGCTCGCCGATGAGCATCAACCCCGCCGGACTGGGCCTGTTGCCGGTCAAATCCGGCTCGCCCGGCGTGCCGATGCCTGGCTACGACATCCGCGTGCTGGACGATGCCGGGCATGAGGTCAAGCGCGGCACGCTTGGCAATGTCGTGGTGAAATTGCCGTTGCCCCCCGGCTGCCTGCCGACGCTGTGGAATGCCGACGGGCGGTTTCGCCAAGCCTATCTCGAGGAGTTCCCCGGCTTCTACAAAACCGCGGATGCCGGCATGATGGACGAGGACGGTTATCTCTATGTCATGGCCCGCACCGACGACATCATCAATGTCGCCGGCCACCGGCTGTCGACCGGCGCCATGGAGGAGGTGCTGGCCGCGCATCCCGATGTTGCCGAATGCGCCGTCGTCGGCATTGCCGATGCGATGAAAGGCCAGGTTCCACTCGGCTTCGTCGTGCTGAATGCCGGCGTCGACCGCGACGCCGGCATCATCGAAAACGAGGTGGTCACGCTAGTGCGCGAACGGATCGGCCCGGTCGCTGCCTTCAAGACGGTGGTGACGATCAAGCGCCTGCCGAAGACGCGCTCCGGCAAGATCCTGCGCGGCACCATGCAGAAGATCGCCGACAAGGAGGAATGGGCCATGCCGGCAACGATCGACGACCCGGCCATCCTCGACGAAATCACCGCCGCGCTGAACCGCCGCGGCATCGCCCTGTAGGGACGTCGAAGCCGAGTTGCGTCCGAAGCTCCGGTATGGAACGACCGGCGCTGGACATGGTATCCACGCGGTGTGTCGCCATGTTGTTCCGAAATCGAGGCGCACCCACAGCCATGCGAGATGCCATACGTGACCCTGTTCCAGCGATCGAGAAAGCCCCAGGCCGCGGCGCGCCAGCGGCTGGAGATCGATATGCGGGGCACAGTCGTCTATGCGATCGGCGACGTGCATGGCTGCTACAAGGAACTCCGCGCCCTGGAGCAGAAGATCCTGCTCGATTCGGCGCCCTTCGAAGGGCGCAAGCTCATCATCATGCTTGGCGACTATGTCGATCGTGGACCCCAGTCGGCGCGTGTGCTCGATCATCTGCTGGCGCCGCCGCTCCATGGTTTCCAGCGCATCTGCCTTGCCGGCAATCACGAAGTCGTGATGCTGAACTATCTCGACGGGATCATTTCGAGAGAGTCGTGGCTGGCGATAGGTGGCCTGCAAACGCTGTTTTCCTACGGCGTGGATCCGTCGCGCATGGCCGATCTCTACGGTTCAAGCGAGGAGGTCGACAAGCGCATTCGGGAAGTCATTCCAGCCGACCACATTAGCTTCATGCGCGCGCTGCCGGTCATGGTCTGTTCGGCGAAATTCGTGTTCGTTCATGCCGGCATCAGGCCCGGCATCGACCTCGCCGCGCAGGACGAGGACGACCTGCTGAATATCCGTTCGGACTTCTTCGACGCTGCGCATCTTCTCGACCGCTATGTCGTGCACGGACATACGCCGGTCGAGTTTCCGAAGCTCGAGGGACGCCGGCTTGGCATAGACACCGGCGCCTTCCAAAGCGGCCAGCTCACCGCCCTCAGGATCGTGGACAACCGCGCCAGGTTGATATTTTCCTGAGCGCGATATCGTCGCTCAGGCGGCTGCCTTAGTACGCGCTTCCGATTTTTCCAGATAGTAGCTCGAATATTTGTCGAAGAATTTTTCCGAGCCGCCGATCGCGCCATACTTGGCCAGCTTCTTCAGTTCGACCTTGTTCAGCACCGCGCCAATGATCTTCTTGGCGATGTAGGGCTCCGAGCTGAGCACGGATTGCACCATCGCACGCGGCGTGCGTCCCCACTCGGTGACCAGCACGAAGCCGTCGACAAGCGGAGCGAAGGCCTTGGCGTCGACGACAGGCCCGAGCGGCGGCAGATCGACGATAATGTATTCGAAGGTTTCCTTGGCGTTATCGATGAAACGCCGCATGCCGGCCGAAGACAGAAGCTCGCTGGTATGCGAAAACTGCCCACGCAGGACGGCCGGGATGATAGCCAGCTTGGTCTGCCGGTCGATCTTGCCGACCGACTGCCATGTCTGCCCGGTCACCACAGCTTCCATCAGGCCCTGCTCGGCCTCCATACCGAGGCTGCGGCTGAGGCCGGGATTGCGCAGGTCGCCGTCGATCAGCAGCGTTTTCGATCCGTTGACGGCAAGCAGCCCGGCAAGATTGGCCGCCACCGTCGACTTGCCTTCGCCGGGAAGGACCGAGACCACGCCGATGACCCGGCTGCCCTGGCCCTCCATGACGACGTCGAAGGCGATCTTTGCGTTGCGCAGCGTCTCGGAGAACATCGATGCCGGTGCGTCGACGGTTACCCGCATCCGCGCACGTTTTTCGGCCGCCGACAATGTTTTGGAGGGCGGGGATTTGGAGGACTTGGCGGTCTTGGATTCAACGACTTTGACGTCAGGCTGACCGCCATTGCGTTGCTCATCCTTGCCAGCCTTGCCGATGACCGGGAGATAGCCGAGGAATTTGAGGCCGACACGGTCGCGCACATCCTCGCCGGTCCTGAAGAAGCGTTCCCTGAATTCATTCAGACCACCAACCCCTGCCCCCATCATTATGCCAAGCGCCAGCGAAAGCCCCAGCACGATGGCCGTTCGCGGGGTTGCGGCCGACTGCGGCATCGTCGCGTCCGAGATGACCCGGATCTTGCCGACCGGGAAGGATTGCTGCTGGGCGGCCTCCTCATAGCGGTTCAGGAACGTCTGGTAGAGCGTCGACAGCGCCGTCGCCTTCTGGTCCAGCTCACGCAGCTTGACCTGCGACTGGTTGTCGATGGAGCTCTTGCCAGCCGCTAAGGCGACATTTGCGCGGAGCGCGGTTTCGCGCGCCAGAGCGACCTCGTATTCGTTGCGGTAGCTTTCGGTCAGTTGCTTCAGCTCGCCGAAAATCTGCGCCGATATGTCGGCCTTCTCCTTGGCGAGCGCGACGGCCTGCGGATGTTGCGGGCCGAAATTCGCTTCGACGTCCTGCTGCCGCTTGGCGACGGTGAGATAGCGGTTCTTCAGCGTCGTGATGACGGAGCTGCTCGGCTGGTCGTTCGATATCGCTGCGTCTTTGAACGCATTATCCGAGCCGCTTTCGACGATCGACTTGTACTGCTGATAGCGGGCGCCGGCACGTGCGGTATCGGCCTGCGCGACGATCAGCTGGGTGTTGAGATCGGACAATTGCTTGTCGCTGATCAGCTGGCCGTCATTGACCGCCAATCCATGTTCGGCCCTGAACTTTTCGACCGCGAGTGCGGCCGCCTGGGAGCTCTCACGAAGCTCGGTCAGCCGGCCTTGCAGCCAGACCGCCGCCCGCTCGGTCGCGTCGAAGCTGGCATCGAGCTGATCGGCGAGATACGCGTCGGCATAGGCCTTGGTGATGGCGGTCGCGAGCGCCGGATCCGTCGCCTGAAAGGAGATGCTGATGACAAAGCTTCGGCCGATCCGCTCGGCGTCGAGTTGGTTCTGCAGTTTGAAGATTGCATAGTCGCGGGGCGACGACGATGCGGTGATCGCGTCACGCGTCGCAGCATCAAGCTGAGTGACATCGGTTGTGCTAGCGGCGCGCTTGGGGCGGACCGACTGGATAATACCGCGTACAAAGCCTGACACTTTCGACATGGCCGATGTCGGAGGGTTCATGAAAGCGTCGTTCTGATCGAGCTTCAGCTTGTCGACGACCACCCCCGCCAGCCTGGCCGACTGCAGAATTTCGATCTGGCTCAGAACGGCGGAGTCGGTCTGCATGCTGACCGACGCCGCCGAAATGTCGTCGACGACCTTGTTCAATCCTTCGTCGATCAGCACGCTGCTCGTCGCTACATAGGTAGCAGGCGTGGTCTGTAAATAGAGCACGCCGAGAAAGAGACCGATGACGGCGCAGGCGGCAACCACTTTCGCCTGCCGCGCGGCCATGCCAAGCAGGCGCTCGATGTCGATGAAGTCTTCGGCGTTTGCCGCATTTGAAGCGGGCAATGGCGTCCTCTTGTCGACAGGAAAATTGGCATAGTTCATCTTCGGTCCAATTCTAGTTTGCA
Source organism: Mesorhizobium sp. M0119 (assembly GCF_040322615.1). Lineage (NCBI taxonomy): Bacteria > Pseudomonadati > Pseudomonadota > Alphaproteobacteria > Hyphomicrobiales > Phyllobacteriaceae > Mesorhizobium > Mesorhizobium sp. M0119. Next base: position 62,336 of record NZ_JAMYTU010000002.1, read on the forward strand.
GGCGCTACCGCCTCGAAGGTCGGGACATAGGGTGCAAACCTTGCGCCGGACAGTGCGCGTTACGCGCGGCGCAACGGCCTGTCCTGCGTAATCGGCCGCACCCACAATGCCTCGAAAAAATGGACATTATGCGGCTTCTTCCCGACGCTGATGCGACCGGACGAATTCCTGCAGCATCTCGAAGATCGGGCCCTTCATGTCCTCTCGCGCCAGCGCGAAAGCGACATTGGCCTGGATGAAGCCCTCCTTCGAACCGCAGTCGAACATGCGGCCATTGAAAGGCTGGGCGAAGAAGGCCTGCGTCTGTGCGAGGCGCACCATTGCGTCGGTCAGCTGGATCTCGTTGCCGGCGCCGCGCTGCTGGCTGGCCAGCAACGAGAATATCTCGGGCTGCAGGATGTAGCGGCCGTTGATGTAGAAGTTCGATGGCGCGTTGGCAGGAGCCGGCTTTTCGACCATGGCCGTCACCTCGAAGCCCGTGCCGACATCAGCGCCGCGCCCGACAATGCCGTATTTGCTGGTCTCGGTCGGATCGCAACGCTCGACGGCGATAACGTTTGCGCCAGTCTGCGCATAAAGATCGGCGACCTCGGCGAGACACCCGCGCCCGCCGAAGGACACCATGTCCGGCAAAAGCAATGCGAAGGGCTCGTCACCGATGACTTCGCGTGCGCACCAGACGGCATGGCCGAGGCCTTGTGGCGACTGCTGGCGGATGAAGCTCGTCGCGCCGGCGACGGGAAGCAGGCTTTCCAGCGATTCGAGTTGCGCCTTCTTGCCGCTCTGCTCCAGGGTTCCGATCAGTTCAGGATGCAGGTCGAAATAGTCCTCGATCACCGCCTTGTTGCGGCCGGTGACGAAGACGATGTGCTCGATGCCGGCCTCGAACGCCTCGTCAACCGCATATTGCACGACAGGCCTGTCGACCACCGGCAGCATTTCCTTCGGCATGGACTTGGTCGCCGGCAGGAACCGCGTTCCAAGCCCCGCCACCGGTATGACTGCCTTCCTGACTTTTTTCATTGCATGTTCCTTCTGAGGAGATCGATTTCAACCTGTCGCAGGCGGCGAAAACTGTCTTCATCCATTCGCCTGCAACCCTTCACCTCCCCGCCACCACGGCAAACTGTGCCGCCACCCTTCGCAGCCGCACGGCGATCGGCATGCTCATATGCCGAACCGCCGCCGGATCGCTGAGCGCCGTCCATATCGCCTTGAGCGGGGACCGCGCCTTGATGTGCTGGACCAGCGACAGGAATGATGCCGCCCGCCGCAGGCTGCGAGCGCGCCTGGCGAAGGCCGCCGCGGCCGCAGCATCCATGGAATGGGTCGCGGCGAAGGTGGCATCGGCCCTGCGCATCGCCTCGACGTGATGAAGTTCGAGCACCCGGGAGATGGAACTGGTGCGAATGTGGTAGATATAGCCCGTCGTCGGCTCGACCACGCATTTGCCGCCTTTAGCCAGAGCACTGGCCAGGAGTATATAGTCTTCGCCAATGATCAGGCTTTCATCGTAACGAAGCCCGTTCTCGTTCAGGAACCGGCGCTGGAAGATCGGCTTGAGGTAGCCGAGATTGAACCTCGATTCGAAGAGGACATTGCCGCCGACGAAATCCGCCAGCGAGATTTCACCGAGGCCTTCCAGATAGTCGGCCGGGAACATCGTCTCTTCGGCAACGCCATCCTCGCGAACGACCTGCAGATTATCGACCGCGATCTCGGCGCCCGCTTTCTCCGCGCGTTCGATCATGGTGCAGATTCGCCCGGGATAGACCGCGTCGTCGGAATCGAGGACCGCGACCCACCTGCCGCGGGCAAGCTCAAGGCCGGCGTTCCTGGCACCGCCGGGGCCACGGTTTTGCTCAAGCGCGACAACGCGTACGATGTCTTCGGGGTAGGATCTCGCCAGGTCGAGCGTCCGGTCGCGCGACTTGTCGTCGACGACGATGACCTCGACGCTGACATTGCGCTGGGCGACGGCGCTGGCAATCGCCCGATCGATGGTCGCCTCGGCATTGTAGGCGGCAATCACGAAGCTCACGTCAGGCTGCACGCTTGCCCCCTTGCTGCGGCGAAGACAGGCCGTATTGGCGGATTTCACGAACCCCGACGAGGCCGCTGACGACGCCGGCATGCATAATGCCGCGAAGCACGCTGCGGTTCCGGCGTACGGGGTCGATGGCAACCGGAATTGCCGACAGGAAACTGTAGGCGGCCTTTGCCGCGGCAATGCCAACCTGCTTGAGCCGGGCAAGGCCGTGTGCGTTGCGCCCCAGAAGATGACCGTGCGTCTGCCCGACGCGGAACCGGCGCCGGCCGAGCCAGTCGAATGCCGCCCTGGCAGGCGGCACCGCTTCGTCGACCCAAGCCTCCGGCGAAAAGGCGATGCGGCCGCCGTCCTTGACCATCTGGTCGAAGAATTCCGTATCTTCGCCGCCGGTCTGGCCACGTGCCAGGCTGAAGCGCCGGCCGCGCAGGCTCTCAGCGCCAATCCTGAGCAGGACGTTGCAGGTGTAGCCGGTGCGGATTTCGCCGCGCACCCAGACCGGCGAGGTCGAGTGGAAATCGCCTTTGCGCATCCAGGCGGGCGCATCCGGCTGGTAACGGGCTTGCACCGGCCCAAGCACCGCCGCAGCACCAGTTGCTTCCGCCGTCGCAACCAGTTCGGCAAGCCAGCCAGCGGTGGCCGTCTCGTCGTCGTCGATAAAGGCGACGAAATCCGACGCACTGGCATCGAGGCAAGCGTTGCGCGCGATCGAGATGTTGCGGGCCGGGGCGTGCCGGTAGGTCACCGGCAGCTTCAGCTCCCCTGCCAGCTTGGCGACCAGCGGTTCGGCCGTCGGCGTATCGTCGTTGTCGGCAATGACGATACCGACATTGTATCCCGCAGGCATATCCATGGCTGCTACGGAGCGAAGCGTGTCGGCAAGCTCCGGCCGGCGAAATGTGCAGACGCAGATATCGATGCTTAGATTTTTCCTGACCGGGTCCATCACGCTACCCCGCGCTGCGGTCGCGGTGCGAGCAGTTGCAGCCAGAAACCGACCGACCAACCGAAATGCATGACCATTGCGGAGACCCCAGCAAGTGCAATGTCGGGTTTGCGCTGACTGAGGGCGGTCCAAAAGCCGTAGCCGAGGCAGACCGACGCCCATAGCAAAAGTGGCACGGCCGCCAGCCAATGGACGAAGGAAAAGGCGGCGAGAAGAACCACGGGGAACACCAGAAGCGGCACCATCTGCCGGATCTTCGGGATCATGCGGTGCTTGAGAACGTTCTTCGCCCGGCCACGGCCATAGCCGAGATACTGAAAATAGAGGCCCTTCAGCGAGGAGCGCGGGTAGTAGACCATTTGCGTCTTGCCGGTCATCCAGATGCGGTAGCCGTCCTGGCGGAGCCGATAGTCGAGCTCGGCATCCTCGTTGTGGCTGAACGTCTCGTCATAGCCGCCGACCGCGATGAAAGCCGATATCCGCATCAGCGCATGGTGGCCATGATCGACCCATTCCCCCGCCGAAAGGTGCCGGTGCTTGGAGCCGCCGGTGCCGAGCCTGGAGTTCTGCGCCGCTGCCGCTGCTTTCTGCACCATGCCGCTGCCACTGGTCAGCATCGAGACGACGACCGAATCCGCGCCGGTGGCCTGCGCTTCTTCGACCAGCCGGTCGCAATAATCCGCGGGATAGCCGCCATGCGCGTCGATGCGAATGAGATAGTTGACGCCGTCCCCGAATCTGGCGACGGCAAGATTGATCGCCGCGCTCTGCAAGCGCTTTTCATTGTGGAGCAGGATCACCCGCCGATCTTTTGCGGCGATATCTGCGACGATCGTCCTGGTGCCGTCCGTGCTGCCGCCATCGGCAACGATGATCACGGCGCCCAGCCTCTCGGCCGCAGGGCGAAGCTCTCGAAGCAATGCGCCGATATGGGCCGCTTCGTTCAGGCACGGAACCACGATCATGCAGGACGGGAGCGTTTCGGTTTGCGTCATCGGCATTCCTTCTATGCCAATGCTTCGGCAGCATATGGACCGGGCGCCGTGGCCAGGCCGCGGAGTTTTTCGACGAGCGCCCGGCAATCGGCGCGGTCGTAGCTCCATATGCGCGGATTGCGGGCGAGAACACGCTCCCTCAATGTCTCGAACCGATGCTGCTCCATCGTGCCGACGGCGGCTTCGAGCGCCTCGGGCGTGGCTTCTGGCAAAAGAACCCCTATGCCTTGCCGGTCGAGGAACCGGCCGGTTTCGGTGTTTCCCATCGAAATCGGCACGGCTCCGAAGCGGCAGCCCTCATATAGCCGGTTGGGCAGCAGCCATTCGGAGTTCAGGCCCTGCTCAAAAAAGTCGATGGCCCAGGAAAAGTGAACCTCGCGGTAGATCGCCGCCATATCCTCGGGATTGCGGTAGGGCCCGCCAAACGACAGCCAGGGTTCCGATTCAACGAAACCATGGAAATCGGGAAATTCGGACAGCGCCGGGCGGCCCCTGAGGACGATTTCAAAGCGGCCGTCGAGGCGGCGCGAAAATTCGGCCAAAAGTTCCAGGGAGCGACGGCAGCGAAGCGCCCCGAACCAGCCGATCCGCCAAGGCGGCGCAACGGGGTTCTCCGGCGCCGCGCGGTCATCCAGCGAGGCCGCGGCCGGCTCGAAATACTTGTTTTCGAGCAGCTCGACCGGCGCGGCAATCTGTCCGAACGGCTTGAAATAGTTGGCGATGAAGGCCGGAGAGCTCGTCACCAGAAGCTTCACATCCCTGGCCAGGAAGCGTTCCGCGCCGCGCATCGCCCAGCCCAGCGGATCGTCGCGAAGCAGCAGGCGATGGATGTCCAGGCACTCGTAGACGATCGGCACTGTTGCCTGGAAGGCCGACCTGGCCCGGCGGGCAAGCGCCAGCATTTCCAGATTGCGCGCGATAATGAGGTCGGGCCGTGGCATTGAGCCCAGCTTCGAGCCGGTCGAGACCACCGCCTTCATGATCGCCGCCAGACGCTGGGCGAATCGACCATCACGAGTCGGGCCGAGATCGATCGGCTGCAAGCCCTCGACATCAGCAACTGCGCTTGCCGTACGACGAAAGCCCGCCAGCGTAACCTGGGCGCCGCCTGCCTTGAGCATTATGATCCGCCGGCGCACTGCCGGGTCGGAGACGTCGTGTACCAAGTACAAGACATGCAGCATGAAAACTCGACCGCTGTTGGCCCGCCCGCGACGATGCTAGTACAGCTCTTGCTGCATCGCAACATTTTTGGTTGCAGCGTAGCAAAGTTCCACATTTTTTGTTGCACTGCAAAATCGATGGGTTAATCTCGCTCTGCTTGGGCCGCATGGACCGCGCGTTGGCCTGCCATCCGGCTGCGCGCCAATAATCACGACGCGAGGACCATCCTGGCGTGCAGCATTTTCGGCCAACCCGCCGCAATCCGCTTCCTTTGGCAATCGTCGACGGAACCACGGGACTACTCACGAAATGAGGTCATTCCATGAAGATCGCGGTTGAAAACACCGTCTGCCTGAATACCGGGGATGCAGCGATTCTCCTGGCGATTCGCCATGTTTTCAAGACGATCGTGCAAGACGATATCCAGTTCTACGTCTTCGACAGCCAGCCGGAGGTGGCGGCGAGGCTCTACACGAAGAAGGACTATCCGGATCTCGAATTCCACAAGCTGCTGTCGGAATCGCTGTTCCGCTACAAATACGGCAGCGGGCTGAAGAACCTGTTCAAGCCGATCTACAATCGGCTCGTCCTCAATGCCCTGCAGCGGTTCGGCATCCGTGGCGTTCTCGGGCGTTTGTTCAGCTCAAGCAATCGCCGTGGTCTCGAGATCTACAGAGAGGCCGACCTCGTGGTCACGACAGGCGGAACCTATCTCGTCGAGACCTACAATCTGGAGCGGCGCCTCAATCAATTCAGGATCGACGCGATTCTGGGCAAGGACCCTGTCTTCTTCACGCAATCGCTTGGCCCGTTCAACAAAAGTTACAATCGCCAGGAGTTGAGCCCGATCTTCGACCGTAGCCCGCTTATCCTGCTGCGCGACGAACGTTCGCGAGACCACATTGTGGACATGGTGAAAGACCCCGGCAAATGCCACGTCGTGGCCGACGCCGTCTTTGCCCTGGCCGATACCGACAGGATCGGAAACTTTCTGGCCTCCAGCCACTCGGCGACGGTCACCGGCCGCGTCGCCATTTCCGTCCGTCACTGGAACTATGTCAGCGACGGCGAGGGCGGCATGCGCCGCTACATCGACTCGATCCGCGAGATCGCGACCATCCTGGTCAGGGACCACGCCAAGGAGGTCACCTTCGTCTCCACCTGCCAGGGCGTGCCGGAATACGCCCATGACGATTCCAAGACGGCGAGGGCTATCGTTGCCGAACTCGATCCGGAGATCGCCAAGCATGTCAGCGTGGACGCTTCGTTCCACACGCCGGAGCAACTGATGACCCTGGTGAAAGGCTTCGACTTCGTCGTCGCGACGCGCATGCACATGATGATCATGTCGCTCTGCGTCGGCACGCCGGTGCTGCCGATCGCCTATGAATTCAAGACCAAGGAACTCGCCAAGCGGATCGGCGTCGCCGACCTGCTGCTCGACATCGACACGGTGACGCCCGAGGAAGCGAGCGAGAAGCTCGGCAGACTTACCGCCAATCTCGACCTCTATCGCAGGACGAGCCTTCAGGCAGTGCTTGAGGAGCATGCGTCGGCGATGTCGGCAGGTGAACTTTTGGTGCCCGTGATCGCTCGCCTAGCGGGCGTTGCGCATGGCGCTGGAAAGCGTGGTGAACAACGCACTGCGCGACTGGCGAAGGGCAAGCATGAGGATCAGGCCGATCGAATAATTGAGGGCAACCGCAAGGACCACCGCGAGCAGGTCTGACTGGCCGGTCAGCGATGCCGGCAACTCCCGGTACACGGACCAGGCAAGCAGCGATGACGCGATAAAAAGCCCCTGCATGACCAGGAAGTCGGCTGCGGTCACCGGGCCGACCCGGTGGACAAGAACGGCAAGTACCGGGACGCGCAGCACATAGCCGCTGATCGCGTAGGCCGCCGCGACACCGACGGCGCCCCAGTGCAGGCCGATGATGAAGGCTGCAACCGTCGTCAGCGACGAGTAGATGCCCCAGTGGAACATGGTCTTGGTCTTGCCCTGGCAGATGAAGATCCAGCCGGTGGTGCTCGAGACCGACTGGATCAGGCTGGCGATGCCCAGCCAGGCGAAGATCGGCGCCACCGCTGTCCAGCGCTCGCCGAAGAGAAGCCCGACGACCTGGTCCGACGTCAGCGTCAGCGCCGCGATGCCGGGCATGGTGATGGCCGCCAGCATCCAATTGGTTCGCACATAGATGTCGCGAAACCGCGCCTTGTCCTCATGGATGCGGCTCAGCAGCGGCACCATCACGCGTGTCAGCGGCTGGTTGATGTTCTGCAGCGGGAACAGCAGGAGCTTGTAGGCGCGGTCATAGTAGCCGAGCTCGATCGGGCCCGAATATTTTCCGATCAGGATGTTGTCGAGATTGCGCGAGAAGAAGTTGGCCAGATTGAAGCCGGTCAGATTGGCGCCGAAGGACAATATGTCGGTATCGACCTTCAGGTCCGGCCGCGACGGCGTCCAGCGCGCCACCTGCCACGCCGCCGCCAGCGCGACAACAGCCGAAACCGCCGGGCCGATGACCAGCGACCAGTAGCCCAGCCCCGCATAGGCGGCGACTGCGGTAGTCGCAAGTCCGGCAGCGGCGGTGATCACATCGTTCAGTGCGAGCTGGCCAAAGCGCAAATGGCGGTTCATCAGCGCCAGCGGCACCGCGGCGAGACTGCCAAGAAGCAGCGGCAAGGCAGAGCCGATGGTGATCCCGACCATGCGTTGATCGCCATAGAAGGCAGCGATGGCGGGCGCCAGGCATGCAACCACCACGGCACTGCCCAGCCCCACCAGCGCACTGATCCAGAATACCTGGTTGAGCTGCTCGGTGCTGATGTCCTTGCGCTGGACCACAGCCTGTTGCAGGCCAAGGTTTTGAAGCAGCCCGACAAAGGCCACGATCGGCCCGACGGAAGCCACCAGGCCGAAATCCTCGGGCACGAGCAAACGGGCAAGCACGATGACCGAGAGAAACTGGATCGCCATCTTGAAGCCTTGCGCGCCGATCGTCACCACGCCGCCGCGCAGGGCGACGCGACCGAACTGGGGGGGCGGGTTGGCGTTCATGCCGGGTGCCTGGCTTCGGCCAGCTGGGCAACGATCTGCGCAAAACGTTCGTTGAGTACGTCCGCGTTGAAATCCTGCTCGATCTTGCGGCGCGCCGCACGTGCGATGCGCTCGCATTTGTCCGGATTCTCGGCCACCCAGACAAGCTTGCGGGCCAACGCCGCAACGTCTCGCTCCGGTGCGAGGAAGCCTGTCTCCTGATCCTCGATCAACTCGGGAATGCCCGAGTGATAGGTGCTGACCACGATCAGCCCGGCGGCCATAGCCTCCATCAGCGCCACCGGAATACCCTCGAGATCGCCGTCCTGTGCGGCAACGCTGGGCAGGAGGAATACGTGGGCATTGCGCAGGCGCTGCTTGACCTCGGCGTGCGGGCGCGGCCCGAGGAAAGTCACCCGTTCGGCAATGCCGAGACTTGCGGCGAGCTTCTTCAACTCCTCCAGCAATTCGCCGCCGCCAATTACCGTATAGACCCAATCGCGCCTCGGCAGGCTGGCGAGCGCCCGAAGGGCGAATTCGATGCCCTTCTTTTCGGTCAGCCGGCAGACCGAGATGAAGGACAGCGTGTCCCGGTCCCAGGAACGCCAATGGTAGCCGATCTCACCGGGCCGCACGCCCATATGGTGAACCATGACTTGGGCGGGGGGTGCGCCGACGCCGATCAGGGCGTCGCGGAAAAACGCGTTCACCGGGAGCTGGAGAATGCCCTTTTCGAAGACGACCTTGTAGCGCGTGAGCGTGTTGTCATGCAGCGGTTCGCCGACATCGCGGCCATGGAATATGGTCACCAAAGGAGCGGAAATCCGGCCTCGTTTCATGGCCCGGGCGACGCGCATGCCGTTATTGCCGAAATGCGCGACAATCACGTCGGCATTCTGCAGTTTGCGCGCAAAGGCGATGTCGATAGCGGTCGAGAGTTTATCCCAGAACCTGCCGGACCATTTCCTGAGCATCGGGCGAAAGCGCCCCAGTCCGCCCCACCAGCAGACGACCTTGCCAGGTAGCGCCTGCCAGCGGCGATCGTCGATGTTGCTGTCCTTGCCGAAGGACGTCTCGTTGCAGATGACGCCGACCTGCATGCCGCGCTCGAGGCACCCTTCTATCTGATCGAGGACGAAGGTCTCCGACAAAGAGGGGAACTTATCAACTACGAAGCAAATCTTCATCGAATGGACGATCTTTCGAGGCCGGTCGGCGATCTGCTCGCGCGGATGAGGGCTGACGCCCGTCGCCGCCGTGCGAGGCGCTTCAAGCGTCTGGTGTTTTGCGTGTCGTTGTCCCAAAGCAGCTCCCACCCCGGTCAGGCGCGAGAGCCGGCTTTTGGGCAACGTGCATGCTTTTGGACGAAATGCATCAGGCGGCACGCTCCAGTGCGCCTTGCCTGGCGTTGTCGAGAACGCCGAGGAAGGTCGCGAACTGAATGTCTGGATTCATCTGCGGCCGCTCCGAAAACAGCTGCGCCGCCGCCGACAGCCGATCGTACTCGGCCTTGTCGCTCCATAGCCGCCTGACCGCGGCGACCCAGTCGTCGAGCGGTGCGTCGTAGTCGAGCACAACGCCGCCGGCGCCAATTGCTTCCGGCAGGCCGCCGCGGCGGGACCCGACGACCGGAATACCGCTGCAATGGGCCTCGGATGCCACCCGCCCCCAAGCTTCTTCCCATTTGCTGGGCGCCAGCAGGATCTTGGTGCGGCCATAGACGGTCTTCATGTCGCTGGTGCGGCTTTCCAGCCTGACGTTGCGCAGCGGCGCGATGATCCGTTCGATCTGCGCCCGGTGGTCGTCGTCGAGCTTCCAGCTTTCGACGAACAGGAACGGAATTTCGGGGCATTGGCCGGCGATGCGCACGGCGAGTTCGAACCCTTTTTCATTGTAAGGATTGATCAGCGTGACGAATTCACCGGTCGACGGCGTGCTGTAGAGCCCGGGATTGATGGTCGGCGGGATCACGGTCGAATCGATGCCGAACTTTTCCTTATAGGTGTGCGCGGTGAATTCGGAGTTGGCGATATAAAGCGCCGAATGCAATTCGCGCAGGTCGCCGGCCAGTTCGTGGAATTCGACGTTCCGCAGATAGACCACCAGCGGCACGCCGAGCGCCTGCAGCGCCTTTCCGATCGGCACCGATTTGTGGCACTGCACGACGGCGACATCGGGATCGAGCCGTTCGACCGCGAAGCGCGCCGCCTCCCAGGGAAACCACGCCCGCACGACCGGATAGCCCGGATAGCTGTCGATGACCGCACGCTGGCGAAGCAACTTCATCTTGGCGCGCGCCTTGAAGCCGAACATGCCGTCACCAAACAGCGCCGCCAGAACCGAGGCGTCATGACCGTGCTCGCGCAGCTGCTCGACCAGATGGTGCGTGCTCGACTGAACGCCACCGCTGAACTGCGGCGTGTAGCCGTTGCCGCCTGCAAACAGAACTTTCATGGACCTGGCTCCTTGCTGGACCGCCCTAGCGTCACGCCGCCATTCTGCCGATGCTGTGGTATTCGATGCCGTGGCGGGCGATGACCTTGGGGTCGTAGAGATTGCGTCCGTCGAAGATGACGGGCGTGGTCAGCGCGTTCTTCAGCGCATCGAAGGACGGCGCGCTGAAGCTTTTCCACTCGGTTACGATCAAAAGCGCGTCGGCGCCTCGCAGCGCAGCCTCCTTGGTGCCGCACAGCTGCAGGTCGTCGCGCAGCCCGTAGATCGCCTGGCATTCCTGCATCGCCTCGGGATCGTAGGCCTGAACATTGGCCCCGGCGGCCCAGAGCGCCTCCATCAGCGTGCGGGACGGGGCCTCGCGCATGTCGTCGGTATTGGGTTTGAAGGCCAAGCCCCACAGCGCAAAGGTCTTGCCTTTGAGATTGCCCTTGAAATAGCGGTCCACCTTCTCGAACAGGACCGACTTTTGCTGGTTGTTGCGTTCCTCGACGGCACGCAGCAGCTTGGCGTCGAACTTGACGGCCTCGGCGGTCTTGATAAGGGCACGCACATCCTTCGGGAAGCACGAGCCGCCATAGCCGAGGCCCGGATAGATGAAGTGGTAGCCGATCCGCGGGTCGCTGCCGATGCCCTTGCGGACCTCCTCGATGTCGGCGCCCAGTTGCTCGGCCAAATTGGCCATTTCATTCATGAAGCTGATCTTGGTCGCCAGCATGCAATTGGCCGCGTATTTGGTGAACTCGGCACTGCGCACATCCATCACGATCATCTTTTCGTGGTTGCGGTTGAACGGCGCGTAGAGCTCGCGCATCACCGCCTCGGTGTCCTCGTTGCTGGTGCCGACGATGATGCGGTCGGGCTTCATGCAGTCGCTCACAGCGGACCCTTCCTTGAGGAATTCCGGATTGGAGGTGACGTCGAAAGCCAGATCCTCGCGCCCGCGCGCCTTCAGCGTCTCGGCGATCCTTGCCTTTATCCTTTCGCAGGTGCCGACCGGCACGGTCGACTTGCCGACGACGATCTTGGGCGCGTCCATCTCACGACCGATGGCCTCGGCGACGGCCAGCACATATTTGAGGTCTGCCGAACCATCCTCGCCCGGAGGCGTGCCGACGGCGATCATCTGAATCTGGCCATGCTTGATCGCCGCGGCGGCGTCGGTGGTGAACTTGATGCGGCCGGCGGCATGGTTCTCCTTGACCATGTTTTCGAGCCCGGGCTCGAAGATCGGGACATGACCCTGGTTGAGCCGCTCGACCTTTTTTGCATCGATGTCGACGCAGACCACCTGATGGCCGACTTCGGCAAGCACCGCCGCCTGTACAAGACCGACATAGCCGATTCCAAAGACAGTCAAATTCATTCGGTTTCATTCCTGTTCAAGGCTTCGGGCCTGTTCGAGCTTCGGTTTTCCGACCACCTTCGGCCCGGCCGGTTCAGATGCGCTTCTAGTTTGTGTTGCATGCCAGCGATTCCGGGAATTGGCAGGGCTGGCCGAGTGCGGTGAATGCAACGCGATCCACCTGCATGGTGAGCTTGCGGCCGGGATCCGAGAACGGCCCCATCCAGCCCTTCATCGTATCGCTGCCCCACAGGCTGAAATAGATCCTTTGCGAATGGGTGGGCAGCTTCGCCGGATCGGTGATCTCGTGGACAAGCTTGCCATTGACGTACCAGCGCAGCCGGTCCTTTTCCCAGACGAAGGCGTAGTCGTTGAAGGCCTTGTCGGTGCCGCCGGCGACGTCGACCAGTTTCTCGTTCTTGCCTTTGCCGGCTATGTAGGCGTTGACCTGGACCTTGGACGTGTCCTTGGTCAGCACCTCGAAGTCGATTTCATCATGCGGCTGCTTGTCGGCATCGCCGACGAAGCTGAAGAATGCCGCATTGACGCCGGAGCCCGTGTCGGTCTTCATCCGCGCCTCGTAGGTGCCGTAGCCGAAGCGCTGCTTGGTCTGGATCTCGGCGCAGGCGAATTCGCGATCCTTCAGCTTGCGCTTCTCGAAACCGAGCGTCAGCATGCCGTCGGAAAGCCCGATCAGGCTTTTGGACCAGGTGCAGTTCTGATGCTTGCCGTTCGTCCAGCCGTCGGAAATGAACCAGCGCGCGCGACTGAGGCTGGTGAAATCATCGACAAAGGACGGCGCGGTTGGGAGATCCTGGGCGCGGACGGGCACCAGGCCCGCAACCAAGCTGACGAGAACGATCAGCAGAAACGCGCCGTCTGAACGGAGCCGCCGCAGCTTGCCTGGGATCGGGCGCGTGAACGGGGTGCCGCGGGTTGCCGGGGCGGACGTGCTTTTAGGATCTGCATTCATATCAAACTCACCTTTGTGCTGTGCGCCCCCAAAGCGATCGTTCGAACCGTGACGAAACAACCTGATCTTGACCTCTGTCGCTCCCAAGCTCCGTGTTGTGCCTAAAACCATTGCGCCGACCCGGGGTGTTCGCTCAGCCTGTGCCGGAATCGGCGGGCTTCACAAAATCGGTCCTTATGTCGGGACCGTTCTGCCGCTTCTCCTCGAAGATTTCATCCAGCGAATGACGGAGATCCTTCATCATCTGCATCTGGCGCGACAGCGCAGCGATGCGCCGCTCGCAATTCAGGATCGACCTGGTCAGTTCGCCGACTTCGGAAGACCTGCGAGAGGAGACCGCTCCGTTCTCCATGGCCTCGACCAGAAAGGCGGCATTGGTGGCCGTCGTCCTGTAGCGGTTCTCAAGTCCGCTCTTCTCCGCCTCGACTTCGGCCGCGATCTGGTCCAGCAGCTTTGCCAACCGATCGAGGCGCGAGGTGTCGGTCTGCGTGTCGCGCGCCGGATCTCTCGATCGGAAGCGAAAGATCGAGGCCATGTAGTCAGCGCCCCATCATCGTCGAGCTGGTGACCGGCCTTGGCGCCAATCCACATTCAAAAGGCATTTCTTGCATTGTCCAGCTCCTCCGACAGGGATGTCTCGGGCCAGTTCGGTTGGCCGTCCAAAATTGCTGCACCGCAACATAGATTGCCATTCCCTGCGCGCATAGGCAACCACCTAGATCGTAAACTCATGAATCTCGTTGAAATGGTGCGAGCCGACCGAAGGGTAAGGGAGTTGCTACCGCGATCGCACGTTGAGGGGCCTAGCTTTCGCTGGCCGTGCTGGTTCCGGCCATGAGGAAGCGCAGCGGCGGCACATGCTGACGCTTCGCGGCGAGTCCAGCGCGGCGAAACAGCGCATCCAGCTTGTCGGAGGCAACGCCGCGGACGATAGCTGTGAGGTTGGACGAGCCGGCCAAGGCGTAGGCCGCAGCCGGCGCCAGCCCGCGCTCAGCCTTCACGTCTAAAAACTTCCGCAACCGGTATTTGTCGCGGATGTGCCGCTCGTGCCTTCTCAGCGCAGCCTTCGATGCCTCCGGCAAACTGTCGATCGCAAGCAGTGCCAGGTCGGCATCGGCCAGATGCTTCAGGTCCTGGGTCTTGTGCCGTCCGCTAAGCGAATCGGCGCGCACGATCGCGCCGTAGCCACAGGATTTGATGACCTTGAAGCGCGCGCCGTGGGCAACCGCGCGCGCATAGAGTTCATAGTCTTCACCCAGGCGCAGCTTCTCGTCGTAGCGCAGCCCATGCCGATCGAGGAAGGCGCGGCTGATCACTGGCTTGAGGAAGCCCAGTTCCCCTCGTTGCACACGGCGCCTGGAGATGTTGGCGTCGATGAAACCCTCGAAATCGAGGAATTCCGGTTCGGGAGAGAACGGTGGAGCAACGATTTTCGAAACGTCGGTTGCCGCGTCATCCCTGACAAGCATGATGTTGTCTGCAGCGAAATCCCAATCGGTGCTGGCGAACAGTCTGTGAAACCTGCCTTCGAAAAAGAAATCATCAGCGTCCAGAATGCTGATGAACGGCGACCTGGAACCGGCTATCGCGGCGTTGCGGGCAAAGGAGGGGCCGCGATTGACGTCGAAGCGGATGACGGAAAGGCGGCCCGTGCCGTCGTCGGCTGCGTGGGCGACTTTCGCGGTATCGTCGGTGGACGCGTCGTCGACGACGACAACTTCCGCAACCTCCGGCTCGCGTAATGCCGATGCAATGGCAGCCGGGATTGTCCGCGCCGCATTGCGCGCGGCGATGATCACGCAGACCTGGGATGATGTCATGGACATGCCTCTCGATTGCAGAAGTCGTTGCTGATTTCTTCGCCCTCCCCGTTCAATGCCTCACCGCCCGTCTGAAATGCATCGGCCCAAACGCCTATGCTGCAAGTGCGAAGCAAGCATCGCCAAAATCATCGGCGCAGTCCAGTTTTTCATTTGCTGGTGTTATGGCGCGGGTGGGCGGGCGGCGAGCCTCGATCGGGATGGCTCCAGAAATGCGCCGCTTGGCAGAGCCGTTCCTGCACGCTCCATCAGAGCGCTCGACTGGCGGAAACCAGTTGCTGGTCCTCGCCGACCGGATGGCGGTGACGCAGAGCGAGCGCGTCGAGGCCGGCAGTGTCAAGCAGTTGAAAGGACAGGAATGCCGACAGCCGGTGTTGTTGAGGCGAGCAATCCGTCAGAGGACCGGCAAGCTTAGCCACAGGTCACATGGACATCGCAGACCGCGGCCATGCCTGAAATCAGTGAAGGCCCCTTCTGGCGCTGAACTTCTCGCCTTCGGCCGCTTCGTTCGAACTCAGCTTTCGTTCAGCGTCGCGAATTTTGTCGGCCGGGGTCGGGGCATTTCTGGCGATCATGGCAAAGACCAGCAGAAAATAACCCAGTTGGATGACTATAGCGCAGCCGATGACACGAAAAAGCGTCGTACCGAGCGAGGCGCCGCCCAAATACGACCAGACGATCACGATCGCCAGCGCAAAACACATTCCGATAATGAACTTTGGCAGTGACATACCCGATAGCCCATCAACCGGCTCGGGAAAAAATGTCGACAAGCCCACCCCGAGCACCTCCCTTAAACTCTGCGAGCTTATTTAGGTTGCCCGCATCTGGCCGGTTGCTTCCGGCCTAGCCCAATCTGTCCATAGTCCGACAGCAACAATTTGCAACTCTATTGACCCGCGCAATAGGCGGCAAGGGCAGCTGCGGAATAATTTTAAACGAATCCTCGGGATCGACTCTGCCATGGTGCAATGCACACGTCGGCATCACCACTGATTGCCGGATATCGACTCGCTCCAGTAAGATTTATAATATTGGCCAGTATTTTAGCATAACATCAGTCGATATTTTGAAATTCTAAATGATGGCAAAGCTCCACAGCAGGGTATAAAGAGCGATTGGCCTAAAATCAGCCCCAAAATTGGACTAGCTTTTCCAAAATTGCCCATAATCTGTCTCTTTTGCGACATAAAGGCGAAATTTTGTGCAGGACGAGTTTATTATTTAGTCAGTTCATGACGCGACTATTACAGCCGTCTGGGAAATTGTGTGTTGCGCTGCAACATTTTTTTGGTATCGTGCGGTAAACCATCCGTTCAACGTATGGAGTTTACGCATGAGGGACGTAGCCAAGCCGGCCGATGCGGATTTTTCGCAGGCCGGCGTCGATTTTCCGCCACCGATCGGCGGCCTGCTCAAACGCAGCTTCGATATTGCCGGTTCGCTGATCGGCCTGATCGCTCTCAGCCCGCTGTTCGTGATGATAGCGCTGCTTGTCAGGTTTTCCGATGGCGGGCCGATTTTCTATGGCCACAGCCGGATCGGCCGCGGAGGACGGATTTTTCCGTGCCTCAAGTTCCGCACCATGGTTCCAGACGGCGAGCGGGTGCTTGCTGCCTATCTCGCCTCGAATCCGGAGGCCAACGCCGAATGGATAGCGACCCGCAAGTTGAAGAACGACCCGCGGATCACGCGCGTCGGAGCGGTGCTGAGGAAGCTCAGCCTCGATGAGCTGCCGCAGATCATCAATATCCTGCAGGGGGATATGAGCCTGGTGGGGCCCCGTCCCGTGGTGCGCGATGAGCTGGAGATCTATGGCAATTCGGCCGTCTATTACCTGAAATCGCGCCCCGGCCTGACCGGGCTCTGGCAGGTCAGCGGACGCAACGATGTTTCCTACGACAGCCGCGTCGCATTCGACAGGCACTATGTCGAGAACTGGTCGATGTTCGAAGACATTCGCATCATCATCAAGACCGTACCTGCGGTCTGGATGTCGCGAGGCTGCTACTGACGGCCGCTTGCTGGCCGTGCATCGAGGAGCGACTGTCCAGAATTCGGGCCTAGAACTCGGGCCCCTAACTCAGGCATCGGCAGCTCATCGGGCGGGGCAAACCAGATCGGAAACGCTCAGTTGAAAGCAGATATAATCGATATCTTTTGCACCGGCATTCTCTCCAGACGCATGCGGCGAGTACGGCTTTTGACGATTTGCCTCACAATGGCGACCGGCGTGACGCTGTCGCTAGCCCTGCCACAGTTTGCCTTCGCCGACGACTATCGGCTAGGAGCACAGGACAAGCTGACCATTCGCGTGGCGGAATGGCAGACCGTCGAAGGCACGTTCCGTGACTGGTCGGCCATCAATGGAGAATACACAGTCGGCCCCGCTGGAACCTTGTCGGTGCCGTTCGTCGGTGAGATGCCCGCATCCGGCAAGTCGACTTCGGAGATCGCGGCATCGCTCGGCGAGGCGCTGCAGCGCAAGCTCGCTCTGGCCGACAAGCCGGAGGCTTCCGTCGAAATGGCGCAGTACCGGCCATTCTACATCTCTGGCGAGGTGCAATCGCCCGGCCAGTACCCTTGTGTGCCTGGGTTGTCCGTGCTGAAAGCGATGAGCATTGCCGGCGGAGCCCGGCGGAACCCGGAGAGCGGGCAGCGCTTCGACCGCGACCTGATCAATGCCAAAGGCAATTTCGACGTACTACAAGACCAATTGGTCAGGCTGACCGTCAAGCGCGCCCGCGTCGAAGCGGAACTGGCGGACAAGCCGACATTCGCGGTGCCGAAAGAGGTGGCCGACGATCCAAAGCTGCCCAGCATCGTTGCCGATGAGACGGCGATCCTGGCGGCCGACCAGAAGAAACTCAAGCTGCGCTTGCAGGCGCTCGACGATTTGAAGGCGCTGCTGCAGAGCGAGATCGATTCGCTGCAGAAAAAGATCGTCAACCAGCAGAAGCAGGTCGATCTGGCGAAGGAGCAGCTCAACGGCATCGGCTCGCTGGCGCAAAAAGGCCTGGTCGTCAACACGCGGGTTTTGAACTCGCAGCAAACCATCGCCGACCTTGAAGGCCAGATCCTGGATTACGAGACGGCGATTCTCACGGCCAAGCAGTCGATCAGCAAGGCCACCCAGGACGCCATCGATCTGGAGAACACCCAGAACTCCAGCCTCGCGACCGACCGGCAACAGACGGAAGCCGATCTCAACGAGGTGACGCTGAAGCTGAATATGGAAAAGGCCTTGATGTCCGAAGCCTTGTCGGGCAGCCCCATGCCGCAATTCTACGGCAACAACGAACCAGCGGCCTTGTCATTTTCCCTGGTGCGGGTGGTCGACGGGAAGACCAGCGAAATCACCGCCGATGAAGACACACCGGTGCTGCCAGGGGACGTGATCAAGGTCAAACCGGCGCCCCTGGCCATCCAGTAGCTTCTTTCCACCGGAGCGAAGCACCAACCCCGCAGGCAGCGGTCTGCGGGTTTTTGGGCTTGGTATCTTATGGATCAGAAAACAAGGCAGCCTTCGGGCAACGAACCGCCTGGATCCGCCCGCTCTACCCTCGCACGGCGTCCGGTTCCTCGATATGGTTCACGGCGTTCCACCGGGAAGGAGCGACGGCCGGCACCCTCACCAGCTTGAAGTAGCTGTAATACAGCAGGAACGATCCCATGATGTAGGGATTGAGGGTCTCGACCTCGACGAAGGAGCGGATGAACAGAAGCACCATGACGCCGGCAAGAATCACCGAGTCGGCTTGCCATGTCCTGAATATCAGCGCCGAGACGTGCCCCCAGAGCGTGCGCAGGATGATCAGCGAAAGCAGTGTCGCACCGACGAAGCCGAGTTCCACCAAGGTCTCGATGTAGGTGTTGTGGAAGTGGAAGCCGCTTCGCGCGGCGATGTAGAATTCGTTCCACAGCCGCTCGGCCTCGGAGAAGCCCTGCACCCAATAGGCCGCGTAGCCGACGCCGAGGATGGGCGATTGCTGCGCGGCATTCCAGCCCTGTTGCCAGAGGTAGGTTCGTCCGGTGAGCGTCGAATCCTTGCCGAAAAGGCCAAGGACAAAGTCCATCAGCCCGAGATTCAGCGCAATCACGGTACAGGCGACCAGCGCGCCCGCACCGATCATGAAAATCACCCGGCGATGTCGGAGCGAAAGCAGCTTGCCGATGGAAAGCAGGGCGACCAGAGCCAGAACCGCCGGGGTCGATGCCATCGAAGTGGCCGAATGCGACACGACCAGCAGATAGCCCGACAGAAGGACAATCGGTACGATCAACAAAAAGCTTATCCTGCCGCGCCTGAGAAAGGCGAGGTAGACAACGCAGAAATAGATGCCAAGCGATGCGACAAAGCCGATCTGGTTCTTGGAGCTGAACGCGCCGACGAAATTATACGTGCCATCGAGAACGTCATAGGAATAACTCGCGACCTTGAGCGAGTAGAGCAGGACGACGAAAATCCCGATCAGGGCGCCTATGGTCAAGGTCCGGACGCTGACGGTGCGCGCGGCAATGTAGGCGCAGGCGATATGGGAGCAATATTGGACGGCCGTCCTTGCCGTCGTGCCGGGGGCTGCCGACCAGAACACCGAGAAGCAGACATAGGTTGCAAAGGCCAGCGGAAGCCAGGCGCTGGAAGCGTGCCTTAATATCTTCCGGTAGTCGACCAGGATGAGCGGCAGCCAGACTGCATAGTAGGCCAGGATCATAGCCTGGCCGAAAATGGTCGAGTAGGAGAACGCCCAGATAGAGACGGCAACGGCAAAGCTGCCATAGACCGTGTTCTTGTCCGGATCGATCAACAGAGATTTTGGAATCTTCATCTCGGTAGCGGTTTTCCGTCCTTGCAGCTCAATGCCGATTTCATGGGCCGCTCATGGGCCGATTCATCGGATCGATGGGAGGCTCGCCTGCAGGCGCTCGCATTGTGCAGTGCAATATAACCCATCCGGCGCCGCCTGTCACCCGGATGCCAACTGGGCGTCCAATTGCGCGGTGCTGGCCCATCACAAGCTGTTCTGAGGTTGCAAGTCCGCGCTTGAACTTGTCGGCCGTTGACTTCACATTCGCCGCCAATTGGGAGGAAGACCACATGCCGATGAGTTTCGCGGGACGATTTGCCGGACGATCTGCTGTTATCACCGGCGGCGCCTCAGGCATCGGCCTGGCGGTCGCGCAAAGGATCACTGACGAAGGCGGGCGTGTTTCGGTCTGGGATCGCGATGCCGCTCAGATCGAGCAGGCCAAGGCCAGTGTTCCAGGCCTGCACAGCGTGACCCTCGACGTCGCCGACCCCATAGCGGTCGAAGCCGCCGCCGGAGAGACGATCGAAGCGCTTGGCGTAGTCGATGTGCTTGTCACCAGCGCTGCCATCACCGGACCGAACATGACGGCCTGGGAGTATTCGGTGGAGGATTGGCGCCGGGTCATCGACATCAACATCAACGGCGTCTTCTTCTGCAACAAAGCGCTGGTCCCGCATATGCTCGAACGCAATTACGGCAGGATCGTCAACATCGCCTCGATTGCCGGCAAGGAAGGTAACCCGAACGCCTCGGCCTACAGCACCTCCAAGGCGGCGGTGATCGGCATGACCAAATCGCTCGGCAAGGAACTGGCCAAGACCAAGGTGACGGTGAACTGCGTCACGCCGGCGGCTGTGCGCACCGCGATCTTCCAGCAGATGAGCCAGCAGCACATCGACTTCATGCTGTCCAAAATACCGATGGCGCGGTTCGGCGAGGTCGAGGAGGTGGCGGCGCTGATTTGCTGGATCGCGTCCGAGGAATGCTCGTTCACGACGGCTGCCGTCTTCGACGTCTCCGGCGGCCGGGCGACCTACTGAGGCAGGCCGGACGCAAACCGCCCGACCGGATCGCGGCGCCTCAGTCGTGAAGCTCTCGCGAGATCGGCGGGCCGATGGAAAAATCGCTGAATGTCACTTCGAAACCCTCGCGCTGCGGCGAACAGCACATCATGCCGACATCGACCGTTTTCGACGGCGGGAAATAGGCAAGCCGCACCGGTTTCCAGTGCTTGTCGGTCGCGTCCAGATACTGGACGCGGATCGTCTCGGCATGGCGGGTCAGGCGGATCCTGACCCCGTCCGGATCCGCCGGAATGCTGGCCAGCGACCAGTCAGAGGCATCGTTGGTGACGACGACGGAAAAATACATCAG
Organism: Mesorhizobium sp. M0119; assembly: GCF_040322615.1. NCBI lineage: Bacteria > Pseudomonadati > Pseudomonadota > Alphaproteobacteria > Hyphomicrobiales > Phyllobacteriaceae > Mesorhizobium > Mesorhizobium sp. M0119. Next base: position 83,302 of record NZ_JAMYTU010000002.1, read on the forward strand.
CCCGTCCGTGTATTCGATGCCGGCCTTGATCCAGTGCGTCTCGCTCAGGCGGACCATAAGCCCGGCCTGATCGTAAAGCACCTCATAGTGTCCCTTGACCGTGACTTCGGCGCTGAAATCGCCCTCGACCTCACGATAGAGGAAATGGCCATTGTCACGCCAGAAGCCGTAGAACGTCTCGCGCCAGAAGTCGGTCTCCTTGCCGGTTCGCACATCCACCGTATTGTTGCCGAAGGCGTGGTGCGGCGGCGGATTGAGCCAGGTCAGGTCGGTATTCTCAGATGTCATCGATTTGCTCGCCTGCCTGGCTGGTCCGCCGCCCTTTCTTAGCCGGCAAACGTGTAAGCGGTCTTCACCGTGGTGTAGAACTCTGCGGCATAGCGGCCCTGCTCGCGCGGGCCGTAGCTCGACCCCTTGCGCCCGCCGAAAGGCACGTGGAAGTCGACGCCGGCCGTCGGCAGGTTGACCATGACCATGCCGGCTTCCGAATTGCGCTTGAAATGCGTGGCGTGCTTGAGGCTCGAGGTGCAGATGCCGGATGTCAGGCCGAACGGCGTATCGTTGGCCACGGCCAGCGCCTCGTCATAATCCTTGACGCGGATGACGTTGGCGACCGGTCCGAAAATCTCCTCGCGCGAGATGCGCATGGCGTTGGTGGTTTCGGTGAACAGCGCCGGCTGCAAATAGAAGCCGCGGGTTTCACGATCGAGCCGCTCGCCGCCGAAGGCAAGGTCCGCGCCTTCCTGACGGCCGATGGCGATATAGTCTTCGTCCTGTTTCAACTGGCTCTGGTCGACAACCGGTCCGATCTGGGTCTTGGCATCGAGAGCGTCGCCGATGACCAGCTTGCCCAGGCGATCTTTCATCGCCTCGACGAAGCGGTCATGGATGCCGTCCGTCACCACCAGGCGGGACGACGCCGTGCAGCGCTGGCCGGTCGAGAAGTAGGCGCCGTTGACCGCGCAGTCGACGGCGACGGCAAGGTCGGCATCGTCGAGCACGACGAGCGGGTTCTTGCCGCCCATTTCGAGCTGGAACTTGCGCATGTGCTCGACGCTGGCGGCGGCGACGCGCTTGCCGGTGCCGACAGAGCCGGTGAAGGTGATGGCGTTGAGGTCAGGGCTGTCGAGCATGGCCTGGCCAACCACCGAACCTTTGCCCATCACCAGGTTGAGCACGCCCTTGGGCAGCCCGGCGCGGTGCAGGATGTCGACAATTGTCCAGGCGCTCTCCGGAACGAGTTCCGCCGGCTTGAAGACGATGGTGTTGCCGTAGGCCAGCGCCGGAGCGATTTTCCAGGCCGGGATGGCGATCGGGAAATTCCACGGCGTGATGATGCCGACGACGCCGACCGCTTCGCGGGTGATCTCGACGCCGACGCCGGGCCGCACGCTTGGCACCAGCTCGCCCGACAGGCGTAGCGTCTCGCCGGCGAAGAAGTCGAATATCTGGGCGGCGCGGACAGTCTCGCCGATGCCCTCGACCAGCGTCTTGCCTTCCTCGCGCGCCAAGGCCCGGCCGATTTCATCTTTCCGCGCGGTGATCTCGTCCGACGCCTTCCTCAGCACCGCATGGCGTGCCAGCAGGCCCGATCGGGACCATGCCGGAAATGCCGCCTTCGCCGCAGCGATGGCCTGCCGGGCGTGCTCGGCGCCCCCCGACGCATATTCGCCGACCACGTCATCGAGATTGGACGGGTTGATGTTGCGGGAGCCGGCATCGCCTACCCACTCGCCATCGATGAGGTTCTTTCGAAACGGGATCATGTCGCTGTCTTCCTTGTCGTCCTTCGATCGCCGTCTATCTGGACCACCGACCGCCGCACCGCAAGGCCGAAGGCAGGCAAACTTCTCCTCCTCGACAGGCATGTGATAGGTGTCGGGGCGGGAAAGACGATTCTAGTGCGGTGCGACGCGGATCGCACGGGAGGAAAGGTATCATGTCCGACAGCGCCTTGCCGCTGGTGATCAGCGCACCCGAACCGCGCACGCTCGACCTGATCTTCACGCCGGCTGCGCTGGCGAAATTTCGATCGAAATACCGCATCGTTGAAACATCGCCCGAAGATGTCAGAGCCCTGCCGGCCGATATCCTTGCCGAAGCCCGCTACATCGTCGGCCAGCCACCTATCCCGCCGGAGACGCTGGAAAAAATGAAGGCGCTGCGCTGCATCTTCAATGTCGAGAGCAACCTCATCAACAACATGCCGTATGAGACGCTGTTTTCGCGCGGCATCCATGTCGTCACCACCGGGCTGGTCTTTGCCGAACCGGTGGCCGAGCTCGGCCTTGCCATGGCGCTCAACCTTGCCCGCGGCATCGTCGATGCCGACCTCGCTTTTCGTCAGGGCAAGGAGCTGTGGGGCGGCGACGGCAACCGGACGGCGCGGCTTCTTTCCGGTGCGGATGTCGGCATCATCGGCTTCGGCGATCTTGGGCGTGCGCTCAACCGGCTGCTGTCGGGCTTTCGCACGCAGACAAAAGTCTTCGACCCGTGGCTGCCGCCGTCGATCCTGATCGAAAACGGCGTCGAGCCGGCCTCTCTCGACGACGTACTGTCGAACAGCGATTTCATCTTCATCGTCGCTTCGGTGACTAGCGAAAACCAGGGTTTCCTTGCTGCCGAGGCGTTTGCCAGGATGCGCAAGGGAGCCGCTTTCATCCTGCTCAGCCGAGCCGGCGTGGTCGATTTTCCGGCACTGATGGACGCCGTCCGCAGCGGCCATATCGTCGCCGCCAGCGATGTTTTTCCTGAGGAACCGCTGGCCCAGGATGACCCGGTCCGCACATTGCCGGGATTCCTGCGCTCCGCCCACCGGGCCGGTGCGCTCGACATCGCCTTCAAGCGGATGGGCGACATGGTGCTGGAAGACATGGACCTGATCGACCGCGGCCTGCCGCCGATGCGTTCGAAGCGGGCCGAGCGTGAGACCGTTTCGCGAATGCGTTCAAAACCGGTCGACAAGAATTAAGCCGTCTGCCGACGGTCGCACATGCTCAGACGGTGAAGGACCAAAACAGGCAGGCCAGTGTCGCTGCGGCAAAGATGACGAAGAACAGGCTTCTCAACAGGATGTTGCGGCGCAGCTCGTTGATGAAGAGATGGCATCCGACGACGGCTGCGACAAACAGGAACCGCCAGTTCAACAGCGCCGAGAGCACATCGCGCTGACCGAAAGCAAGTCTCGCGGCGAGACATCCAACGATGACCGCAAACAACACGATGACCGTCCAGAAGATCGCATCGGCGGCATGTGTCAGGACGATGCCAGCGAGCCTGATCGGCAGAACCATCATCAGCAGTGCGCTGAAAAAATAGATCGCCGCGAGCGGAATGAACGTCCCCGCATCGGCGACGTCGCTCAAGCGCTTGGCGCCGATCGCGCCATAGGGATAGCCATGCCTGGCCACCGTCAGGCTGAGCGCCATCAGCAAGGCCGTCAGCACGGCGGCAAGCGCGAATGAGGTCAGGGCTTTGCTCATAGGGTTCCCGTTCCGAGCGAATCGAAGTCAGAACGTTGGTAGCCCATGGTTTGTAAATTGCTAGTAAGCATCGTGCAGCGGCGCGGCAGAGTTCCTCGGCGCATTCACTCCGCAGCTTGTAGACGCCGCCCGTCGATAATGGTCTTGATCTCGGCGCGGCAGGAGCCGCAATTGGTGCCGGCGTGAAGCGCGGCGCCGATTGCCGCGACGCTGGTGCAGCCGCCGCGCACCGCTTCCGCGATCTGGTTGGCACCGACCCCGAAACAGGCGCAGACGATGGCACCGCGGTCGACGCTCTTGCCGCCAGGCCTGCCGGCGACAATCGCCAACCGCGCCTGCCGATCGGCATGGTCGGCACCCAGTTGTTCGGCCGCCCAGCCGCGCGACACCGCTACCGGGGTAGGCGCAAGATAGAGCGCGCCGACCAGCCGACTGCCCGCGAACCGGGCGAAGCGATGGTGCCCGCCGGCGATGTCGTGATAGGCGAGCGTCTCGCCTTCCAGGCCTAACAGGGAGGCGGCAAACCCGGTCCAGTCGCGGCCGGACCGCAGCGCAATTTCGAGGCGCCAGCCGGCGGGGCAGCGGGCGAGGCTCCAGTAATCGGCGTCGATGGATGCGGGCCGTTCGGCAAGCACGGCGAAGCCGAAGGCCGTGGCGGCGAACCGCTCGATGTGGGCGGCAACGTTCTTCGAGGCCGGCTGGCCTGAAATCGCATCGGTCGTCGGCGCGACCAGTGCATCGATACGCGCGCGGCCGGAGAACTGATCGGTCCAGTGCATCGGCACGAAAACCGAGCCTCGGCGTTGGCGCACCGTCACCAGCGCGCGGACTAGCACCTCGCCATAAGCCGTGGAGACGCGGACGATGTCGGCATCGCCGATGCCATAGTGCTGCGCATCCGCCGGGTGGATTTCGACGAACGGTTCGGCCATGTGCTGCGACAAGCGCGGGCTCTTGCCGGTCCGCGTCATGGTGTGCCAGTGGTCGCGAACTCGCCCGGTGTTGAGCACCAACGGGTAGTCCGGGTTGGTGCGGGTTTGTGCGGCTGGGCGGATGGCAATGAAGCGTGCCTTGCCGTCGGGCGTGTAGAAATTGCCGTTGGCGAAGAAGCGGGTGCTTTTGTCCTCCGGCTGGCGCCAGGCACCCCCCTCTGGCCTGCCGGCCATCTCCCCCTCAAGGGGGGAGATTGGCAGTTTTGCCGGCACCGCCTTTTCAGCAATGGTAACGATTGGCGAAACCTGTGGCGGCATCCAATCTCCCCCCTTGAGGGGGGGATGGCCGGCAGGCCAGAGGGGGCTGCCTTGGCTCGGCGCTGGCCACTGGAATGGCGCCAACTTCTCATACGTCCCTGCATCAATCCCGGCATACGCGCCTATATCAAAATCGCGCGCGCCATCATTCTCGAAGCCCGACAACGCGGCATGCTCGGCGAAGATGTCGGCCGGCGACACATGCGAAAACGCCTCGCCAAAACCCATCCGCTTGGCGACTTCAGCGATGATCCACCAATCTGGCCTTGCCTCGCCGGGCCTGGCTAAGAAAGCCCGCTGGCGCGAGATGCGGCGCTCCGAATTGGTGACGGTGCCGTCCTTCTCGCCCCACGCCGCCGCCGGCAGCCGGACATGAGCATGGCGGACCGTGTCGGTCTCGCCCAGCACGTCCGACACCACGACAAACGGGCAGGCCTTGATCGCCGCTTCGACCGCATCGGCATCCGGCATCGAATCGACCGGATTGGTCGCCATGATCCACAGCGCCTTGATGCGTCCGTCGGCCACCGCTTGGAACATCTCGACCGCTTTCAGGCCGGGTTTTTCGGCGACGGTTGGGGCATTCCAGAAGCGCTGCAAGCGTTCGCGGTGCTCGGGGTTTTCGATCTCCATGTGGGCGGCCAGCATGTTGGCCATGCCGCCGACCTCACGGCCGCCCATGGCGTTGGGCTGGCCGGTCACCGAAAACGGCCCGGCGCCGGGCTTGCCGATGCGACCGGTGGCTAGATGGCAGTTGATGATGGCGTTGACCTTGTCGGTGCCGGAAGACGACTGGTTCACGCCCTGGCTGTAGACGGTCACCGCCTTCGCCGTCGCGGCAAACAGGCTGTAGAAGCGGGCCAGTTCGTCCTCACTGAGACCCGTGGCAGCCGCGATGCCGGCAAGATCGAGCGCCGAGGCGGCGAAAAGCGCATGCCCGAAGCCGGTCGTGTGCGCCGTGATATAGGTGCGGTCCAGCGCGTTGTGCTGGCCGAGATAGGCGAGCAGCCCTGTGAACAAAGCGACATCGCCATCGGGCGCGATCGCCAGATGCGTGTCGGCGATATCTGAGGTCATGGTGCGGCGTGGGTCGATCAGCACCACCTTCATCTCGGGCCGCTTTTCCCGGGCGGCGGCAATGCGCTGGTAGAGCACCGGATGGCACCAGGCGAGATTGGAGCCGACCAGCACGATCAGGTCGGCAAGTTCCAGATCCTCGTAATTTCCCGGAACGGTGTCCGAGCCAAAGGCGCGGCGGTGGCCGGCGACCGACGAGGCCATGCACAGGCGCGAATTGGTGTCGATATTGGCCGAGCCGATGAAGCCCTTCATCAGCTTGTTGGCCACGTAATAGTCCTCGGTCAGCAACTGGCCGGAGACGTAGAAAGCGACCGCGTCAGGGCCGTGCTCGGCAATGGTTTGCGAGAAGGTCGAAGCGACAAGGTCGAGCGCTTCGTCCCAGTCGGTGCCGCGACCGTGGATCTCCGGATATAGCAACCTGCCGTCGAGGTCGGTGGTCTCGGCCAGCGCCGAGCCCTTGGAGCAGAGCCGGCCGAAATTCGCCGGGTGGTCCGGGTCGCCACGAACGGTTATTTTTTCGCCGTCCGCGGCGACCTTCGCCAGCACGCCGCAACCCACCCCGCAATAGGGGCAGGTGGTCCTCACCTCGCGCGCTTCATCAATCTTCATGGTTCACGCCGCGCGGCTGGCCAGCGCTTCCAGCGCAATGAACAGCCGCTCGCCGTCGATCCGGACCGCAATGGTGCGCACCACGCCCTCGTCCGCGCCGAGCGCCTTGCCGGTTTCCAGCGAGATCACCCAATTGTGCAAGGGACAGGTCACCGCCGTGCCATGGACGATGCCCTGGCTGAGTGGCCCACCCTTGTGCGGGCAATGGTCCTCGATGGCGAAGACCTGATCGTCCGCCGTGCGGAAGACGGCGATCTTGCCTTGAGGCGTTGCGACGCAGCGGGCGCCGCGGCGCGGAATGTCTGACATCGAGCCGATAGATACCCAGTTCATGTGGCTATTCCTCTTTTGCGCGTGTTCTTGTCCGAAAACCGCATTCCACTTTTCGGCAACACGCGCCTACTCCGCCGCCTGCGCGAAACCGACCGAAGCCATCGGCCGGAATTCATGCTTGTCCTTGCCGGAAGCACGTTCCGACCACGGATCGACCTGGGCGAATTTCTGCGAAAAGACGAAGCGGTCGAAATAGGTCTTGCGCTTCTCGCCATCGTCCATGATCTGGCGCTTGATCTCGGCGATGCCGACGCGCTTGGCCCATTTGTAGATACGCTCGAGATAGCGGCCCTGCTCGCGATACATCTGCGTCAACGCCACAATATGCTCCAGCGCCTCGTCCTCGGTCTTGACCATGCCGAGCACTTCGGTGCCCTTGATGTCGAGGCCGGCGGCGCCGGCGAAATGGATCTCGTAGCCGCTGTCGACGCAGATCACGCCGACATCCTTGCAGGTCGCCTCGGCACAGTTTCGCGGACAGCCCGACACCGCCATCTTGACCTTGGCCGGGGTCCACGAGCCCCACATGAATTTTTCGATACGGATGCCCAAGCCGGTCGAATCCTGCGTGCCGAAGCGGCACCAGTCCGAGCCGACGCAGGTCTTCACCGTGCGCAGTCCCTTGGCATAGGCGTGGCCGGAGACGAAGCCAGCCTGTCCGAGATCGGCCCATACCGCCGGCAGGTCTTCCTTGCGGATGCCGAGCATGTCGATGCGCTGGCCGCCGGTGACCTTGACCATCGGGATCTCGAACTTGTCGACAACGTCGGCGATGGCGCGTAATTCGGCGGCGTTGGTGACGCCCCCCCACATGCGCGGCACCACCGAATAGGTGCCGTCCTTCTGGATGTTGGCGTGGACGCGCTCGTTGATGAAGCGCGACTGGTAATCGTCAGCGTATTCGTCGGGCCAGTCGCAGACGAGATAATAGTTGAGCGCCGGCCGGCATTTGGCGCAGCCGCAGGAGGTCTTCCACTCCAGTTCCTGCATGACGGCGGGAATGGTCTTCAAGCCCTTGGCCTTGATCAGCCGGCGGACCTCATCATGGCCGAGCGTGGTGCAGCTGCACATCGGCTGGACCGCCGCCGGGTTGTATTTGTCGCCGATGGTCAGCACCATCAGCTTTTCGACCAACCCGGTGCAGGAGCCGCAGGACGCGGACGCCTTGGTGTGGGCGCGCACGTCGTCGAGCGAGGTCAGGCCCTTGGCCGTGATCGCGCCGGTGATCTTTCCCTTGCATACGCCGTTGCAACCGCAGATTTCCGCATCATCCGGCAAGGCTGCAACGGCCGCCATAGGGTCCAGGGGGGCGCCTCCCTGGTAGGACTGGCCGAAGATGAGCGTGTCACGCATCTCGGATATGTCGGTCTGCTTCTTCTTGAGGTCGTTGAACCAGGCGCCGTCCGCTGTCTCGCCATAAAGCACGGTGCCGATGATGCGGTCATCCTTGAGCACCAGGCGCTTGTAGACGCCGGCTGCGGCATCGCGCAGCACGATCTCCTGGCGATCCTCGCCCTCGGCGAAGTCGCCGAGCGAGAACAGCTCGATGCCGGTGACCTTGAGCTTGGTCGGCGTGTCCATGTGGACGAAAGCCGCCGCCTCATTGCCGGCCAGATGGCTGGCGGCGACGCGCGCCATCTCGTAGAGCGGCGCGACCAGCCCGTAGACCTGGCCGTTGACCTCGGCGCATTCGCCGATGGCATAGATGTCGGGGTCGTTGCTGCGCATGCCGGCGTCGACGACGATGCCGCGATTGACGGCAATGCCGGCTTCCTTGGCCAGCGCCGCATTCGGCCTGATGCCCACCGCCATAACGACGAGCGTCGCCGGAATGACGGTGCCGTCGGCAAGCTCCACCCGCTCGACCTTGCCGTTGCCGGTGATCGCCTGTGTGTTGGCCTTGGTGATGACCTTGATGCCGCGCTGCTCGACGGCGCGCTGCAGGAGATAGCCGGCGGCCGGATCGAGCTGACGCTCCATCAGCGTCGGCATGACGTGCAGCACGGTGACGTCCATACCTTGCGCGTTCAGACCTGCAGCCGCTTCCAGGCCGAGCAGGCCGCCGCCGATGACCACCGCCTTGGCCCGCGACTGGGCGGCCAGCATCATCGCGCGGACGTCGTCCAGATCGCGATAAGTGAGCACGCCGGGCAGATCATGACCGGGCACCGGAATGATGAACGGCACCGAGCCGGTGGCGATGACGAGCTTGTCGTAGGGCTCGGTCACGCCATGATCGGAGGTGACGGTCTTTGCCTGCCGGTCGATGGCGACGATCTTGTGGCCCTTGTAGAGGGTGATGCCGTGCTTGATGTACCAGCCGTCGCCATGGATAATGATCTCCTCATAGGCCTTTTCGCCCGACAGAACCGGCGAGAGCATGATGCGGTCGTAGTTCACGCGCGGCTCTGCGTTGAAGATGGTGACCTGGTAGCGCCCAGGCGCCTTTTCCAGGAGGTGCTCCAGCATGCGCCCGGGGGCCATGCCGTTGCCGATGATAACGAGTTTCTCGGTCATGTCCTGATCCACTCCGGTCTCACTCAGCCGCGTAGGAAAGGCCTGACGCTTCGTCAGACGCCGTGCGCTCCATCCGCCGGATGGAAAAATGCATCCAGGCAAAGCAGGTGGCGACGATGACGAAGAGCAGCATGAAGCAGCTCGACCAGACGCCGGTGAGGTCGTTGAGCGCGCCGAAGACGATTGGCAGGATAAAGCCGCCGAGCCCGCCAATCATGCCGACAACGCCGCCGACCGCGCCGACACTCTGCGGATAGTAAGCCGGGATGTGCTTGTAGACGGCAGCCTTGCCAAGGCTCATGAAGAAGCCGAGCACACAGGCAACGGCTATGAAGGCGAGCGGGCCGACCTCGAAATGGAAGGCGATCGGCCCGCTGACACCGCGCACGACGTAGTCTGCCGAGGGGAGAGACAGAACGAGAGTCGCGGCGGCACTGACGGCGAAGGTCCAGTAGAGCACGGTGCGCGCGCCGATCCGGTCGGAAAGCACGCCGCCATAGGCGCGGAAAATACTTGCCGGAATTGAATAGGCCGCCCCGATCATGCCGGCGGTCGCAAGCCCGAAGCCGTAGACGCCGATCAGGTAGCGAGGCAGCCACAGCGAGAGCGCCACGAATGCACCGAAGGCGAAGAAATAATAAAAGGCGAAGCGCCAGACCTGCAGGTTCTTGAGCGGCGCGAATTCCTGCCAGAAGCTTCTCGCGGGCGCTGCCTTGCCGGCGCGGCGCTCGCGGATGACCGGATCGTCGCCGGTCGTGAACCAGAAGATGGCGGCCATGACGACGAGTGCTGCCGCCCAGATCAGCGCGACCGTCTGCCAGCCCCAGGAGAGAAGCACGAACGGTGCCAGGAACTTGGTGACCGCGGCGCCGACATTGCCGACACCGAAAATGCCAAGCGCCGTACCCTGCTTGCCGGCCGGGAAGAAGCGCGAGACATAGGCGACACCGACGGCGAAGGAACCGCCGGCGAGCCCAACGCCTAGCGCAGCGACCAGCATCTGCCCGTAGGTGTGCGCAAAAGCGAGCAGAAAGGTCGCGATCGCCGCCGCAAGCATGGTCGCGGTGTATACCAGCCGTCCGCCAAAACGGTCGGTCCAGACACCCAACACCATACGCACGAGCGAGCCGGTGAGGATCGGCGTGCCGACGAGCAGGCCGAACTCCGTCTCGTTCAGGCCCAGCTCCTGCTTTATGCGCACGCCGATGATTGAAAAGATCGTCCACACCGCGAAGCAGACGGTGAAGGCGATGGTGGACATGGCAAGCGCCTGCCGGGGAGCACTGTCCTGGCTGGGCGCTGCTGGGAGATTTGCGGTCATTTTCTGGCTCCGGTTTGCGGCGTGGGAGGCACCGCCCTTGTCTGTTCGTTCGCGACTGTCAGCGGCGCGGCATCGCGGTCAGCGCGCTGACAGCCAGAAAATCGCGGCGCGTGAAGTCCGCGAGGGACGCGCCAGTTCCGATCCGTTTCGTCATCGTCGTCTCCGGTTGGGCGCCGCTTGGGACCAGCGCCGTCGATTGCGTCAAAACAAAAAAGCCGCCGGCCAGGTCCTCGCGTCCGGGGTTCCGGGGGCGCGTGTGGACCTGAGCGGCAGCTTTGCCTGTGGCGCCCGCCATTGGACGCCGTGTCACTTGGCCCTTGCGGACCTACATTTTCAAAAGCAGGAAGCGTGCCAATTCGACAGCGCCCAGAATTATCGAATGAAACCAATGTGAACCGCAGCCGCGCGACTTTTGAACAAGCTCGGCTGCGGATCAAAGATTAGTCAGAATGCCTTGCACAGCAGCATAATATTTGTGCAATGCGGTAGATTGCCCATTGCCGATGCAGATTGCCAATGATGATGACGAGTTTTCAGGTTATTGCCCTACTCCGCGGCTTCGACGAAGCGGTGGCGTTCGTAGAGGAATTTCAGCACCGCCTCGCGGCAGCGCAGGAAGGTGCGGTCGGAGGAAAGCTCGATGCGCCGACGCGGCCGGGCCAGCGGCACGGCAAGAACCTCGCCGATGGTGGCCGCCGGGCCGTTGGTCATCATGACGATGCGGTCGGACAACAGCACCGCCTCGTCGACATCATGGGTGATCATGATCGTCGTCGAGCCGAGCCTGGAATGGATATCCATCACCGCGTCCTGAAGATGGGCGCGTGTCAGCGCGTCGAGCGCGCCGAAGGGCTCGTCGAGCAGCAGGATCTTCGGCTCCATGGCCAGCGCCCGGGCGATGCCGACGCGCTGCTTCATGCCGCCCGAAATCTCGGCCGGACGTTTGTCCTTGGCATGCGCCATCTGCACGAGATCGAGATTGCGCATGATCCAGTCATGCCGCTCGGCCCGGCTCCTGCTCCGGCCAAAGACCTTCGTGACTGCCAAATTGATGTTTTCGTAGACGGTCAGCCATGGCAGCAGGCTGTGGTTCTGGAACACCACGGCGCGTTCCGGGCCGGGGCTGTCTACCTCCTTGTCCTCGAGCAGAACGGCGCCGGCCGAGACCTTGGTCAGGCCGGCGATCAGGTTGAGCAAGGTCGACTTGCCGCAGCCGGAATGGCCGATGATCGAGACGAATTCGCCCTTGTCGATGGTCAGCCGGATGTCCTTCAGGACGTCGCTGACCTGGCTGCCGCGGGCGAAGGATTTGTCGATATGGTCGAGCTTCAGATAGGCCGTCATGGCGCTTTCCTCACTTTGCCGTTGTGCCGCGGGTGACGAAGGCGCCGACCGCCGCGACCAGGCGGTCGAGGCAGAAGCCGGTGACGCCGATATAGGCGAGCGCGACGATGATGTCGGGCAGCCGCGACGAGTTCCACGCGTCCCAGATGAAGAAGCCGATGCCGACGCCGCCGGTCAGCATTTCGGCGGCGACGATGGCCAGCCACGACAGGCCGATGCCGATCCGCAATCCGGTGAAGATGTAAGGCGCGGCCGCCGGCACCATGATCTTCACGAAGAACTCGAACTGGTTGAGCCGGAGGATACGGGCGACGTTGCGGTAGTCATCGGGGATGTTGCGGACACCGACCGCGGTGTTGATGATGATGGGCCAGATCGAGGTGATGAAGATGACGAAGATCGCCGACGGGCTGGAATCGCGGAACGCCGCCAGCGACAGCGGCAGCCAGGCGAGCGGCGGCACCGTGCGCAGGATCTGGAAGACCGGATCGAGGCCGCGCATCGCCCAGATCGACTGGCCGACGAGCGCGCCGAGCGCCACGCCGACGATTGCCGCCAGGCCGAAGCCCATGGCGACGCGCTGCAGCGAGATCAGCACCCGCCAGGCGAGTCCTATGTCCTGCGGGCCATTGTCGAAGAACGGGTGGGCGATCAGGTCATAGGCCTCGTTCCACACCTGGCTCGGCGGTGGCAGGCTGGCTGTGGGCGACGAACAGGCGACCTGCCAGACGACGAGCATGATGGTGATGACAATGACCGGCGGCACCAGCGTGCTGGCCAGCTTGGCGGCGATCGCGGCCGGGTCGAAGCGGCGCCGCGCCCTGGCGGTAAAGGCGATGATTTCGGCGGGTTTGGCCGGCGCGGGGAACGGCTTCACCTTGCGGTCCTCGATGGCTTGGATAGACATTTTTTCGAAAAACTCCTTGGCAGCACGTGCACAACGGGCGGCGTTGCCACCGCCTGCCGCGCGCGTCTATGTCAGGGTCAGGCCGACACCTTGATTTTCAGGCTGTCGAGATAGGCCGACGGGTTCTCCGGATCGAAGATCTTGCCGTCGAAGAAGGTTTCGGTGCCGCGCGACGAAGACGCCGGGATATCAGCCGCGGCGACACCAAGATCCTTGGCCGCCTCGCGCCACAGATCCTCACGGTTGACCTTGTCGACCAGCGCCTTGATGTCGGTGGTCGGCGCGAACTTGCCCCAGCGGATGTTCTCGGCGAGGAACCAGCTGTCGTGGCTCTTGAAGGGATAGGACACGCCGCCCTGCCAGAACTTCATATAGAGGTCGGTGCCGTTGGCGACGCGGCCATTGCCGTAATCGATGTCGCCCTTGAGGCGGCCGATGATGTCGGCGGTCGGCACGTTCATCCACTGCCGCTTGCCGACGATGGCGGCCATCTCGTCCTTGTTTTCTTTTGCTTCGCACCATTGCTGGGCTTCCATGACGGCCATCAGGATCGCCTTGGTGGCGTTCGGGTACTTGTCGATGAATTCGGCGCGCAGGCCGAGCGCCTTTTCCGGATGGCCCTTCCACAGCTCGCCCGTGGTGGCGGCGGTGAAGCCGACGCCCTGGTGGACGAGCTGCTCGTTCCACGGCTCGCCGACACAGAACACGTCCATGTTACCGACCTTCATGTTGGCGACCATCTGCGGTGGCGGCACGACGATGGTCGAGACGTCCTTGTCGGGATCGATGCCGCCGGCGGCCAGCCAGTAGCGCAGCCAGAGGTCGTGCGTGCCGCCCGGGAAGGTCATGGCGGCCTTGACCTCCTTGCTTGCGGCCTTCTTGGCGGCGAAGGCGTCCTTCAGCTTGGAGGCATCGAGGCCGACGCCGGTGGCGGCATATTCCTGGGCGACAGAAATGCCCTGGCAGTCGTAGTTGAGCCGCGCCACGATCGCCATCGGCAGCGGCTGCTTGTTCTGCGTCACCTTGCCGGTGTGCATCAGATAGGGCATCGGCGTCAGGATATGGGCACCGTCAATGCCATTGGCTTCGCCGCCGAGCACCAGATTATCGCGCGTCGCCCCCCACGAGGCCTGCTTGAGCACCTCGGCGTCAGGCATGCCGAATTTTTCGAACAGGCCTTTTTCCTTGGCAATCATCAGCGGTGCCGCATCGGTCAGCGCAATGAAGCCGAGCTTGGCGCCGGTGACTTCCGGCGCGGCGGGTGCCGCATAGGCGCCGGAGGGCAGCAGCGCACGCGCCGCGGCCAGCGTCGCCGCGGTGGCCGCGCTGATCCTCAGGAAATCGCGGCGGCTGATCGCCGTTTGGGCGGAATGGCTCTTGATGCGTTTCGTCATCGTCATCTCCGGTTGGGCGCGGCTTGGGATCGGCGCCGTCGATTGCGTGAAAACAAAAAAGCCGCCGGCCAGGCCTCGCGCGTCCGTCCATCCGGGATCGCGTGTTGACCTGAGCGGCAGCTTTGCCTGTAGCGCCCGCCATTGGACGCGTATTCCGTGACTCCGAGAAGAGTCTGCCTATTACAAGGCAGGAACCGTGCCAGTTTCGGAATGGACGACAAACATCAATGAGATCAACGACATGCCACAATCTTCGGCGCCCCGGCCCGCCGGGCGAGCAAGCCAAAGATTGTTCATTAGCGCATTTGCACGCACATTTTTTGTGCAGTGCACAAGAATGGCGCGGAAATGATCAGGCTTCGGCGCGCGCCAATTTCTGGCCGGCAATGTAGGCGTCGATCTCGTCGGGATCGAAGATCTGACCATCGAAGAAACCGTCCGGGCCAAGAACCAGGCTGGCACCGGCCGAACCGACCGGCGTGGCAACGGTAAGCGCTCCCTCGACCTTGGCATTGGCACCCGGCAGAGCGACGCCGAGCGGCTTCAGCGCCGCGCGATAGAGGTCGGGCCTATAGGTGTCGCGGGCCAGCGCCATATTGGCGGCGCTGTGCTTGACCTGCCCCCAGCGCACCATCTGCGTGTAGAACCACAGCGCATGGCTCTTCCACGGGAAATTCGCCGCCTTGTCGAAGGGCAGAAAGAAGTCGCCGACGCTGAGTTCCGCGCCGCCGCCGAGCGCAAGATGGCCGCCGAGGATCGGCATCTGCAGCGCCGGCGCAAGGCCAAGGAAGGCCGGCTGCGCCATCAGGGCCGCGAGTTCGCCACGGTTTGCCGGATCCTGGCACCAGCGCGCTGCATGATGCAGCGCGCGCAGCAGGGCCGAAAGCGCGTCCGGGTGTTTCTCCGCCCATGCCTTGCGCACGCCGACGACTTTCTCCGGGCTGGTCTTCCAGATGGCCGCCTTGACCGTGGCGATATGGCCGGTGCCGGCGACGACCGCAGCACTGTTCCAGGGTTCGCCGACGCAGTAGCCGTCGATCCTGCCGGCGGCGAGCGCGTCGGCCATGAAGGGGGGTGGCACGATGACGATTTCGATCTCATGCGACGGGTCGATGCCGCAGGCGGCGAGCCAGTAGCGCAGTTCGTAATTATGCCCGGAGTGGGGATGGACGACGGCGAAGCGAAGCGGATCGCCGCCGGCATTCGCCCGTTCGCGGATCAGCGCCCCCAACGCCTTGCCGGCCCGCGCCGGATCGAGGTCGGGTCGGGCCCCGTGCGCGGCCATGCCTGCCCAGACGGCGTTCGAAACCGTGACGCAATTGCCGCCAAGGCCGAGCGAAAACGGCACGACCGTGTCGGAGGCGAGCGGCGTCAGCCCGAGATTGCAGGCGATCGGCATCGGCCCCAGCATGTGCGCGAGATCGAAATGGCCGATGGCAATGCGGTCGCGGATGTTGGCCCACGACGTTTCCCGGTTGAGCGTCAAATCGATGCCTTCGCGCAAGGCGAAACCGATTTCCTTCGCTGCGACAAGGACCGCGCTGTCGAAGAGCGGCATGAAGCCAGCATTGATCCGGTGCTCGGCCGCCATTCTCAACTCTCCTCGGGATCCAGAAGGCCTGCCGCCGTTACCAGGCTCTGGGCGATTTCGGCGATCTTGCGGTTCTGGTTCATGGCGGTCTTGCGCAGCAGCGTATAGGCCGCGTCCTCCGACAGGCCGCGCGACTTCATCAGGATGCCCTTGGCGCGATCGATCACCTTGCGGCTTTCCAATTCGCTGCGGGCCTCTTCCAGTTCGCGTGCCATGCGCGAAAACGCGTTGAAGCGGCTGATCGCCATGTCGAGGATCGGCTTAACGCGCTCCTGGCGCAGGCCGTCGACGACATAGGCCGACACCCCCGCTTCCACCGCTGCCTCGATCGAGGCTTGATCCGAGCGGTCGACGAACATGGCGATCGGCCGCTTCACCACGCGCGAAAGCTGGAACATGTTTTCCAGCATGTCGCGGTTGGGATTTTCGAGGTCGATGACGATCACGTCGGGTTCGATCTCGGCGATCCGCCGCGCTATGCCGGTGACGTCATGGATGACCGTGACCTGCTGATGCCCGGCCTCCCGCAGTCCTGCTTCGATTATGGAAGCGCGGATGTGGTTTTCATCGATCACCAGGACAGTGAGGGATTTGCGGATCATGAATGCATTTTGCTGATGCGGGGGAATTGTGCAATGCGGGAGGGAGACATGATCCCCGCCCGCCCGCGATGCCGCCTGTCGGCTGGCCTCGCCATGATCGCAGTGTCGTACCTGACTGCGGTTTGCGCGCTGTACTCGTCACACTGATTCAAGTCCCGAGCAGATCCATGTTGCCCCAAGTGAGCTTGGAACCATGAAGCGTAACCTTGATTATTGCCCTTATGTCGTGTGGCTTATCGGAAATCAGCAAGCGATCCGTTGTCACATTGACGTTTGCAATCAGGGCATCGTCCTCTAGCAGACAATAAAGCGGGTTTTCGTCGCCTTCGGTTGCGGAGCCAAGTGAATTGATCTGATCTAAGGGAGGCACTCGGAGGGCATCAAACAACGTCTTCAGGCGGTTATCGATATCACCGCCGTGCCCTATAAGATGTCCGGGGGGCTCGGTTCGCATAAACAGAATATCAAGCGAGCAATATAGCGCAGCTTTGCTAGTTACGAGGGGGACGTATTCCTTTGAGCCCCGTTGCTCGAGAACAGCAATTTCTCCTTGCACAGGGGGCGTTGTCCTGAGCCATTCTTTGTGGCCCGATAGAGGGAACTGCTCCCACAGCCGCTTCATCTGGGGGTGGATATGCCTGCGCAAAGCGTGAATCTCGGCTAGAGATGCCTGTTTGCGAGGCTTGATTGGCTCGTCTATCCATAGTCGAAAATGCATTCAGCCACCCTCTGAATAATTTGGGCGAGCCCCGCCCCGCCTGATTACTCCCGCGCCCGTCCCCGTTTCGACCACACGTACAGGATCACGGAATTTAAGGAAGGACGGCCAACCGGCCGGGATAGGATGCCGGCTTGATGAGTGAACAATGCTGTGTGTTGCGCCCCGAGCCTCTTCCGCCGTCCTGGCCCGACGAAACGTATTCTCGGCCACCTCAACCAACTCCTCTACGACTGACCACACAGCGATGCGGCTCGCTTCATCTTCTTCAAACTGAGCCGCTATTTTGGAGGCCATCGCCATGTTGCTGAAGTACAAATTGGCGAAGAGGATTAGCCTCTGAGCGGTGGGAACAGTCTGAAATGATCGAACACGAGCTGCCGCATAATCATCGTCAACGGCACATCTAGCTCGGGAAAGTCGACTATCGTCAAGGAACCGCGTGAGGCGCTTTCCGTCCGCCAGCACTGGTCTGGCTGGGCACCTGTGTGGCCTATGGCGTGCCCAATGCGTTGCTGCTGCTTACAGACAATCCTACCTCCACCCGCTTACTGGTCCATCACCGACCCGTCCTTGTGGAGCCGGGTATGCATCTTCCTTGCCCGGTACGGGAATTCTCAGCGGCATCCGGGCGGAGCGAAACGCCGATGCCCGGCTCGTCGCTGATCGTCAGGATACCCTCGCCGTCATGCCCTGCGGCGCCGACGAGGAAACTGTCGGGGTCCGGCCGCTTGTCGGTAACGTCCCAGGTGTCGTTCGGAAATTCCTGAAGGACGAAATTCGGGGCCGTCGCCGCAATCTGCAGGCATGCCGCCGTCGACACGGCGCTGAGCGGGTTGTGCGGCGCCATGTCGATATCGAGAAAAATCCGGCCATGGGGGCTCTGCTTGGCTCGCCGGTCACACAAACACGATAGGGTTTTTCTCGCGCCGTGCCATGCGGATCGATTCCGATAGTCCATCGGCAAATTCCCGAACCCATGCGTCGGGGCTGGAACCGATGAGCGTCAATTCGCGCTCGAGTTCGCCGAAGCCCGGCTCGTCGATCACGTCTCCGGCGTGGCTGCCGGAATAGAGGACAATCCGTTCCAAGGCCGAGCCTTCGCCAAGAAGGCCGGCAATCGCCTCCCTAAGCGCGCCGACGTGGGCGATGTTTCCGACACGCCAGTTGCACACCGTGACAGCGTTCAAGGCGAGATTTACGCCCTCGGGATGAATCACCTCGCATTCGCCCGTTGTCGGTTCCCGCTGAAAGCGATAGCCGGGGAATTCCCGCTCCATGGTCGAAGCGCTTTTGAAAACTGCCACGTCGAGACCCATTCCGATCCTCCGGCTAGCCAAAACAGGCGCGCAGCAGCGTGAGCGGACTTAGCGATCGGGTAGCTCGGCCCAAAGCTTCTTCGCGAAGCCCCGTTCGTCGAGTTCCCACAAGTCGTCTGCTATCTCAGCTTGGCCGTTGCGGCATCGATAGGAATAAGCGGTATCGTGACCCGTCGCGACGGCTGGAACGTCTTGCGCGTTTGGATTCTGCCGGCAGAACCATCCGCACCAGGATTGTCGCGTGCCGCGTTCATCTTCGTGCAGGGCAGGTTGGCGCCGACGAAGCAGACCATGACCTTGCCGTCCATGCAGCGATATTGGGCCTGTGCCCGCAGTTCGGAATCGTCCGGCGCAATTTGAGCGTCCGGAGCCAGCGCCTTGAACGCCTGGACCGTCTCGTCATGAAGCGCGGGCGAATAGTCCTGGATCGTGTCGTCGTTGCGCACCTGGCGGCACAATTGGTGCATGTCGGCAGCCTCCGCTTTCGCGACGCCGAGCGCGGCAAGGCTGAGCAGGGCCGCAACCAGCCATGCCGCAGCGCCGGTGTTCGAAAAACGGGACATTTTCATCGCAAACCTCGTTCGAAAAATGCGCATGAAACCGCTCGCGACTTGGCGCCGCAGAGCAGACACTTGAGCAAGAGTATCAGGATAGCGCGCAATTTGACCGCCACCAGCCAGTAGACGGTCCCACCGATGGCGGCGGCAAGCTGCAGAATAGCCACCATCAGGATTTTCTCCGCCTGGGAGACGGCATGGATGCCCTCAGGGCGCATGTACCCGATCATCACCGCGACCGCGCCGGCAATGTAGAGCCGTAGCGGCTTTCTGCCGATCAGCCGCCGCCGGACCTCGATCCCAATCAATGCGCCGAGCAGCGTGGCGCCAATCTCACCCCACCAGACTCCCCTGCTCCACCTCCGCGGCACCGGGATCGCCCGGCGCCGTCGCCCAGGCCAGTTCCACCAGCGTCACCGTCCGCCGTCCGACCCCGTCGAGCTGGCACACGATCAGCCCCTCTCCTCGATATAGGTCAGCAGGCGCCGGGCGCGGCGTAGCGAGTGCGAGCCATAGGCGCGGGCGATCGCCGCGTCGCTCGGGCAGGGCCGACCTTCCTTGGCGGCGCGGGCGATCATCATGAAGACGCCTTGCATATCCTCGGGCAGCAGCGAGGCGCGCGCCGAGACGTCCTGCCATGCGTCGTCGCCGGCCATGTCGGAGCCGAGGCCGGCGCGGGCGCGCGTCAGCATGCGGCGGAACTCGGGCAGGTCCGGCACGGCCGAGGCGAGGCCCTCGATGCGGCAGCGGACCACGAACTCCTGATAGAGCACGCCGATGACACGAAACCAAGCACGGCGCGCAGCACCCGGTCGACGCGCTCGCGCCGCTCCGCCAGATCCTCGGCGCTGATCGGCGGTTCCGCCGGTTCGGGGCGGATTTCCAGCGCCGCCGATTTTGCCGCCATCAGCTGATCGAGCAGGTCCGGCGACGAGCGGCGCTGCGGCCGGACGGTTTCCGGCGGCGGGGCCGCCAGGATGATCGCGCGGGCATCCTCCAGTGCCGCTTCCGGCAACGGCATCAGGCGCGGGGTCGCGTTGCGCGGACTTGTATCGGTCGGGCCGATGCGCAAGCCGAGCGGACGGCGCGACAGCGCCGGGCCGAGCGCCATGAATTGCCCGCGCTCGAGGTCGCGGAAAGCCTCAGCCTGGCGCCGCTCCATGCCGAGTAGGTCGGCGGCGCGCGCCATGTCGATATCAAGAAAGGTCCGGCCCATGAGGAAATTGGACGCCTCGGCGGCGACATTCTTGGCAAGCTTGGCCAGCCGCTGGGTGGCGATGATGCCGGCCAGCCCGCGCTTGCGGCCACGGCACATCAAATTGGTCATGGCGCCGAGCGAGAGCTTGCGCGCCTCGTCCGAAACCTCGCCGGCAACCGCCGGCGCGAACAGCTGCGCCTCGTCCACCACCACCAGCATCGGGTACCAGTGGTCGCGGGCGACCTCGAACAGCCCCGCCTAGTGCGAGCACGTTCTCAAGTCTGTGCACAACTTGTACAATTGGTCGAGCGCTGCGAAGCTTGGTATCGACGGTTTAATACTGCGGAGGCCGA
Source organism: Mesorhizobium sp. M0119 (assembly GCF_040322615.1). Classification (NCBI taxonomy): domain Bacteria; kingdom Pseudomonadati; phylum Pseudomonadota; class Alphaproteobacteria; order Hyphomicrobiales; family Phyllobacteriaceae; genus Mesorhizobium; species Mesorhizobium sp. M0119. The sequence continues at coordinate 103,877 of NZ_JAMYTU010000002.1, forward strand.
GGGCGAGGTGAAAGCGGCTAACTTTGCCCGCCTCATCTACAAGGAGAATCTAGAACTCATCGTGGCAATGGGACAACGCACAAAACCTTATGCGGGCACGGTCAGATCTCTGATTAAGCAAGAAGTAGCAGCAGGGCGGGAGTGGCTTGGTGCAATAGTTTGGATCTGAATCAGGCGTTCGTCCCGAAAGCGGAAGGGCAGCTTTCGGCCCACTTGCCGCAAGCAAGATCGGTCAAGACGAAGCGCCCCTGCCCCTTGACCATCAGGACCCCATGCAGCAGGCCGTAGACCTCGCGATGGGCCATTGGCTTTCGATGACTTTCTGGTTGGCCGCCAGCCCGTTGGCGAACAACTCCTGATTGGATGCCGCCCGGGCTTGGAATGTTGACGTTCTCCCGCCGTCCAATTGCCGCCCGCGTAGGTAACGCGGATACTTCACCAGGTCCCGAAATCACATGACGCGCAGCCGCCGTCTCTGTCTGATCTTTGGAACTTAAACATATCGGTAGAAAATAGCCGTGACCATCTTTCATCTTGCCGCGTATGGTCCGATCATCGGTGCAAGTTTGAGGACATGCAATGAAGAAAGTCGCTGCTCTCCTGGTACTTTCTCTCGTTACCATGCTGCCCGCCATGGCAGCCGCGCAGTCCTACGTGCCGGAGCTTGGGCCATCGCCGCCGCAGGATGCTATGCAGCTGTATCCCGACGGCGTCGAGAAGGCGGTGGCCGCCCTGCCGGACATCGTCAAGAAAGTCGCGGACGCATCCAACGTTCCCGGCTTCGCCGTGGCGGTGGTGCATGGCGGCAAGATGATCTTTGACGAAGGCTATGGCCTTCGCGACAACCGGGACGACACCTCTAAGGTCAGCAGCACCACCATCTTCCAGGTCGCCTCGGTGTCGAAGTCGATCTCGGCCACGGTGGCCGCCATCGCCATGACGAAGGACCACAGCTTCGACTGGGATACCCCGGTCGGCAAGGTCTGGGATGGCTTCCGCCTCAATCTCGACTATGTCTCGGGCAGCGCCACCATCGGCGATTTCTTCGCCCATCGCTCGGGCTTGCCGATGGCGGCGGGCGACGAGCTCGAGGATCTCGGCTTCCAACGCAAGCAGATCGTCGGCAGCCTATGGATGGTGCCGCTCGATCTCTTCCGCATCTCCTATCACTACGCCAACTTCGGCACGACGATCGGCGCCGAGGCGGTGGCCCATGCCGAGAAACAGCCTTGGGAGCCGCTGGCCAAGAGCCTGCTGTTCGATCCGCTAGGCATGCGTTCGAGCAGCTACCTGCACAAGGACTTCATTGCCGCCGGCAACGACCGCGCCCTGTTGCATGCGCGCGTGGCGGACAATGTCTTCAAGCCGCTCTACGACCGCGATCCCGACCAGCAGGCGCCGGCGGGCGGCGTCTCCTCCAGCGCCCAGGATCTTGCCAAGTGGATGATCCTGCTGCTTGCCGACGGCGCGTATAACGGCCAGCCCATGATCGACCCGAAGATCCTGCAGCCGGCCATCACACCGCAGATCGTGACCTACCGCGGCGAGACGCCCGATACGCGGGCCAGCTCCTATGGCTATGGCTTCAATGTGGGGGTGAACGCCAATGGCCGCACCACCATGGGCCATTCCGGCGCCTTCCTGCTCGGCGCCGGCACCACCTTCCAGGTCTTGCCCTCGGCCGATGTCGGTATCGTCGTGCTCACCAACGGCTCCCCCGTCGGCGCCGCCGAGGCGGTCGCCGCCAGCTTTATGGACATCGTGCAATATGGCCAGGTGACCCGCGACTGGTATCCCTACATCAAGCCGCGGTTCATGGGCTACTACAAGCCAGTGGGCGACCTCGCCGGCAAGGACAAGCCGACGAACCCCGCCAAGGCGCGCAGTCCATCCTTCTACGCCGGCGAATATACGAGCAACTATTTCGACACCGCCAACGTGCTGGCTGATGGCGAAAAGCTGGTGCTCGAACTCGGCCCCAAGCCCATGCGATTCACGCTCGAACACTGGGACGGCGACACCTATGCCCTCACCCCCCGCGGCGAGAACGCGCCGATCGGCTCGCTGTCATCGGTGACGTTCGTCGGTTCCCCCGGCAGCATTCACGCGCGGGTGATGACGGTGGACTATCTGAATGAGGACGGGTTGGGGCATTTTCAGAGGTAGGGGTGGAGGCGTCGGGTGCTCAGCTCAAAACGCGACGTCTGAGTAGTGGTTCGGCAATGAGCGCCCTGGCGCTTTGCTGATGTTGAGCGACGTCAGCTTTCGCCTAAACCGCATCAGTCCATCACCCCACCGCACCCCCCTGCTCCGCCTCCGCAGCACCGGGATCCCCCGGTGCCGTTGCCCAGGCCAGTTCCACCAGCGTCACCGTCCGCCTTCCAACCCCGTCGAGCTGGCAGACGATCAGCCCCTGCTCCTCGATGTAGGTCAGCAAGCGCCGGGCGCGGCGTAGCGAGTGCGAGCCGTAGGCGCGGGCGATCGCCGCGTCGCTCGGGCAGGGCCAGCCCTCCTTGGCGGCGCGGGCGATCATCATGAAGACGCCTTGCATATCCTCGGGCAGCAGCGAAGCGCGCGCCGAGACGTCCTGCCAGGCGTCGTCGTCGGCCATGTCGGAGCCGAGGCCGGCGCGGGCGCGCGTCAGCATGCGGCGGAACTCCGGCAGGTCCGGCACGACCGAGGCGAGGCCCTCGATGCGGCAGCGGACCACGAACTCCTGATAGAGCACGCCGATGACGCGGAAGCCGGCATCGGGTTGCGCCAGCACGGCGCGCAGCACCCGGTCGACGCGCTCGCGCCGCTCCGCCAGATCCTCGGCGCTGATCGGCGGCTCCACCGGTTCGGGGCGGATTTCCAGCGCCGCCGATTTTGCCGCCATCAGCTGATCGAGCAGGTCCGGCGACGAGCGGCGCTGCGGCCGGACGGTTTCCGGCGGCGGGGCCGCCAGGATGATCGCGCGGGCATCCTCCAGTGCCGCTTCCGGCAACGGCATCAGGCGCGGGGTCGCGTTGCGCGGACTTGTATCGGTCGGGCCGATGCGCAAGCCGAGCGGACGGCGCGACAGCGCCGGGCCGAGCGCCATGAATTGCCCGCGCTCGAGGTCGCGGAAAGCCTCAGCCTGGCGCCGCTCCATGCCGAGTAGGTCGGCGGCGCGCGCCATGTCGATATCAAGAAAGGTCCGGCCCATGAGGAAATTGGACGCCTCGGCGGCGACATTCTTGGCAAGCTTGGCCAGCCGCTGGGTGGCGATGATGCCGGCCAGCCCGCGCTTGCGGCCACGGCACATCAAATTGGTCATGGCGCCGAGCGAGAGCTTGCGCGCCTCGTCCGAAACCTCGCCGGCAACCGCCGGCGCGAACAGCTGCGCCTCGTCCACCACCACCAGCATCGGGTACCAGTGGTCGCGGGCGACCTCGAACAGCCCGCCGAGGAAGGCGGCGGCGCGGCGCATCTGGTTCTCGGCGTCGAGCCCTTCGAGATTGAGCACCGTGGAGACGCGGTGGATGCGCGCCCGCTCGCCGGCGCTCTGCAGGCCGCGCTCGGTGTGCTCCTCGGCATCGATCACCAAATGGCCGAACCGGTCGCCGAGCGTCACGAAGTCGCCTTCGGGATCGATGATGGTCTGCTGTACCCAGGGCGCGCTCTGCTCCAAGAGCCGGCGCAGCAGATGGGATTTGCCGGAACCCGAATTGCCCTGCACCAGAAGCCGCGTCGCCAGCAGTTCTTCAAGATCCAGCGCCGCCGGGGCGCCTGCGCTCGTCTGGCCCATCTCGATCGCAACGGTCATGTCTCGACTCTCCTTGGGGAGAGGGCTTATCAACCGCATCACAGCCCGTCGAGCGCGCCATGGCCGGCGCTCGGTGTTGCGCACAGGCTGGATGCTGTTAGGTCAACGATACGAAACGTACCGTTTCGATTCAAGACTGCCACTAAGGAGTGGATTCCTGTCCTTCGCATCGGCTACCGGATAGAGGCGCCCGACGCGGTCATTGACGCGGTGGAGATCGAGCGGCCGAAGCCGATTTTTTGCGGGCATTTGCCCGCTCCTCCAGGTCTCGCCAGAAGCCAAGCACTGTCGCCACGATCGCTTCCGGCGCGTCCTCCTGCATAAGATGCTTCGCGTTCGGCACGACGTGGAAGGAAGCGCTCGAAATGCGGCGCGCGAGCTCGCGACCGTCGGCGATGGGAATCCACTGGTCGTCCTCGCCCCACAGGATGGCAACGGGGCAACGAATCTCACCGTAGCGCCACTCGACCTCTTGCGAGTATTTGTCATCCATCTGAGCGACCTGGCGCCAGAAGGCTTTTTGGCCTTCGGCTCCCAGCCACGGCGCGAGGTAAAGCGCCATCTCTTCCTCGCGCAGCGCATTCGCTACGGCGCCGCCGATGTAGGCGCGCAGGATCGCTTCGTGAATGTAGTGCGGGAGGCCGGAAAAGACCGTCTCGTGTTTCTTGGCGGCCTGAACAAGTGGTGAGCCTTGCGGGCTGATTGCGACCGGATCGATCAGCACCAGCGACCGGTAGTCGAGCCCGTTGAGCAAATGACCGCGCAACGCTGTTGAGCCGCCGAGATCATGCGCAACGATATCGGGGTCACGCAGGCCCCAATGATCGTAAAGGGCCGCGAAAAGCTCGTTCTGCATGCCACGGGACACGTCGCTGTCGGGTTTGTCGGATCGACCATAGCCGAGCATGTCAAAGCAATAGATTCGCCTCTGTTGGCCGAGCAAAGGCGCAATTCTACGCCATGCCGACGATGAGAAAGGCGTGCCATGCAGCAATACCGCGGGTGAGCCCTCGCCCATCGCGCCCCAGGCGATCGAGTTCCCTTGAAAGGTGAAGCGTTCAGGAAGAGCCCAGTCCGCTGTCGCCATCAGTCTTTCCTCCGATCCTAACGCAGCTAACGACCTATCCAACGACAACCTGTACGTCAGGTTCCAATGGTCCGCTTCTTCACCGGCTGGGCCTGCTTGGCCCTCTGCGAGCCGGTGCGCGCAGCCGCTGCAAGAATGCTCTCCATCAGGTCCTTTTCGCGCAGCGGTTTGCCGAGCAGCGGCACGTCAGGGAGCCGGTCGGCGATCGCGTCGGCATCGGCATATCCGGTTATCATCACCGCCGGCCAATCGGCCCGCAGATTGCGGGCGAACCGAATGACCTCGAGGCCTGAGACGAGCGGCATGGCAAAATCGGTGACGATGACGTCGAAATCGTACGGTGCCCGCTCGATCATCGCCAGCGCTTCCGCGCCGCCCCCGGCGCAGGTCACCGCAAAGCCGTGTTGGCGAAGCGATTGCGCCGTCAGTTCCCGCAATACATTGCTGTCGTCGATCAGCAGGACCGATGGATAGTCCTCGCCGGCATTCACGACGGTGTCGTCGGAATCGGATTTCTCGGCGATTTCCACCGGGCGCTCGATTGAACGCGGCAGCCAGAGCTGGACGGATGTTCCACTGCCGACGGTGCTTTCGATGCGAAGCGTGCCGCCCGATTGCTTGACGAAGCCATGCACCGTGCTCAGGCCGAGGCCAGTGCCTTTGCCGACCGGTTTTGTGGTGAAGAACGGTTCGACGACCTTGGCGAGAATATCGGCCGGTATGCCCGACCCCGTGTCCTTGACGGTGACCACGACATAGTCGCCCGCCGAAATATCCTCGGCTGCACTGCCTAGCGTTCGATTTTGCGCCTCCACGATTATCGTGCCGCCGGACGGCATGGCATCGCGCGCGTTGAAGACCAGGTTCATCAGCGCCAGCTCCAGCTGGCTGGCATCGACATGCGCCGGCCACACAGTGTCGTCGACAAGCCAATCGAAACGGATCAGGCCGCCCAGGACCGGGGCCACCAATCCGTTCATTGTATCGCCGAGCGCGGCGAGGCGCACGGCCTGCGGCCTCAGTGTCTGGCGGCGCGAGAAGGCAAGCATGCGGTTGACGAGCTCGGCGCCTTGTTTTGCCGACCGGCGTGTCAGTTCCAGAACCTGCCTGGTCTGTCCATCGAACTCGGCGTGGCGCTCGAGCAATCCCAACCCGCTGAGAATTGCGGCAAGCAGATTGTTGAAATCATGCGCCAGGCCGCCGGTAAGCTTGCCGATCGCGTCGAGGCGCTGCGATTGCAGCAGCTGGTTCTCAAGCTCGCGCCGCTCGGTAATATCCAGCAACGTGCCGAGGATCTCAGGCCTCCGGCCGTCGGAGCCGTTCGACAGGACGCCCTGGTCGAGAAAAATCCGGTAATTGCCGTCGGCGCATTGCCAGCGGAATTCGCAGGTGTAGGAGCCGGTGGCCTTGGCTGCGAGCAGGGCTTGCCTCACTCTCGGCAGATCGTCGGGATGAACCCGGCTCAGGCCGAAGCCTGGATCGGAGGTCAGGCTTTCGGCAGGAAAGCCGGTCAGGCGTTCGACCCCTTCGGTGACAAAGCTGGCGCCGAACGGCGGTTCCGCCGCCCTTGCGTGGAAGCAGACCGGAAGAGAGCTCAAAATGGCATGCTGCCGCTCCTGGGCGCTGCGCAGCGCCCGCTCGGCCTCGAGCTTTTCCTGCTGCGCCTGCAGTGCCTGGGCCAGCAGCCGTTGCTCGGCAGCCGCCTTTTGCTGGATTTCAAGCGTCTTCTCGTGAAGCTCGACGAACACGGCGACCTTGGAACGCAGCATGGCGGGGTCGAAGGGCTTGAACACGTAATCCACCGCGCCGGCGTCATAGCCGCGCAGCATGTGGGCGTCTTCCTTGTTGATGGCGGTGAGAAAAATTATCGGCGTTCGCCTGGATTGCTCGCGCTGGCGGATCAGTCCCGCCGTCTCGTAGCCGTCCAGCCGCGGCATCAGCACATCCAGCAGAATGACGGCGAAATCCTCCTTCAGCAGTGCGCGCAGCGCCTCTTCGCCCGACTGCACGCAGACGACTTCACCGATAGGAGCCAGAACCTCGCCGATCGCCAGCAGATTGCGCTCGTCGTCATCCACGGCCAGGATGCGCGCCTTTGCCGGCCCCGCTGCCGGCGCCATGACCTCCAGCTTTCTTGCTCCGTGCCTCGACAGTTTCTGCATCGAGCGGCCGTCAGTTCACTGCCATGAGCGTCTTTTCCGGACCATGGACACGGGATCGCGAGCGGCCGATCCAGACACGCAGCAATGCCAGCAGCAGATCGAGGTCGACAGGCTTGGCGATGTAGTCGGAGGCGCCGGCGTCGAGGCACTTTTGCCGATCGCCCTTCATTGCCTTGGCGGTGACCGAGATCAACGGGATATGGGCGATCGCCGGCATGCCGCGGATCTGCCGCATCGTCTCGTAGCCATCCATTTCCGGCATCATGATATCGATCAGTGCGGCGTCGATGTCCGGGCTCTGCTCCAGAAGCGCGATACCTTCCCGGCCGCGTTCCGCGTGCAGCACCTGGATGTCATAGGTTTCGAGAACGCTGGTAAGCGAATAGATGTTGCGGATGTCGTCGTCGACGATGAGGACCTTTGCGCCGGCCAGGTCGAACTTGTCCGGCTGTTCGGCTGCCGCACCATCGTTTTCGTGGCCTCGCCCGGGGAGCGTTGCCGATATCAGGAGAGCCAGCTGCGCGAAATTCTCCGCCCGCGGGACATCCGCCAATGCCGGATGCAAGGCGAGCGACTGTTGCAGCGCTTCCGGATGAGGCGCAAAGAACAGCAGTCGCGACACCGATTGTCCGAACAGGACGGCAATCTCATCCAGCATCTGGGCATTGTCCTTGGCCGAGCGGCCAAAGCCGAGCACAACGGCATCATAGTTGGCGATGCCGATATCGTCCGCATTCGCCGCGACGCGGCCGATCGCCGTGACCGAGGTGACGCCGTCGCGGATCGCGTCGATCAGCGAAAGGCGGCGCTCGGGATCGGTATCGGCAATCAGAACGCGGCGCTGGACGCGGAGCTTTCTGGAGTGAATGTCCTGGAAGACCTTCATCAGTTCGTCCGACGACACGGGCTTGGTTGAAATGCTGGATGCACCCTTGCGGGCAAGCACCTCGATATCTTCGGCGCCCGAAATGACATGGACGGGAATGTCCTTGGTTTTCGGGTCATGGCGAAGCAGATCGAACAACACCCAGCCGTCGATATCCGATAGTCCGAGATCCAGCGTGATCGCGTCGGGAACCAGCTTGCGCGCCAACGCCAGTGTGCCGGAGCCGGCGGTCGACAGGACGCCTTTCAGCCCGGCCGAACGTGCGAGGCCGAGCAGCAAACCGCCGAAGGTCGGGTCGTCCTCGACGATCAGCACGACCCGATCTTCCGGCGAGATCGTGTCGCGGTCATCGAGCAATTCGGAGGACGGCGGGCTTGGCCCCGTAAGCGGCGTTGCGGCCACCTCCATCGCCGGCAGCAACGCCGCTTGCGGGGCCAAGGCCATCCGGGGTCCGTCGAATGGAATGACCAGCGTGAACGTCTAACCCTTGCCCGGCGTGCTCTCGACCCGCAATTCGCCGCCGAGCAGCCGGGCGATCTCCCGGCTGATCGAGAGCCCGAGCCCGGTGCCGCCATATTTGCGGCTGGTGGTGCCGTCGGCCTGCTGGAAGGCTTCGAAAATCAGCTTCTGCTTGTCCTGCGGAATACCGATGCCGGTATCGCTGACCACGATCGCGAGCGCCTCCATCGGTTGCGCCGAACCGTTGTGACGGCCCGTCTTTTCGGCCCGGAAATTCAAACGGACCTCGCCTTGCGAGGTGAATTTGAACGCATTCGACAAAAGGTTGAGCACGATTTGCTGCAACCGCTTCTCGTCGGTGCGGACGGTCTCCGGAAGCGCGGGGTCGACATTGATGGTGAAGCCAAGTCCCTTGTCGGTCGCCAGCTGCCGGAAGGTTCGCTCCATATGCTGGCGAAGATGCACCACGGGCATATCGTTGATGTCGATCGAGACGGTGCCCGATTCGATCTTCGACAGATCGAGGATGTCGTTGATGAGGCTCAAAAGGTCGGTGCCGGCCGAGTTGATGGTGCGCGCGAACTCGACCTGCTTGTCGTTGAGATTGCCCTGCTGGTTGGTTGCGAGCAGGTTTGAAAGGATGAGCAGCGAGTTCAGCGGCGTGCGCAGTTCGTGGCTCATATTGGCGAGGAATTCCGACTTGTATTTCGAGGTAAGCGCCAGTTGCTCGGCCTTCTCCTCCAGCGCCCGTCGCGCCATCTCGATTTCGAGGTTCTTGTTCTCCACCTGCTTCTTTTCGTTCTCGAGCAGCTGCGCTTTTTCCTGCAGCTCCTCATTGGTGGCGTGCAGCTCTTCCTGCTTTTTGGTCAGCTCGGTCTGACGCGCCTGCAGCTCCGAGGTCAGCAGCTGCGACTGCTTGAGCAGGCCTTCGGTGCGCATGGTGGCGGCGATGGTGTTGAGAACGATGCCGACGGATTCCATCAGCTGGTTGAGGAACGATTGGTGCGTGTCGCGGAATTCGCTGAACGAGGCGAGTTCGATGACGGCCTTCACCTCGTCCTCGAACAGAGCCGGAAGAATGATCACGTTGGCCGGCGCGGCATTGCCAAGGCCAGAGGTGACGCGCAGGAAATTCGGCGGCACATTGTCCAGCATGATGGCGCGCTTGTCGGCGGCACTTTGCCCGACAAGGCCTTCGCGCAGATCGAGGCGTTGCTTGATCTCCACCTTGCTTTCGGCGCCATAGGAGGCCGCAAGCTCGAGATACGATTCGTCCTCGTCGCGGTTGGTCACGTAGAACACGCCATATTGCGCATTCACCAGCGGGGCGAGTTCGGACATGATGAGACGCGAGACCGTGGCCAGGTCGCGCTCGCCCTGCAGCATGCGCGAGAAGCGGGCGAGATTGGTCTTCAGCCAGTCCTGCTCGGCATTCTTCAGCGTCTGGTCCTTCAGATTGCGGATCATCTCGTTGATGTTGTCTTTCAGGGCCGCGACCTCGCCGGAGGCCTGGACGCTGATCGAGCGGGTCAGATCGCCCTTGGTCACCGCCGTCGACACCTCGGCGATGGCGCGCACCTGCGTGGTCAGGTTGGCCGCGAGCTGGTTGACGTTGTCGGTCAGGTCGCGCCAAAGGCCGGCAGCGCCGGGCACCCGGGCCTGACCGCCGAGCTTGCCTTCGATGCCCACCTCGCGGGCGACGTTGGTCACCTGGTCGGCGAAGGTCGCCAGCGTCTCGATCATGCCGTTGATGGTGTCGGCGAGCGAGGCGATCTCGCCCTTGGCATCCACCGTCAGCTTGCGCTTGAGATTGCCTTGCGCGACCGCGGTCACGACATCGGCGATGCCGCGCACCTGGTTGGTCAGGTTCGTCGCCATCAGATTGACGTTGTCGGTCAGGTCCTTCCAGGTGCCGGCAACGCCCTCGACCCGCGCCTGGCCGCCGAGCTTGCCCTCGGTGCCGACCTCGCGGGCGACACGCGTCACTTCGCCGGCAAAGGAGTTCAGCTGGTCGACCATGGTGTTGATCGTCGATTTCAGCTCCAGGATCTCGCCCTTGACGTCGACGGTGATCTTCTTCGACAGGTCGCCGCGCGCCACAGCCGTCGTCACCTCGGCGATGTTGCGGACCTGGCCGGTCAGGTTCTCGGCCATCGAATTCACATTGTCGGTCAGATCCTTCCAGGTGCCGGCAACGCCGCGCACCTGCGCCTGGCCGCCGAGCTTGCCTTCGGTGCCGACCTCGCGGGCCACGCGCGTCACCTCCGAGGCAAAGGAATTGAGCTGGTCGACCATAGTATTGATGGTGTCCTTCAGCTCGAGGATTTCGCCGCGCACATCGACGGTGATCTTCTTCGACAGGTCGCCAAGCGCCACTGCAGTCGTCACCTCGGCGATGTTGCGCACCTGGCCGGTCAGGTTGGCGGCCATCGCATTGACGTTGTCGGTCAGGTCCTTCCAGGTGCCGGCAACGCCGCGCACCTGTGCCTGGCCGCCGAGCTTGCCGTCGGAACCGACCTCGCGCGCCACGCGCGTCACCTCGGAGGCGAAGGAATTCAGCTGGTCGACCATCGTGTTGATGACGTCCTTGATCTGCAGGATCTCGCCCAGCGCATCGACGGTGATCTTCTGGGTCAAATCGCCCGTCGCAATTGCCGTTGCCACCTTGGAGACGTCGCGCAACTGCACGGTCAGATTGCCGGCCATGGCGTTGACGTTGTCGGTCAGGTCCTTCCAGGTGCCGCCGACACCCTCGACATGCGCCTGGCCGCCGAGCTTGCCTTCCGATCCCACTTCGCGCGCCACACGCGTCACTTCCGAGGCGAAGGAGTTCAGCTGGTCGACCATCGTGTTGACGGTGTCCTTGAGCTCGAGGATTTCGCCCTTGACGTCGACGGTGATCTTTTTCGAGAGGTCGCCGCGGGCCACTGCGGTTGTGACCTCGGCAATGTTGCGGACCTGGCCGGTCAGGTTGGCGGCCATCAGGTTGACGTTATCGGTCAGGTCTTTCCAGGTGCCGCCGACCCCCTTCACCTCGGCCTGGCCGCCGAGCTTGCCTTCGGTGCCGACCTCGCGCGCCACGCGCGTCACTTCGGACGCGAAGGAGTTCAATTGATCGACCATCGTGTTGATGGTGTCCTTGAGCTCGAGGATTTCGCCTTGCACCGCGACGGTGATCTTCTTCGACAAGTCGCCCGAAGCGACGGCGGTCGTCACCTCGGCGATGTTGCGGACCTGGCCTGTCAGGTTCTCGGCCATCGAATTGACGTTGTCGGTCAAGTCCTTCCAGGTGCCGGCAACGCCGCGCACCTGAGCCTGGCCGCCGAGCTTGCCCTCGGTGCCGACTTCGCGGGCGACGCGCGTCACTTCGCCGGCAAAGGAGTTCAGCTGGTCGACCATGGTGTTGATGGTCGATTTCAGCTCGAGGATCTCGCCCTTGACGTCGACCGTGATCTTCTTCGACAGGTCGCCAAGCGCCACAGCCGTGGTCACCTCGGCGATGTTGCGCACTTGGCCGGTCAGGTTTTCGGCCATCAGGTTGACGTTGTCGGTCAGGTCCTTCCAGGTGCCGCCGACACCTTCGACGCGCGCCTGGCCGCCGAGCTTGCCTTCTGTACCGACCTCGCGCGCCACGCGTGTCACTTCCGAGGCGAAGGAATTGAGCTGGTCGACCATCGTGTTGATGGTGTTCTTGAGCTCGAGGATTTCGCCCTTTACGTCGACGGTGATCTTCTTCGACAGGTCGCCGGAAGCGACGGCGGTCGTCACCTCGGCGATGTTGCGCACCTGCCCGGTCAGGTTCGTCGCCATGGCGTTGACGTTGTCGGTCAGGTCCTTCCAGGTTCCGGCCACACCCTTCACGCGGGCCTGGCCGCCGAGCTTGCCTTCGGTGCCGACCTCGCGCGCCACGCGCGTCACCTCCGAGGCGAAGGAGGCCAGTTGCCCGACCATGGTGTTGACGATCTTGCCGATGCGCAGGAATTCGCCGCGCAACGGCCGGCCGTCGATTTCGACCATCATCGTCTGCGACAGGTCGCCTTTGGCGACCGCGCCGATGACGCGCGCCACTTCCGCCGTCGGCTGAACCATGTCCTCAATCAGATCGTTGACGGAACGGACGCTCGATTCCCAACTGCCGGTGGCGTTGCGGACACGGCCGCGCTCGCCGATCCGGCCATCCTTGCCGACGACCTTGCTGAGGCGTTCGAACTCGCGCGTGACCTGATCGTTGAGTTCTACGATTTCGTTGAAGGTATCGGCGATCTCGGAATCGAGGCCGGCATAGACATTGTCGATGCGAACGGAGAAATCACCGCTCCGAAAAGCCTTCAGTGCGTTCAGTATTTGACGGCGATCCAATTGCCTTGTGGATGCAAGCACGCTCACAGCGCCCCTCCCAGCTCACGGATTTCTTGAATGTCCTGGTGAAACTGTCCCCTGCGGCCCGACACAACTCCCCGCAAGCGCAACAACGCGGCATGCTCGATTTGGTTCCAGACGAAATTGCCGCTATGCGGCAGGAATTTCGGCGTCACATTCATGAAACGACGAGCAACAAAGGTCCATAGTGATTGTATCGATCACTATTTCTGTCCAACGGAACATCTCGAAAAAACTCTCGTTGGGTATAGATCGCGATAGCGCGATGCAACTCGATGGAGACACTAAGATGATCAAAATTCTCTCTGCATTCCTACTTGCTATCGGCCTGGCTACATCTGCCATGGCACAATCGATGGGCTCCGGGACCAGCGGAACGGGTAACGGCCCCAATACCGGCGTCAACACAGGCACTTCCGGCGGCAACACCGGGACTGGCAGCGCAACTACCCCGAACACGATCGATCCGAACGCAACGAATGCCACCACGCCGCAGACAAACGGTATGGAGGACCGCTGCAAGGATACGGCGGGCAACGATGCCGACAACAACACCCCCAGCGGGGCTATGACGTCGGATATGCAGAACTGCAACAAGTAATGGAGTTTTGCTCAGCGGTCATTTCAGCCCGCTGCCTGGTTCAGACCGGCGCTCGCGGTTCAAACTACAGGCAGAAACGTGCACTGACCGGGCACGGGTTCGCCATTTTTGGATGAAGGGCGAGCCTAGGCCGGGCGGCCGATTACACTAGTCTCAGCTAGGTTCCGCGATCGGCGGCGGCCAGCCCGGGACGGCCGTTCTTCTTGATCAGTTATCAGGGGGCCGGTCCTCTTTGGCGGCTAGCTGGGCCAGCAACTAGCGCGATGCTTCGATTGTCCGACGCGTCTCTTCGATAGTCGAATGAAGGTCGGCCACATGACGCCACGCCCGCGCTTGGCATAACCGGGCACCTTCAAGGTGAAGACGATCAGACCGGGCACCTTCAAGGTGAAGACGATCAGGTTCCCATCGATTCATTGTCTGATGGGCGCTATGCGGTTCAGTTCGAATTTGACCACGATCTGGACTAGCTGGTTGCCTGCTTCGTCGCGGACTTGAATGCCAGCCTCGTGGTAGGTGCCATCGGACAGCTTTTCTCTTGCGATTTCAAGCAGCGTTTTTGCTGCCTCGTCCTCCGCAGATTCCAGGCTCGGAAGCTCTGAACCTTCAGGGTCTGGGAAGGTCTCTCCATTGCTGGACAAGTCGAAGAAATAGCGCGGCATCCATCCTAACTAGGATTGCCGGAAAATGTTCAATGTCTGTTTTTTACATACAAAGAGCTAATTCAGCATGTCCCGCAGGGGCTTTTTGCGCTTCGGCGCCCTGTACTTCTCGACCAGCCTGACCTGGTCGATATCAATCGTCATAAGCGTTCCAAGATCGATTGTCACCTTGCCGCCTTCCTCGGCCATGCGCGTGAGCCGTTCCTTAGTTTCTTCAACAAAGGCTTTCACACGAGATGCCGTCACTGGCACGAGTTGCTGGCCACAGCGATCCGGGATGACCGATCTGTCGGTAGCCGAATTTCTTCCACCGACGGTTGGTGGACGCATTGCAGATGATGGGCCTAAAGTTCCGGACGGTCCCCGTGCACCGGGCAAGCCCAACCCCCGCATCCCCCCAGCCTGGTGCAAGCCACTTGATCGGATCCCGCCGTCCTGGCATGTGCGGCGGGACTTTTTATCCAATTCGCGGAATACCGAGGCGGCTTCGACCTCTGTCACCTATCCGTCGCGAACGGCTCATGCTCGGGAAGGTGATGATGCAGCACTTCGACAAGGTTTCGCTTGTCGAATGTCTGGCCGCAAATTGGGCAGAACTCCAAATGCCCCGGTTCGTCGTTGTCCGGCGACCCGTGGATTTTGCCCTTCATAGTTGGCGGATTGTGCTTATCCCGTCTCACGTCGTCACCCATCATAACCTGATAGCGCGACGGCAGTTGGAGGGGCGATTTGGCCGCTGGGCGTACCGGCTGAGAGCGTTCGCCCCCAGCTGGAGCGGATTATACGCCCGTTCATGCATCATTGCTAATTTAATAAAATGATCATGGTACGCCACGCTTCGCTGCTGGGCTTCGACGACGAGGATCAGGACCACTAAAAGAAGGTAGTGTCACCCGAGACATTGCCTAAAACGAAGGCCACTGGCTAAAATCGGCGCGAGAACGTACTATGAAAGATCGCCAGCTACGCACCATGGGCGCTGACGCTTGGGAGCGACCATCGCACTCCTGCCCCAACCGGAGGCATTGGTGTGATGGCCGAAAAAGAATCAAGGCCGGCAGGCCTGACGGACGAAAATCTACGCGCGCTTGCACGGGTGTCCGGTGCCACTGAGCAGCAAATACGTGACATTGCATCTCTGATCGGGCTCGATCGTGCCTCGATCCTAAGAGAAGCGCGTCTGTTGACCCTCGATCTGCGGCCGAAGCTTTAGGGCTTGGTCACTGACTTGGTCTCGGCACCGGGTCAGTCGCTCGACGGTTTCGATGATGGCCTTTGCAAGCGCCTCGCCCTCATGCACCGGCAACGGTCCATAGAGCAAGTTGACTGCCTCCTCGCTCGGCAGCACGCCGGCCGGGCAGGTCAGCTCGATCGCCAGACGCACGAGCTGCAGGCCGGTTCAGCCCACGCCGCATCCGCTTCGCATGAGCCAGACCTATCGCTCTGCCGCTAGATCGCTGTGCGGCTATCGGCCAATAGGCTCAAACCTTGTGAGCTGCTCCGTGCGGCCAGGCTGGCCAGGCTCGATCTTCGTCAACCGCAATCTCGCCTCGGCCACGCGTCGTTGCGCAGCCCGGATCCTGCTGCACAGCGCGATATTGATGCCGACACCGCAGCCTTCATCCAGCATTTCATTTGCACGTTCGAGGGAGCGCTCGGCCCGGTTAAGCCGCTGTCGGGCTCTCGCCAGTTCCATATCCAAAAATTCCATTATTCCGAATCCATTGCGGTCCCTTCGATTGGTAAACCGCTTGTGGTCGCCGTTGGTTCCGGCTTGTTCGCACGGTGATGACGCCGGTGGCCTGGGCGCCGGCCTGAAGGTCGCGACGAATGAAACGCCAGCCCAGGTCAACCCGCGCGGCGTCCTTCAACGCTGGGGGGATCGATCTCCACCAAGCGGTCTGCGGCCTCGACCGCAGTTCGTATCCTGCTGCACAGCGCAAGATTCTCGGCCAGCATTTCTTCAGTGCGTTGAAGCGCGAGCTCGGTCCGGTGGATGCGCTGCCTGGCATTGGCAACTTCCGATGTCAAAATATCGGCCGCCATCCCGTGGCCCTGGGGTTCCATAGTGTCCATGGATTTCTAACACATAGGGGCCGATATCGTTCCCATCCATCGCCGACTGGCGCTGGGCTGTCGATCGTCAAGGCCGGCCGAAGCGCATCATAGCGCGCGCGATGGCGATCTGCGCCTCGACCTTGGCATTTTCCTTCTGCGTCATGTTGTTGGCGGCGATCAGCCGTCTAAGCGACCGCATGATCTCCCCGCGCGTCCAGCCAGCATCGAGCATGCAGTCGACGATCGCCTGAAAGCCAGGCTCCATCGCCTCCTGGCAGTCGATCTCGCGATTGCTGGCTTGGAATGCCTCCATCCCCACAGGAATATGCCCGAGGTTAAGAACGGCCTCGATGACCGACCGTGTTTCGTCCACCCAATCGGCGTAGGTCGAGCTGACGAAGATTTTGTATTTAACGTCCATGCGGCTTCACCCTTCGATCCGCCCTTGTAAGTCTGCAAGCAGGCTGGGGATAACGTTCCGTGCCCGCATCAAGAAGCCGAGTCATGATTCTTGCAAGGGGTGAAGCGATCAAAGCCCGACCCGCGCGCTGGCACGCTAGGTTGCCCGGTTTGCCGGAAGGAATAATCACTTGCGGCCGAGGAGTATGAAACGTGCGGTGCCCCCGCCGCAGCGACAGCCTTCTCTATTCCTTCTTGTCGACCAGCGCCCGTAGTGCCGAGACGTCATGCAGCAATAACCTGCTGCCGCGCTTTTCGATCAGGCCTCTCTTGGCGAGGTCGCTCATTTCGCGCGAGACCGCTTCCCTGTGCGTGCTCATCGTTGCCGCCAGCTCGGAATGCGTCGGTGCCGGGCTTATGGACACCTCGCCGTCCACGAGTGCGGCTTTCTCCGCCCGATGCAGGAGCTCGACGATCAGCCGTTTTCGCACGACCAGAGTGCTGTATTCGAATACCCGCTCGGTCATGCGCCGGAGTTGGGCAGACAGATGCTCAAGCAGCATCCAGGCAAAAGTCGGGTGGGTCATCACGATATCCCGGAATGCTGTGCCGGACAGCCGTGCAGCGCGGGTTGCCTCCAGCGCGACTACGCTGGCAGAGCGTGCAATCCCGTCAATGCCTCCGAGCTCCCCGAAAATGTCACCCGGTTCGACATCGCGATACGCTATCTCCCTGCCGTCCGCTGAAACCAGTGTCACGCGAGCCCGTCCTTCCAGCAGGAAGAAGACATCGCGACCAGTGTCGCCGTGGGAAATGATTAGCTCGTTGTGTCGATAGCTGCGCTCGTGCCACCGTTTGGTCAGCGCGGCGAGGTCGGCATCGCAAAGTCTTGAGATGAAGGCCAGAGAGCCTGTCACAACGGTCTCTTGTTCAATCAAGTGTACTTCACCTTACTCCCTATCCAAGGAAATTTGATGGCCGCAGGCCCCGCTTTCCGGGATGCAAACTGGGAGCGGATTTCGCCAATGTTTTCCCCGGTGTGGGAATTCCCACAGCCGAGCCTGGTTCGACTGTCATATCCTTGTTGCAACGTCAGGCCCGCCGGCTCGTGTGCAAGCCGGCGAAGGGAAAGGGAACAGTCATGAAATTCTTGGCTCCCGTCACAAAACTTGCTGCGGGGTTTCGCAAATTCGTCGCGCCGCGCTACCGCCCGGAGCTTTATTACATGCGTGGCCCGGGGCCAGCCACCGCCCGCCGTATGGGCACGCCGCGGCAAAACCAATCCATCGACCACTACGCCTAACTTGCCTCGCGGACGGCTGACGCTCTCGCCCGGAGTGCCGTTCGCGCCGTTCCGTACCGGTCAATTCAGATCAATGAAGGGACGATCTGATCATGGTTATAATTCATGCTGCCGCCATTGGTCCATTTCGCAGGTGGTTACGCCTCCGCGCCGAGCGAAAAGCTCTCTTGTCGGCAACGGACCAGTTGAGCCGTTTACCCGATGACGTTCTTGGCGACATCAGCATCTCACGTGACGAAATCATGTGCGCTTTGCGAAGCCGCGCCATCCGTCATGCGGAGGCAGGCGCGGCCGGCACGACGATCGAGCGCGCCAGGATCGCTTCGGCCTCGATCCCGAAACGGTTGGCCGCCGGCAGTGGCTACGCTTCGAAGGGCACTACACCTGCGACCCCAAGGACTGAATGTTGACCGACGGGAGCTTGGGGAGGATCTCAAAATGATCATGTCAGTTGTTAAGTCCCTCGCGCCTGTGACGCTCGGCACCGTGCTGATCGCAATCAGTCCGGCTTCATTGTCGGCTTCTGTTAGATGGTACACCTGATTTCGGGCACAAGCCAGGCAACGAGTTTTGGCGGGAAAAGCAAGCTGCAGAGTCTGAAGGATTAACTCAAGAGCAGTTCAACGACCTAATGAACGACCCGGACAAATATGAATTGGAAGACCCATCGGCTAATCGGAGCCATATGTATGAGCGACCTAGATAGTTCCACACCCGTGCACAGGGCGGTGATGAGACATAGCCTGCCTGAGGTCATCCAGGCGATTTCGGAGGGAGATAATGTCGATGCTCTAGATCGCGAGGGCCGGACCCCACTGTTTTATGCCGCAAAAGATGGCGACAACGCGATCGTCGCAGCACTGATTGAGGGCGGATCGAAAGTTAATGTGAGGGACAAGAACGGGGAAACGCCGCTGCACTTTGCCGCTCGCGAATATCGGCGCGAAGCGGCCGAACTTCTAATCAAGGCCGGCGCAGATGTTACTGCCCAGGATAATCATGGAAACACGCCGCTGTGGCGTGCCGTATTTGAGTCACGCGGCCGTGGCGAGTTGATCAAGCTCCTGCTCTCAGCTGGCTCAGATAAGACACTCAAAAACAAACACGGATCTTCGCCGGAAGACCTCGCAAAGACTATTGGAAATTACGACATCAGCGCGTTCCTGGGCTGAAAGCCCCTCCGCTCGGGCCAGGGGATCGCTATCGCACTGCAGCGGGTCTAAATAAGTGGGCGACTGGCCGGTGACAAATGAATCTCTGCTGGACCGCCGATGATATGGGGAGGGGCTCGCAAATCGCGCCCTACGCGCGGGTTGATCGGTTGATCAACATCAAAGCTTGAATATGAGAAATGCGCTGACTGTGACGGCGGTGGTCACGGTGTGTCAGCAGATGTGGTAAGGTTGAGTGTCGGCGAGTAGCAGAGATCCAGCAACAATGACTTTGAGGCGAACCAGAGCTTACGGCGCATCCGGCTTGGTTCTAGCGGTTTGCACTGTGTTTGCTTGGCAGAACGCCACTGCTGCTCACAATTGCCAGGCAGCCGCGACGCCTGGCGTCAATTGGCACGAGTGTGACAAGAAGCTTCTCATCCTAGAAGGACAGGACCTGAGCGGGGCGAACCTGTTCGGTGTTGATTTCACTTCGACCGACCTCAGGAACAGCAATCTCCTTGCGGCAAATCTTGAGAAGGCAACGCTTGTGCGTGCTTCCCTGGCCGACTCGACCGCCAAAGGCGCCCGGTTCGACAGAATCGAGGCCTACAGGACCGACTTCAGCCGTATGGACGCGCAGGGCGCTGTGTTTGCGAGCGCGGAAATGCAGCGCTCGAATTTCCAGGACGCCAATCTGACCAATGTTGATTTCACAAAGGCAGAATTGGGGCGTGCGCAGTTCCATGACGCCGATATCAGCGGCAGCCGCTTCTCGTTTGCCAATCTCGCACGGGCGGACTTCCGAGGAGCGAGGTTCACCGCGCCGATAGACTTTGACCGCGCCTTTTTCTTTCTGACCCGTATCGAGGGCGTCGACCTTTCCAATTCGGCGGGTCTGTCCCAGTGGCAGCTCAACATGGCTTGCGGAGACGCCCGGACCGAGTTGCCTTCTGGCTTGACGAGGCCTGAAGATTGGCCCTGTCAATTCCAGCAGGAATAGTTGTCGGCAAGCGAACTGCGGCAATGCTGCAAGGTCTGCGCCTCGACCTTGGCGTTTTCCTTCTGCGTCATGTTGTCCGCCGCGATCAGCCGCCGAAGCGACCGCATGATCTCCCCGCGCGTCCAACCGGCCTCTGTCATGCAATCGACGATCGCCTGAAAGCCCGGCTCCATCGCCTCCTGGCAGTCGATCTCGCGATCGGCATATTCGCCCTGTCGTCTTGGCGGCGTGATCATCCTCGCTCCCTAGAGATAGGCTTCGCCATCACCCCGATGTTCAAAACAGAACCAGTGCGACGGCTGCCTCGGCCTGGCGAACCCCCATCCGGCATCCTTGGGCCCGGAACCAGAGCATCCGCTCAAAAGGATAATCGCGGCCCCCGCCGCCGCGAAGGTGTGGTGTTTGCGCAATGTGATATCCCCCTACTCACACGCAACGTCAAAAGCTTCGCCCTCGCAAGGGCGCGATTGACGATAGCAGGAGGAAGTGGCTACGACCTGACCCGCTAACCGCGCGGTTTAGCCTTCGGTTGAGGGGTGCTTTCTGACGGGTTTGCAACCAATATTGCAGATCGCCGATCTCTGAGCCAAAGGGACTTTCTTGATGCGACTAGCTCGGCACGGTCGTCCTCAGCGGTCGCTCGACTATGCATAGCAGCAATGGCAAAGTCGGCTCTGTTCGTTCGGTAGTCTTCCTTTTGCACGGCCATTGTTTTCTCCCTGTTCGTGGCCCCTCTTTGCCCTGACAGGAGATTAAACTGCCGGTGCATTACGCGAGTCAAATCAAACTAAGCACTCCGCAGTCGCGCCTACATTTCGTTGTTTTCAATGATGCCCGCCATCGACCTGCTGGAGGCACCGGCCGCTTACGAGCCCGATGAAGACGAGGAAGATGATCCGAATATCCTGATGCTCAAGGGCAGACATTTTCGTCTGTGATGGAAGGGGCGGCGAGATCTTAGGGCGCTTATCCAAATTTTCGGCCGCTGATCGGTGATGCTGTCCGCTTGGCTGGGTAACGCAGCGTGGAATTAGGGGTATTTGCTGCCTGCAAGCTGTCTGGCGCGGCCTCGGCAGTTGGCGATTTGCGCGTGAGCGGGGTACACCTGACCACCAGTTGTCCTGTACGAGTAACATATTCCAACGGCCGCTTCTGCAACGGAAGCATCAAGGACTCGGGTACGGGCGGCAAGTTTAGCTGCCGGGACAAGTCGGTGGCCAATTTTTGGTAAACGTTAGTGGGGGCTATATGCGAGCAGCATCGGCAGCATCCAACTTGTTCGCCGCTTTGGCGATGGCTGGAACATTGATTTGTGCTTCAGTTGCGCAGGCCGGTGTCAAAGTCATCCCAAAGGATACCCCCTACGGAATTACGGGAATCTCCACCAAGGAAATCGGCCGACAGTTGACCCGACGTGGGGGAGCCAAGCTGACGGCAACCATAAGACGCGAGATTGAGTTTGCCCATTCGGAGCCATCCACTTGCTATGTCAGGGAGGCGGATTATACGCTGTATCTTATTACGACCTATCCGCGGCTAGAGGGCAAGGTGTCGCCGAAATTGCGAAAGCGTTGGAACGCGTTCCTATCCACAGTGGTCGCTAGTGACGCGAAAACGCGACAGTGGGCCATTCAAACGACTAACGCCATGGATGAGTTAACGGCTAACCTGTCGATGAAGAACGACCGCAGTTGTAATCGTCTCAGGAGCTTTGTTGCTCAGCGGTTGCATTCCATCGATCAAAAATTCAAAAAAGTGAACCAGCAATACGTTGACGAGCAAAACGGACCCAACGGCGCGGTTGGAAAAGCCACGACAGAATTTTATCGAGAACCATAGTTGAGCAATCTCTACAACATCACCACGTCGCACGAAGCGATCCGCCAATGGACCCGCGCCTTGCGCGATGTCGTAGGCAACCTTGAACCCTCCATTGACATCTATCCCAACCAATTCGGGCCTGTAGTTCACTCGCTATCGGGCAAGGTGGCGAGTGCCGGTGCATGCCGGCCAGCTCCTGAGGGCGTCAAGAAGCGACCTGCGACGCAGTGCCGGCCTGCTTGGTGAAGTCATGGCGACGCGCGCGAACATGTGCCAGCAAATTCACTTCATTGACGACCCCGGATTGAAAGAGAGACAGTGTGGTCGACGCGAGAATCTGGCTGTCTATCGAGGTGCTGTACGATTTGGCGTCGGCGGCTATCTGGTCGACAACCCGCTGGCAGATCGCTCGATCTTTAGGTCTAAGGAACTGACTTTTCGGTGCTCGTGGCATCTCGACGCCTTTAAAGGGGAAGTTACTGTGTCCCCCACGCGACGGATGCGTGGGCCTCCGCGAATGGACCCTAAACGCATTCAGACAGATAATTGCCATTCGTTTGAGTGGTGCCGCCAAGGGCTTGAGCCGAATTTAATTCGGGGATTCCGGATTAACCGCTGCAATTGAAAACAGTTGGGGAACGGTTAGCACGCTCGCTGAAAACAGCGGCGGAACAGCGTCCGGCGGCCGTTCCCCACTGAGAACAGTGGAGGAGCAGTGAGCCGCGCCAACAGGGATTCATGCTTGAAAACAGCGGGCAAACAGTCCCTTCAGAGCACCCCGCCTCATGGTGGGCTCATCTTTATGTTGCCTGGTTTCAATAGGCGGGCCCCACGATCGAAATCAGCAGGACCCAAGGTCGCGGCGTCGATTGGCCTTCCGCCTGCCTTGAAAACCGGCCCTTCGAAGTTGAACTGGATTGCGAAATGCTCGAAGATTTGCGTATCACCAGGGTTCACCACGAAACCCTCTGGGCCGATTAGGCGAAGACTCTCTCCGAATTGTTGAACCTTGGTCAGCTTGGCGCCATATGGGCTGCCATTTTTTGTCCCAACCCCCGACCGCTCAATAACGGTCAGCGAAACATGCTTAGCTGTCGCTAGGCCCTCGTTCTTTATCGCTAAGCTGATTGAGGCGTTCACCAGCGGTCCGGAGGTCACGTTCTTCGTGAAGTCATATACAAGATCCAGGTCCGGAGAGCCGTTTCTGCGAAAAGCGTCTTCGATATCGAAATGCTCCATCGCATAGCTGCTCGAAGCAGATCGCTTAAAATACTGCTTCGCCATGTTGCACATGTGCGGACGTCGTTCCGAACGAGGGACGTCGATTAATAGGTAACCAACGGAATTATCATTCATAGACGGAAATCCGGCCACTCGAATGCCACCGTTCTTCGGCTGTAGTAGGTCTCCAACGGCCGAGCTTACCGCGCTCAAGGCCGTCTCCCAGACTGGTACAGGATCGAGCGCTTGAGCGACGTCCGCCCCCTCGCCAATCGATCTGCAATCCACGCCGATTAACACCACCCCGCCAGCCGAGTTGCTAAACGCCGAAAGCACTTTTCCGATAGCTCGCCGCCCGTCCTTTGTCAGCTTGCCGTCGTTGAACAGTGCGCCGGGCTTCCCGGCAGCCGAACCTTTAAAGTCGAGCTGCAGAGTTTCTTGCGCAGCTTGCTGGATTGCTTCGGCCAGTCGGACCTCGCCACCAGAAATCCACTCATCGAAAGTCATTGTGTATCACCCCCGGCGAGGAGCAGTGTAAATAATAACGCCCCCAGCGGGGCAAACTCTTTTCTAGGTCGAAAAGGAGTCTGGCGGTGCCCCGGCGGTGCCCAAGGGATTTTTAGCAGAATGGCCCGAAACCGGACATCAACTAAGTTGTTGATTTCCTTGTAGGAAGAACTGGTGGAGCCAATCGGAATCGAACCGACGACCTCTTGAATGCCATTCAAGCGCTCTCCCAACTGAGCTATGGCCCCACTCCGGCAGTTCGCCGGCGCCGTTTCCGGCGAAGAGATCCGGCGCGGGTTCTAGACCGCGCCGTTAGTGCTGGCGGCTTCTAACCCCGCCTTCAGTCAATATCAAGCCTTCAAGAACCGCTTTTTCCAGGCGGCGCGGCGAAAGCCGGCGAATGCGGTTCGCTCAGACTTCGTCGTCATCTTCGCCGACGCCGATCATGTCGGCAACGTCGTCGTCTTCTTCCTCCTCGTCGGCGAGAAACGTATCATCCTCGTCATCGCCAAGATCGACGTCGTCCTCATCGTCGCCGAGATCGGGAAGTTCGTCGGCCTTCGCGTCCTCGTCCGCCTCTTCGAGCGAGACGACCTCGACGCCCTCTTCCTCCTCGGCGTCCACTTCCTTCTCGGCAACTTCCTCTTCCTCCTCGACAGCGGCGATCTTGCCTTCTTCGAAATAGGAGCGCGGATAGCTCTTGCCCGTGTAAGGCGAGACGATCGGGTCCTTGTTCAAGTCATAGAATTTTCGACCCGTCTCCGGGTCGATGCGTTTGGTGCCAAGTTCGGGTTTTGCCACAGCAAGCCTCGTCGATGAAAGTTTGGTCCCCTTAACCAGAGTTTACGGCGCTGTCAAAGCGAAAAGCCGGCGTCCCAAAAAGCTTGAATTCGAAGGCCTTCATACCAAGGGGATGACCATTTCGGTCCGCCATGATAGGAGACCGCGCAAACCAGACGAAAATGACCGGCCGCCGGCGTTTCCCAGGAAAGAACCATGTCGCACACTGCCG
The DNA here is from genome assembly GCF_040322615.1 of Mesorhizobium sp. M0119. Lineage (NCBI taxonomy): Bacteria > Pseudomonadati > Pseudomonadota > Alphaproteobacteria > Hyphomicrobiales > Phyllobacteriaceae > Mesorhizobium > Mesorhizobium sp. M0119. Next base: position 128,376 of record NZ_JAMYTU010000002.1, read on the forward strand.
CCCCGAAGCAGGCCACCGCCCGCAAATCATCTGGCCTTTCCGGCGCGGCACGGGTGCCGGGCGACAAATCGATCTCGCACCGCTCGTTCATGTTCGGTGGGCTGGCCTCCGGCGAAACCCGCATCACCGGGCTGCTGGAAGGCGAGGACGTAATGCGTACGGGCGCTGCCATGAAGGCCATGGGCGCTCATATCGAGAAGCATGGCGCTGAGTGGGTGATCCGCGGTACCGGCAACGGCGCGCTGCTGCAGCCGGAAGGCCCGCTCGATTTCGGCAATGCCGGCACGGGCTCCCGCCTCACCATGGGCCTGGTCGGCACCTATGACATGGAAACCACCTTCATCGGCGACGCCTCGCTGTCCGGCCGGCCGATGGGCCGCGTGCTCGAACCGCTCCGCCAGATGGGCGTGCAGGTGCTGAAGGCGACGCCTGGCGACCGCATGCCGATCACGCTGCACGGGCCCAAGCACGCCGCACCGATCACCTACCGCGTGCCGATGGCCTCGGCGCAGGTAAAATCGGCGGTGCTGCTCGCCGGGTTGAACACGCCGGGTATTACGACCGTCATCGAGCCGGTGATGACGCGCGACCACACCGAAAAGATGCTCAAGGGGTTCGGCGCCAATCTGTCGGTCGAGACCGACGAGCGCGGCGTGCGACACATTTTCATCGAAGGCCAGGGCAAGCTCATGGGGCAGACGATCGCGGTGCCTGGCGACCCCTCCTCGGCCGGCTTTCCGCTGGTGGCGGCGCTGATCGTGCCGGGTTCGGACATTACCATCGAAAACGTGCTGATGAACCCGACCCGCACAGGCCTTCTGCTGACGCTGCAGGAAATGGGCGCCCGGATCGACATTCTCGACCGCCGCAATGAAGGCGGCGAAGACGTCGCCGACCTGCGCGTGCGTTACTCCGAGCTGAAAGGCGTCACCGTACCGCCCGAACGGGCGCCGACGATGATCGATGAGTATCCGGTGCTTGCCGTGGCGGCCAGCTTCGCCGAGGGCGAAACGCTGATGCTTGGCCTGGAAGAGCTGCGCGTGAAGGAATCCGACCGGCTGTCGGCGGTCGCCAACGGTCTGAAGCTCAACGGCGTCGATTGCAGCGAGGGCGAGGCCACGCTGGCCGTGCGCGGAAAACCCGGCGGCAAGGGCCTCGGCCAACACCCCAACGGACAGGGCACCATCGTCCAGACCCATCTCGACCACCGCATCGCCATGAGCTTTCTGGTGATGGGGCTGGCGACGGAAAAACCGGTAACCATCGACGATCAGGCTATGATCGCAACGAGCTTTCCGGAATTCATGGGGCTGATGAAGGGGCTGGGCGCGGAGATCGAGTAGCTTGATGGCAATCAATAGCCTTGGGCGTTGGGGCCAAACTGGAACGTCGGCGGGACAGCGCCCCCCTCTGTCCTGCCGGACATCTCCCCCACAAGGAGGGAGATTGGCAGCTTCGGCGCTCCGCTCAATCCTCCGACGTAGACAATTGGCGAAAGCCGCGATGGCCGCCGATCTCCCCCCAAGTGGGGGAGATGTCCGGCAGGACAGAGGGGGGCGCGAAGGATCGCCACGCCAATCTGGATCATTGCGCTTTTCGAATCCGGTGGGCGGCCAATGACCTCAACCTTCACCATCGCCATCGACGGCCCTGCCGGCGCCGGCAAAGGCACTCTCGCCCGGCGGCTGGCCGATCACTACCGGCTGAACCTGCTCGACACCGGCCTTACCTATCGCGCGGTGGCGCATTCGCTGCTCCGGCTCGGCCTGCCGCTCGACAATGTCTCGGCCGCTGAAACGGCAGCTCGTCAGGTCGATCTGGCAAAGCTCGACCGCGCCGTGCTTTCGGCACACGCCGTCGGAGAGGCTGCCTCGAAAGTGGCTGTCATCCCGTCGGTGCGGCGCATCCTGGTCGACAAGCAGCGCGCCTTCGCAAAAACCCCACCGGGTGCGGTGCTCGACGGCCGCGACATCGGCACTGTCGTCTGTCCCGATGCCGACGTAAAACTCTATGTCACGGCCAGTGCCGAGGTGCGGGCAAAGCGGCGGCTGGACGAAATCGAGAGCATCGGCGGCACTGCCAATTTCGATGAAATCCTTGCCGATATCGTGCGCCGCGACGAGCGCGACATGGGCCGCATGGACTCGCCCTTGAAGCCGGCCGCCGATGCGCACTTGCTCGACACGTCGGAAATGGCTATAGAGGCCGCGTTTCTGGCAGCTCAGGCGATCGTCGACGATGTCTTGGCCAAGAGAAACGAAGCCTGAGCCGGGTTTTCCTGCCGCCGCCGATTGCCGGCGACAAAAGAATTCCCATATTGGGCGTGAACCAGCCTGCCAGCATTCTTCATGCGCCGGAATTGCCGCTCAAGGGCGGCCAAGGGCTTTTTGCCCGGAACGCCGGCAGGCCAACGCAACGCTAACCCACGGCGCCCGCCCCGCGACAGATTGCGGGGCATTCCAGGAGAAACTATGTCAGTTGCAAATCCCACTCGCGATGATTTCGCGAGCCTGCTCGAAGAATCGTTTTCCGCCGGCCATTCCGGCGAAGGCCAGGTCGTCAAGGGCATCATCACTGCCATTGAGAAGGACATGGCTATCATCGACGTCGGCCTCAAGGTCGAAGGCCGCGTGCCGCTGAAGGAATTCGGCGTCAAGGGCAAGGACACGACGCTCAAGGTCGGCGACACGGTCGAGGTCTATGTCGAGCGTATCGAGAACGCGCTTGGCGAAGCCATGCTGTCGCGCGAAAAGGCTCGCCGCGAAGAGAGCTGGGTCCGCCTCGAAGAGAAGTTCACCAAGGGCGAACGCGTCGAAGGCGTCATCTTCAACCAGGTCAAGGGCGGCTTCACCGTCGACCTCGACGGTGCCGTGGCTTTCCTGCCGCGCAGCCAGGTCGATATCCGCCCGATCCGCGACGTCTCGCCGCTGATGCACAACCCGCAGCCCTTCGAGATCCTCAAGATGGATCGCCGCCGCGGCAACATCGTGGTGTCGCGCCGCACCGTGCTCGAGGAAAGCCGCGCCGAACAGCGTTCGGAAATCGTACAGAACCTCGAAGAAGGCCAGGTGGTCGAAGGCGTCGTCAAGAACATCACCGACTACGGTGCGTTCGTCGACCTCGGCGGTATCGACGGCCTGCTGCATGTCACCGACATGGCCTGGCGCCGCGTCAACCATCCGACCGAAATCCTCAACATCGGCCAGACGGTCAAGGTGCAGATCATCCGCATCAACCAGGAAACACACCGCATCTCGCTCGGCATGAAGCAGCTCGAGAGCGATCCGTGGTCGGAGATCGGCACGAAGTTCCCGATCGGCAAGAAGATCAAGGGCACCGTCACCAACATCACCGACTACGGCGCGTTCGTCGAGCTGGAGCCGGGCATCGAAGGCCTCATCCACGTTTCGGAAATGTCGTGGACGAAGAAGAACGTGCATCCCGGCAAGATCCTGTCGACGACCCAGGAAGTCGACGTGGTGGTGCTCGAGGTCGATCCGGCCAAGCGCCGCATCTCGCTCGGGCTCAAGCAGACGCTCGAGAATCCGTGGCAGGCTTTCGCCAGCAGCCATCCGGTCGGCAGCCAGGTCGAGGGCGAGGTCAAGAACAAGACCGAGTTCGGCCTGTTCATCGGCCTCGAAGGCGACGTGGACGGCATGGTGCACCTCTCCGACCTCGACTGGACCCGTCCGGGCGAGCAGGTCATCGAAGAGTACAATCGCGGCGACATGGTCAAGGCGCAGGTGCTCGACGTCGACATCGACAAGGAGCGCATCTCGCTCGGCATCAAGCAACTGGCCAAGGACACGGTCGGCGAAGCGGCAACTTCGGGCGAACTGCGCAAGAACGCGGTCGTCACCTGCGAGGTTATCGGCGTCAAGGATGGCGGTCTGGAAGTGCGGCTGGTCGACAGCGGCATCGAGACCTTCATCAAGCGCTCCGATCTGAGCCGCGACCGCGACGAGCAGCGCCCCGAGCGCTTCACCGTCGGCCAGAAGGTCGACGCCCGCGTCATCGCCTTCGACAAGAAGACCCGCAAGCTGCAGGTCTCGATCAAGGCGCTGGAAATCGCCGAAGAGAAGGAAGCGGTCGCCCAATACGGTTCGACCGACTCCGGCGCTTCGCTGGGCGACATCCTGGGTGCCGCGCTGAAGAAGCAGGGCAGCTAAGCCAATACCGCGCCTCGCGCGGGTTATAAACGAAACAAAAAGCCCCGCCGGAACGATCCGGCGGGGCTTTTGCTTGTGACCTTTTGCTTGTGACGGACCGCAGGCTCAGGCCCGGCCGTAGAGTGGCACCAGCGTGCCGCTGATGGCCATGTTGGCCGGCGAGGCAAGGTAGGCAATGGCCTCGGCCGCCGCTTCAAGGCTGACCCATCTGCTGAAATCTGCGTTCGGCATGTCAGCACGGTTGGCCGGCGTGTCGAGCGTCGAGGGCGCCACGGCGTTGACCAGGATACCGTTGCCCTTCAGCTCTTCGGCCATCGCGACGGTCATCGCGGCGACCGCCGCCTTGGCCGCAGCGTAGGCCACCTTGCCGGAGCCGCGCCGCGGATCGAGCCCGGCTCGAGCGGTGACATTGACGATGCGGCCCGGCACGGAAGATTCCAGCATCGAGCGTATCGCCGCGCGGCAGCACAGGAAGGTGGTGCGGGCGTTGGTGTCCATCATCTCGGCGAAGGAGGCGGGCTCGATCTTCTCGACCGGCGCGGCGGTGAAGCCGCCGGCCAGATGCACCGATGCCCATAAATCCGGAACGCTGGCATAGAAGGCGTCGACCTTGGCAGGGTCGGCAAGGTCGACATTATGCGCCAGCCTGACGCGGTCATGCGCCGGGAAGGGAAAATGCGCAGGCGCGGCAGCGTGGGCATTGGGCACATGGCAGATCGCGCCCTGCTCCAGCAGTTTTCCTACGACCGCGCCGCCAAGCGCACCGGTGCCGCCGGTCACCACGATATGTCTGCCGTCCAGTGTTTCCGTCATATTCGACCGCTCCGTCATTGCGCGCCGCCGATGCGGAAGGTCGCGCCTTTAGCGCGATCACTCAACCGAAATCTCGATGACGTAAGGTCGTCCAGTCGCCCGCGCGCGCCCAAGCGCGTCCGCTAAGCCGCCGGCGCCGGAAATCCGCTCTGCGGCAATGCCATAGGCTTCGGCCAATTTGCAGAAATCCGGCGGGGCCGGGGAGACGCCGACCGGCTCGACACCGACGTCGAGCATCGAGGTTTCGATCTCGCGGTAGCCGCGATTGTTCCAGACGGCGAAGATCACCGGCGCCGCCGCGTCGAGCGCGGCGCCCAGTTCCGGCAGGGTGAACTGGAAGCCGCCATCGCCGGTGAGGCAAACGACCGGCGCCTCAGGCCTGGCAAGGACGGCACCGATCGCCGCCGGCGGGCCATAGCCGAGCGCGCCGAAGCCGGTGGCGGCGTTGAACCAGCCGCCCGGCCGGTCGTGATCGTAGTAGAGGTTGGCGGCGTAGACCGGCTGGGTCGAATCGCCGACGATGATCGCGCCAGGCAGTGCATCACGGATCGTCTCGACGGCGCGCAATTGCGCCTGCATAGCCGGGCCAATCTCGGCAAAGGCCGCTTGCCGCGTCGCGGCGGCGCGAGCGGCGCCGTCGCCCGATTGCGCCTCGCCCGTGCCGAGTTCGGCATGCAGCGCGTCGAGCGCCGCTCCGCAATCGGCCTGGATCGAAATCCGCGCAGGCCGGCGGGCAAGCTGGTCGGCGCCGATGTCGATGCGGATCAGATTGGCGGGCAGGACAAAACCGCCGTCGCCATAGCCATCATAGTCGGTCGGACCGAATTCGGTGCCGGCGGCAATGACCAGGTCGGCATCGGCCATTAGCGCACGCACCGCCTTCAGGCTGGGGCTGGCCGGCACGCCAAGCGGATGGCGATAGAGCAGGCCGCGCGCATTGGCGGTCTGGACGACCGGCGCTCCCAACCTCTCGGCCAGGCGCTGCAACGGCGCTTCGGCAGCTTTGGCGCCGCCGCCGGCCAGGATAAGCGGCCGGCGGGCAGACGCGCATAGCCATGCCGCCTCTGCAATCGCCGCCACATCCGGCTCGGGCGGCGCTGAATTCCGCAGCAGCGGCACGATGCCGTTGGCAGGCAGGCTCATGACATCGGTCGGGATCTCGATGTGCACCGGACCCGGACGCGAGGATGAAAACAGCGCAAAGGCACGGGCGAGCACGCCGGGCAGTTCGCCGGCCTCGGTGACACGGTGCGAAAACAGCGCCACCTTCTCCATCATGCCGCGCTGGTCCGGCAGTTCATGCAGATGGCCAAGGCCTTTGCCCAGCGTCGGTGTGGCGTTGACGCCCGAGATTACCAGAATCGGCACCGAATCGGCGCGCGCCTGGCCCATGGCGGTGATGGTGTTAGTCAGCCCCGGCCCGGTGATGACGAAGGCGATGCCCGGCTTGCCGCTGGCGCGCGCATAGCCGTCGGCCATGAAGCCGGCGCCCTGCTCGTGGCGCGGCGTGACGTGACGGATCTTCGACCGCGCCAGCCCGCGGTAGAGCTCGACCGTGTGCACGCCGGGAATGCCGAAGACGGTGTCGACGCCGTGCGCTTCGAGCAAGGTGATGAGCGCTTCGCCGATCGTCGTCATTGTCTTAACACCGGGCGTGTGAGGCAGGTCGGGCCGCCCTCGCAGGCAATGCACAGCGCATCGGCCTCGAATGTCGAGACCGTACAGCCAGCGGCCTGCATGGCAGCCGCCGTCTTCGGAAAACCGGCAACGGCGATGACCTGGCGCGGCGCGGTCGGCAGGACGTTCAGGCTGAGCCCGTTCGAGGCGAAGAATTCGTCGGCATCGCCCTCGACCAGCCGAATGCCACGTTCGCGCAGCATCTGATGGAAGGCGACCGGCAGGAGCGGTGCATAGACCAGCGCCAGATCGTCGGCGAGCGGGCTGATCACCGACATCAAGTGCAGGCAGGCCTCCTCGCCTTGCCAGAGCGGCAGGTCGAAGCCGTAGACCTGGATGCCCTTGGGTGAAAGCAGGTTGGAGAGCTGCTGGATGCCGTGCTGATTGGTGCGCACGCCGCGGCCGACGGCCAGCGTGTTTGCATCCACCCACACGCAGTCGCCGCCCTCGACCTGGCCGGGAGCCTCGATACGGCCGAGGACGGGGATGCCCATGCGCCCGTAGGCTGCCTCGTGCAGGCCGGGCTCGGGCCGGCGCAGCGCCTTGCCCATGGCAAGGATGACCGCGCCATGATCGGTCATCAGCGAGGGATCGTGGGTAAAGACCGAATCGGCAAGCCCGTCATCGGCGTCGTTCAGCCATTCGATTTCGGCGCCTGAGGCCGAAATCAGCCTGGCCAACGCTTCATACTGGACCGCCGCTTTTTGCGGGTCGAAGCCGGGACCGTAGTGCCAATCCAGTGCTTTGGCTCGATGCATGGCGCTGGCGGCGGGGCGCATCAGCACACGCTGCAGCGGCCCGACCATCGACTGCGACCCGTATGCTTTGCCCACTAAATTCTCCTGAAACGCGCCCCTCCTGCCAATAGCCACTCGGCTGGCCGTGATCAATGGTCCAAAAACTGCGGTTGACGGAGGCAAGCGGAACGGTCCATCTTGAGAATCGGAACGCTGTCCAGTGACGGGTAATGGGTAAAAAATTCCAGCAAGGACTGCCTCGGCTGCTCCGCGGGGCACCGCGACGATGACAGCGCCGGCCACCGCCCTGAAGCATACGGCGCAGAACGGCGCTGCCGAAGCCATCCACGTCGAGAACCTGCACAAGAATTTCGGCAAACTGCATGTATTGAAGGGCGTTTCGCTGTCGGCGCGCGATGGCGAGGTGATCGCCATCATCGGCGGCAGCGGCTCGGGCAAGTCGACGCTGCTGCGCTGCATCAACTGCCTGGAGAACCCGACCAGCGGCATGATCCGGGTCAATGGCGAAGAGATTAAGCTGAAGGCCGACAGCTACGGCCACACCGTGCCCGCCGACCGCAAGCAGATCGAACGCATCCGCTCCAAACTCGGCATGGTTTTCCAGAACTTCAATCTGTGGAGTCACATGACGTTGATCGAGAACGTCATCGAGGTTCCCGTGCATGTGCTCGGCGTCAAGCGCGATGTGGCGATCGGCGAGGCGGAAAAATTGCTCGCCCGCGTCGGCCTGGCCGAAAAACGCGACGTCTATCCCGCCTATCTGTCGGGCGGCCAACAGCAGCGCGCCGCGATCGCCAGGGCGCTGGCCATCAATCCGCGCGTCATGCTGTTCGATGAGCCGACCTCGGCGCTCGACCCGGAGCTGGTCGGCGAGGTGCTGAAGGTGATCGGCGACCTGGCGCGCGAAGGCCGCACCATGGTGCTGGTCACCCATGAGATGAAGTTCGCCCGCGAGGTCGCGACGCATGTCGTCTACCTCCATAACGGGCTGGTCGAGGAAGAAGGGCCGCCGGAACAGATCTTCGGCGCACCAAAATCCGAAAGGCTGAAGCAGTTCATCCGCAACATCAGTTAATCTGTGGGCGGACGAAAACCGGGAACAACAACAAAACTGGGAGTCATGACGATGAAGATTATTCTCAAGACCTTTGCCGCAGCGCTACTGCTTGGCGTTGCCGCCATGGGCGTGGCCAAGGCCGATCCGGTCAAGATCGGTGTCGCTGCCGAGCCCTATCCGCCGTTCACCTCGCCGGATGCTTCCGGCAAATGGGTCGGTTGGGAAATCGAATTCATCGACGCTGTCTGCGCCGAGGAGAAGCTCGACTGCGTCATCACGCCGGTCGCCTGGGACGGCATCATCCCGGCGCTGACGACCAAGAAGATCGACGTCATCGCCAGCTCGATGTCGATCACCGACGAACGCAAGAAGACGATCGACTTCTCCGACAAATATTACAACACCCCGACTGCGATCATCGGGCCGAAGGACCAGAAGTTCGGCTCGACACCGGAGGACCTCAAGGGCAAGATCATCGGCGTCCAAGTCTCGACCGTGCACGCCGACTACGCCAAGAAGCACTTCGCTGACGCGGCGGAAATCAAGGAATATCAGACCCAAGACGAGGCCAACCAGGATCTTGCCGCCGGCCGGGTCGACGCGGTGCAGGCCGATTCCATCGCCCTCGATGCCTTCCTGAAATCGGACCAGGGCAAGCAATGCTGCGATCTGAAAGGCATGGTCGCGCCGGATCTGGCCATACTCGGGCCCGGCGTCGGCGCCGGCGTCCGCAAGGAAGACACCGAGTTGAAGGAAAAGATCAACGCCGGCATCAAGGCCATCCGCGCCAACGGCAAATATGACGAGATTTCGAAGAAGTACTTCGACTTCGACATTTACGGCGCCGACACGCAGTCGAACTGACGGCCGCGTCCCATGAGCGAATAACCACGCGGCGCCCGATAGGGCCGCGTGGTTTCGCCGAAAATTATCCACGCGAGCTTCCGCGGGCGGAGATCGCCGGCGGTTTTAGCGCCAGCAATTCGAGGGCGACGCTGATCGACGCATTTGTTCCGGCTTGGGCCGCCTCTGCCATCGCGCTTCTCTCGCCCGTGCCGCCGGGCTGGGGTGGAACGCTCATCGTTGGGCTGCTCCATACGATCGAGATCGCGGTCGGCGCCACCTGTCTCGGCCTTTTGATCGGCATCGGCGGCGCCTCCGGCAAGCTGTATGGTGGTCCGGTGGTGCGCGATCTCCTGGCAGTCTATACGACCGTCGTGCGCGCCGTGCCGGAGCTGGTGCTGATCCTTCTGCTCTATTACGCCGGCACCGACCTGATCAATCAGATGCTGACGGCAATGGGCTATCAGCGCATGGACATTAGCGGGCTGGCGGCCGGCATTGCCGTGCTCGGCTTCTGCCAGGGCGCCTATTCGACCGAGGTGATCCGCGGGGCGATCCTCGCCATTCCGCAAGGCCAGATCGAAGCCGCGCGCGCCTATGGCATGTCTCCCGGCCTGCTGCTGCGGCGCATCACGCTGCCGGCGATGCTGCCGTTCGCCATACCCGGCCTTGCCAATCTCTGGCTGATCGCCACCAAGGACACCGCCCTGCTGGCGGTCGTCGGCTTTTTCGAGCTGACATTGGCGACACGGCAGGCGGCCGGCGTAACCAAAGCCTATCTGACATTCTTTGTCGCCGCCGGCGCGATCTACCTTCTGTTGACGCTGGTTTCGAACCTGATCATCGGCCGCATCGAGAGCTGGGCCCGCCGCGGCATGCCCTCGCTCAAGGAGGCCCGGTGATGGCTGGCCCGGTGATGACTGGCGAAGCGGCCGTCGAGATAGCCGTACGCGCTTCGCTGTGGCTGAAGCCGCATCGTATCGTGCTGATCCTGATCGCGCTGGGACTGGTTTTGGCGGCGGCTGTCTTCATGCGCTGGGACTGGCTGCCTAAATATTGCGGGATGGGATTGCTCGGCATCTGGCGCGCGCTGTGGATTCTTGCCGTCACCTGCACGCTGGGCTTCCTGCTCGCCGTGCCGCTCGGGCTGGCGCAGGCTGCCGGCTCGTTCTGGTTCGCGGCACCCGCCAAGGTCTTCTGCACCGTCATCAGAGGGACGCCGCTGCTGCTGCAGCTCTGGTTGCTCTATTACGGGCTGGGCTCGCTGTTTCCACAATATCCATGGATTCGCGAGTCTTGGATGTGGCCCTATCTGAGGCAGGCATGGCCCTATGGCGTCCTCGGGCTGACGCTGTCCTTCGCCGGTTACGAGGGCGAGGTGATGCGAGGCGCTTTCGCCGGCGTGCCGAAAGGCCAATTGGAAGCCGCCCGCGCCTTCGGCATGAGCCGCTGGAGGATTTTCCAGCGAATCTGGCTGCCGCAGGCCTTCTACCGCGCGCTGCCGACACTGACGGGCGAAACCGTGCTGCAGCTGAAATCGACGCCGCTGGTGGCGACCATCAGCGTGATCGACATATTCGCCGTCTCTTCAAAGGTGCGTCAGGATACCTACCTCACCTATGAACCCTTGCTGCTCCTCGCGTTGATCTATATGGCGATCACCGGCATCCTCGTCTTCACCCTGGGCAAGATCGAGGCGCGGATTCCGAACAAGATTGGTTAGGTGAAATGGTGAATAGTCGGTAGTGAGTAGCCCGTAGTGGTACCGGCTAAGTCCCACTCACCATTCACTATTCACCATTCACCCATTCCCTCAGATATCCATGGCAATCACAATGCAACTCAGTCTCGACCAGGCGACAGGGCTGTGCCGGATGGCCGCACTTGGCGCTGGCGCCAACGAAGAGGCGGCGCAGTCGCTGGCTGCCTCGATCGTCGCGGCCGAGGCGGAAGGACTGTCGACCGTCGGGCTGTCGCACTTCATCGATTATCTTGAAGCACTGGAGGCCGGCCGTATCGACGGCAACGCCGATCCGGTGATCACCAGGCCGGCGCTCGCGGTCTATCTTTCCGATGCGCGCGGCGGCTTGGCGCATACCGGTTTCGACCGCACGATTGATGACCTCGCCAAGGCGGCGCGGCTGTTCGGCGTCGCCATCTTTTCGCAGAAGAATGCCTATACGTGCGGCGCGCTCGGCTACTTCACCGGACGGCTGGCCGCGCAGGGATTGGTGTCGTTCGCCGCCACCAACGGCCCGGCCGTGCTTGCCGGCTCGGGTTCGGTCAAGCCGGTCTACTGCACCAACCCGATGTCCTTTGCTGCGCCCGCCGCGGACGGGGCGGCGCTGGTCATCGACCAGTCGTCGAGCGCCACCGCCTTCGTCAACATCCGCAAGGCGGCCGAGGACGGCAAGAAGATCCCCGAAGGCTGGGCACTGGATGCCAGCGGCAATCCGACCACGGACCCGGCAGCCGCCATGAAGGGCGCCATGCTTGCCTTCGGCGGCCAGCGCGGCGCCAACATCGCGCTGATGGTCGAAGTGCTGGCTGCGGGCCTGTCTGGTGCCAATTGGTCGCTCGATGCGCCATGGTTTAGCGGCGGGCCGGACAGTCCGGGGACCGGCCTGTTCGTGCTTGCCGTCGAGCCCAAGCTGCTCGATCCGGACTTCGAAAAGCGGATGAAGGATCAGCTCGACCGGCTGCGGCGGCGCTATGGCGTGCATGTGCCGGGGCGTGCCCGGGCCGAGGCCGCGGAGAAGGCGGCGGCGCGCGGCATAAGCGCGCCGAAAGCCGTGGTGCAACGCATTTCCGAATTCGCCGCGCGCTATTCGTCCTGAAGAAATTCGTTTGTCCGATGAGCGGCTGACGAGGTCGGCCGATCCGGCAGCGCGAGCCTACTTCCCGCAATAATGATCGTTGATGACGTTCGCCGCATTCGCGTCCGGTCCTACCCTGTTGTAGGAGCAGGGTTCGGCGGCCGTCGTGAACAGGTGGTTGTCATAGTAGCGCGGGCCACCGAACAGAATGTCGATGATGTCTCCGTTGGCCGGAACGTAGCGTTCGGGTTGAGCTTGGTGGTGATGCCGGTTTGCCGCGAATGCCGAGGCACCAATGCTGCAGCCTGTTGCGAAAGCCAGAGCGAAGATCGCAACGCGTTTTGTCGTCATCGGCAATATCCTCCATTCGGAATCAAACTATACATCTAAAATCGCCGACCGAACAAAGGTTCCTGTCCCGAATGGAGTTACCCTAAAGCCGGGCGTCGGCGGGTTTTCTGCCGTTTCGAACGGATACCGGAAATCATGCTTCAACAATGCCGGGCGACCTATGGTCGCCCTTTGCCTTTGGCGCGAAACCGACTATGAAACGGCTTCAACCAAGCCATCTGGATAGCCCGCCGGAGCCAGCCATGACCGAAATCCTGCAGACCCCAAAGCTCGTCGTCGTGTTCGGCGGCTCCGGCTTTGTCGGTCGTCATGTCGTGCGGGCGCTGGCCAAGCGCGGCTACCGCATCCGGGTCGCCTGCCGCCGGCCCGATCTCGCCGGTCATTTGCAACCGCTCGGCAATGTCGGGCAGATCCAGCCGGTGCAGGCCAATGTCCGGGTGCGCTGGTCGGTCGACCGCGCCGTGCAAGGCGCCGACCATGTCGTCAATCTGGTGGCGATCGCGCATGAGGCCGGCCGGCAGAAATTCACTGCTGTCCACGAGTTCGGCGCGCGCGCTATCGCCGAAGCGGCGCGCGCCGTCGGGGCCGGCCTCACCCACATCTCGGCTCTGGGAGCGGATCTCCACGCGCAATCGGACTATGCGCGTACCAAGGCGCTCGGCGAAAAGGCGGTTCTGGAGACGGTCCAGGACGCCGTGATCTTGCGGCCATCGATCAATTTCGGGCCGGAGGACGGTTTCTTCAACCGCTTTGCCAACATGGCCCGCTTTTCCCCAGTGCTGCCGCTGATCGGCGGCGGGCAGACGAAATTCCAGCCGGTCTACGTCGGCGACGTCGCCGAAGCGGTGGCGCATTCGGTCGACGGCAAGGTCCAGGGCGGCCGGGTCTATGAACTCGGCGGGCCGCAAGTGCTTACCTTCAAGGAATGCATGCAAGAGCTGCTCGTCATCATCGAACGCAAGCGGTTTTTGCTGCCTGTGCCATGGTGGCTGGCGAACCTCCAGGCGTCAATTCTAGGGCTGCTGCCCAATCCGTTGTTGACCAAGGACCAGGTCCTGCTGTTGCGCCAGCACAATGTCGTGTCGGAGGCCGCCGTCAAGGACGACAGGACGCTCGCCGGCCTCGGTATCCAGCCGCGGTCGATCGGAACCATCCTGCCCAGCTATCTCTGGCGCTACCGCGCCGCCGGCCAGTTCCAACGCAAGTCCGCCGCATAATACGAACGGACTTCCGGTTGCCTACGACGCGCGCCTGGTGACCTGCATCGGCAGCCCGCCTTGCGGCTGCGTCGTCAGCTTCTGCACCGGCCAGGGTCGGGTTTCCGCGGTGGTGTCGAAACGATAGCGCGACAGCATGATCGCCAACGCGATGATCGCTTCCTGCATGGCGAAGCTGGCGCCGATGCAGACACGAGGCCCGGCGCCGAACGGCAAATACTGGAAACGGTCGATCTTTTCGCGATTCCCCGGATGAAAGCGTTCCGGCATGAAAGCGTCCGGCCGGTCCCACAATTTCCGATGGCGGTGGACGACCCACGGCATCACCAGCACCGCGGCGCGTCGCGGTATGTAGAGGCCGTTCCAGGTTTCGGGCTCGATCGGTTCGCGGTTGATTGACGGCGCCGGCGGATAGAGCCTGAGCGCCTCGTCGAAGGCGGCTCGGGTGAGCGGCATGGCGTCGAGCCATTTCGTCGGGTCGGGCTCAAGCGCCAACACCGCATCGATCTCGTGCTCGATCTTTTCGCGCTCCCACGGCGCTTCGGCAAGGCAGTAGAGCGTCCAGCCGAGCGCCCTGGCCGTAGTCTCGTGGCCGGCGCCGATGAAGGTGATGATGTTGTCCTCGACCTCGGCCCGGGTCAGCCCGCCCGGCCCTTCCGCCTTCAACAGCAGCGTGAGAAAATCCTGCGGCACCGTGTCCGGAGCGCGCCTCAGCCGCGCCTCGCGCATCTGCACCGTGTCGGTGACGATCTTGCGGAAGTAGGCCATGGTCTTGCGGCCGCGGATGCGGGTCAGGCGCGGCAGCCAATCGGGTGCCCGCAACAGGTCGAGCGGATCGACCCGACCCATCGTCTCGAACAGGCGGTCGATCTCCTTAGCGAAGCTGCCCGGCTCGCCTGAAATCTCACCGGAAAACAGCGTCTCGGCCAGGATGTCAAAGGTAAGCAGCGTCATGTCGTGAGCGATGTCGAACGTGCCGCCGCCCTCGTAGCGCGTGACGAACTCCCTCGTGCGCCTCAGCATCGGCTCGGCAAAACCGAAGATATGGCGCGGCGTGAACACCGGCGACATCGCCTTGCGCGAACGCCGCCACACCTCGCCCTCGGCGGTCAGCAGGCCGTCGCGCAGGATCGGCCGCAGGATCAGCTGGCGAACCGTCGCCATCTTATAGTTCTTGGCGTTATCGACCAGCACGTGGCGGATGAGACCGGGGTCGTTGGCGATGACCAGCGGCCCGCCGATGCCGGTCACCGAAATCCAGGGCTCGTTGTAGGTCGGCTCGCCCCACAGTTCGAGCGGATTGCGATAGACGATGCGGATCATCTCCAGCGTCGAGGGCGGCGCGGTGCGCGGCTTCGGCGCTGGCGGGACGAAGGGGACGGGCTGACTGTCCATGACTTGCTCCGCTGACACCCCAATGTAGTGGCGGGCAAGGCAGGCGTCCATGTGACCGGACGACAAGGCGAAGCATCCGCTCTCTGGAATGTGACCGGGGCACCGGAAAGTGCCTGCTTGCTGTGTCCGGCTGCGTGTCTTAGGTGGCAGCACCACAGATGCCACTAACCGGCGGGAGCCTGTCTTGAAGCACCAGTTGAACGTCATCATCGGCAGCACGCGGCCGGGCCGCGCTGGACCCGTTTTCGCAAACTGGCTGGAAAGCTTTGCGCGCGAACACGGCAAATTCGAGCCGTTGCTCACCGATATCGCCGCCTTCAACCTGCCGGTGTTGGACGAGCCGCATCATCCGAGACTCGGCAAATACGAAAACAGCCACACGAAAGCCTGGTCGAAAGCAATCGACGCCGCCGACGCATTCGTCTTCGTGGCGCCGGAATACAATTATTTCGCAGCCCCCGCGATCGTCAACGCGGTCGACTACCTGCTCAGGGAATGGCGATACAAGCCGGCCGCTATCCTCAGCTATGGCGGTGTCTCCGGCGGCTTGCGAGCGGCGCAGGCGGTCAAACCGCTGCTGACCGCCGTCGGCGTCATGCCGATTCCGGAAGGCGTGGCGCTGCCGATGTACCAGAAGCTGCTCGACGAGACGGGCGCCTTCGTGCCCAGCGAGCAGGTGCTCGGCGGGGCCAGGACCATGCTGGACGAGCTGTTCCGCTGGAGCGAAGCGCTGAGGCCGATGCGAGCCAGCCAACAACGCTAACGGCCGAGCTCGCCGATGCCATAACTTGCTCATGCCATAAAGAGATGGAATGCTCCGGCAAATGACCGGGCCGGGGCGGTTCGATTTGCGTTTTCTGTTTGCCTTGCTGCTGATCCTCTCGACAGCCTCCGCTGCCGTGGCGGAGCGGCGCGTTGCGCTGGTCATCGCCGAGAACGACTACCGGCTGATCCGGCCGCTCGCCAATCCTGTCAATGACGGCGAGGTCATGGAAACCGTGCTGAGGAAGCTCGGTTTCGAGGTCTTCCTCGAAACCAACCGCGACCTGCGGCGCATGCGCCGGGCACTCGACGATTTCCGCGAGGATGCCAAAGGCGCCGACGTGGCGCTGGTGTTCTTCTCCGGCCACGGCGTCGAGATCGCCGGCGAGAATCGGCTCCTGCCGGTGGATGCAGACGCGTCGTCGCTCGCTACGCTGGAAAACACCAGCCTGCCGCTGGAGGAGATCCGCCAGGCCGTCGCCGCCACCAGCAAGGTCGGACTGATCGTGCTCGATGCCTGCCGTAGCGATCCGTTCGCAGCTACGGGTGGCGAAGGCCGCGGCGCAACGGCGCTGGTAAAAAAGGTCAGCGACAAGGTCCGGCCGGGTCTTGGCCGCCTCGGGCGGGCAGAAAACATCCTGTTTGCCTTCTCGGCGGCGCCCGGCGAGACCGCCGCGGATGGGACCGGCCAGAATTCGCCGTTCACCGCGGCGCTGACGAAATATCTCGGCACCGAAGGTCTCGAGATCCGCTCGGTGCTGACGCTCGTGCAGCAGGAGGTCTACGACCTCTCGCGCGGCAAGCAATTGCCCTATGTCGAGAGCGGCCTGCCGCAGTTGTTCTTTGCCGCCTCGGCCAAGGAGAAACTGCCGGAGCGTGAACGTCTGTTGCTCGCCATGGCCGAGGTGACGCCCGACATGCGCGGCGAGGTGGAGAAGATCGCCAGCGACGCCGACATGCCGCTGGCACCGCTCTATGGCGCGTTGATCAGTTCCGATGCCGGCCACCTCTCCGCGGACAGTCTGAACGCCAGGCTGCGTGAGGCAGCCGACGCCTTCGTCAAGGTGCGGAGCGAAATGCAGACGCTTGGATCCGACGATCTCAGAGTGTCGGCGTTGCGCCGGCAGGCCGAAGAGCAGCTTTCGCTGGGAGCATTCGATGCGGCCCGCAAAAAGCTTGCCGAGGCAGCCGAGATCGACAATGTCTCGCGCAACGCGCTGAAGGCTAATTTCGTCAGCCGCACGCTCTCCGAAGCCGCGACGCTCTATTTGTCCGGCGGGGCAGCGCGCGCCGACCTCGACTACGCCACAGCCATCAAGGACTATGAGTCCGTGCTCGCGCTTTATGGCGAAGCCGGACAGGTGGTGCTGTCGCTCGACGACGCCGACCGCTTGATCCGCACGCTGGACGAGCTCGGCAAGCTCTATACCACGGTCGGCAATATCGATGCGGCTGGCCGTGCCTTCGAGGCGCTGCAAGCCGATCTCGAGCGGCGGTCGCATCATGAAACCGATCCCAACGTGAAGCGCGACTTCGCCGTCAGCCACGTCAAGCTCGGCAATGTGCGGATGGCGCAAGGCAATCTGCCGTCAGCGCTGCAGAATTATGAGACCGCTAGGACCATTCTGCAGGGCCTGACCGAGGCAGAACCAGATAATCTGGAGTGGTTCGGCGACCTCGCCATGACCGACGACAAGATCGGCAACGTACTGGCGACGCAAGGCGATCTGGCCGGCGCCGCGGAGGTCTACCAGGAAAGCCTGTCGATCAAGAAACAGCTCGCCGCCGGAGAGCCCGACCGTGCCGAACTGCAGCGCGACCTGACCATCACCTACGACGAGATCGGTCACCTTGCCCATGTCGCAGGCCAACTGGACAACGCACAGGCGGCCTATGAAGAGAGCTTGAAGGTGCGGCTGGCGCTGGCGGCGGACAGACCGGGAGACGCCGACCGGCAGCGTGACGTCTCGGTCAGCCACGATACGATAGGCGACCTGCTGCGCGAACGCGGCGACGCGGCAGGGGCGCTGGCCGCCTACAAGGAAGGCCTGGCGATCGTCAAGCAACTGGCGAAACGCGACCCGGACGACACCGAACTGAAACGCGACCTGTCGGTCGGCAACGCCAAGATCGGCAACGCGCTGAGCGACCAGCAGAATTGGCCGGCGGCACTTTCGGCTTATCGTGAGGCACTTTCGCAGGCCAGCGCGCTCGCCGCCGGCGACCCGAACAACACCGATTGGCAGCGCGACCTGTCCGTGTGCATCGAGAAAGTCGCCGGCGTCCTGGCAATACAGGGCGACCACAAAGGCGCGCTGAAAGCCTATCTGGACAGTTACGCGATTGCGCAGCGGCTGGCCAAGCTCGATCCCGCCAATTCCGACTGGCAGCGGGACTTATCGATAACGCTGTCCGAAGTCGCCACGCTGCGCCTAAGGCAGCGCGACGTCAGGGGAGCCCGGCAAGCCCTTCAGGACAGCCTGGCCATTCGCGAGAAACTTGCCCGGTCCGATCCGAACAACGCCACCTGGCAACGCGACCTTGTGGTCGCCTATATCGACTACGCGCAAGTCGCAAAGGACCCGAAGGCCGTGCTTTCCAAGGCGCTCGACATGACGCTCGAGCTCGACCGGACCGGTCGGCTGGCGCCGCGATACAAGTTCATGGTCAAGTTCCTGCGGGAGCGGCTGGCCAGGATCGAAGCCAAGCGCCGGTAGCCGGCCGACGCGACGGTCATTCCGTTCGGAAATGCCTGCAAACCTTGGAAAAACCGCCTTTTGCGCCTATATCTACGACATTAGAAATGCGCGATTCGAAGCCGATTTTTCGCGCTCTGCACACGGCATCAATCAGACAGGTTTTCATGAGCGAACAGACCGACATCGCCAACGGCGTTGAAGCCGAATACGGCGCCGATTCCATCAAGGTTTTGAAGGGCTTGGATGCCGTCCGCAAGCGGCCGGGCATGTACATCGGCGACACCGACGACGGCTCGGGCCTGCACCACATGGTCTATGAAGTCGTCGACAACGCCATCGACGAAGCACTGGCCGGCCATGCCGACTTGGTAACGGTGACGCTCAACCCGGACGGATCGGTGACGGTCATCGACAATGGCCGCGGCATTCCGACCGATATCCACACCGGCGAAGGCATTTCTGCGGCCGAAGTGATCATGACGCAGCTGCATGCCGGCGGCAAGTTCGACCAGAACTCCTACAAGGTGTCGGGTGGCCTGCACGGCGTCGGCGTGTCGGTCGTCAATGCGCTATCGGCCTGGCTGAAACTGAAAATCCGCCGCAACGGCCATATCTACGAAATGAGCTTCACGCATGGCAATGCCGACGCGCCGCTGCGCATCACCGGCAGTTATGAACAAGACAAGGTCCCCGGCACCTATGAAGGCCGCAGCGGCAGCGAAATCACGTTCTTGCCGTCGTCCGAGACCTTCACCATGGTCGAATTCGACTACGGCACGCTGGAACACCGGCTGCGCGAGCTCGCCTTCCTGAACTCCGGCGTGCGCATCGTTTTGACCGATGCCCGCCATGCCGACATCGTGCGCCATGAACTGCACTACGATGGCGGGCTGGAAGAGTTCGTCCGATACCTCGACCGGACGAAGAAGCCGTTGCTCGACAAGCCGATCTCGATCCGCGCCGAGCGCGACGGCATCACGGTCGAAGTCGCCATGTGGTGGAACGACAGCTACCATGAAAACGTGCTGGCGTTCACCAACAACATCCCGCAACGCGACGGCGGCACGCACCTTGCCGGCTTTCGCGGTGCGCTGACACGCCAGATAACCGGCTATGGCGACTCTTCGGGCCTGACCAAGAAGGAAAAGGTGGCGCTGATCGGCGACGATTGCCGCGAAGGGCTGACCGCGGTGCTGTCGGTCAAGGTTCCCGACCCGAAATTCTCCTCGCAGACCAAGGACAAGTTGGTGTCGTCCGAGGTCCGTCCGGTGGTCGAAGGGCTTGTCAACGAAGCGCTCGGCACCTGGCTTGAGGAGCACCCGACCGAGGGCAAGGCGGTCATCGAGAAGGTCATCCAGGCCGCTGCCGCGCGTGAAGCCGCGCGCAAGGCACGCGACATCACCCGCAAGAGTTCGCTCGGCGTCACCTCGTTGCCTGGCAAGCTGGCCGATTGCCAGGAGCGCGATCCGGCGAAATCCGAGATCTTCATCGTCGAGGGCGACAGCGCCGGCGGCTCGGCCAAGGGCGGCCGTTCGCGCCAGAACCAGGCCATTCTTCCGCTGCGCGGCAAGATCCTCAATGTCGAGCGCGCCCGCTTCGACCGCATGCTCGGCTCCGACATGATCGGCACGCTGATCACTGCGCTCGGCACCTCGATCGGCAAGGACGAGTTCAATGCCGACAAGCTGCGCTACCATAAGATCATCCTGATGACCGACGCCGATGTCGACGGCGCCCATATCCGCACCTTGCTGCTGACCTTCTTCTTCCGCCAGATGCCGGAACTGATCGAACGCGGTCATCTCTACATCGCGCAGCCGCCGCTCTACAAGGTGACGCGCGGGAAGAGCTCGCAATACATCAAGGACGAAGCCGCCTTCGAGGAATTCCTGATCGGCTCCGGGCTGGAAGAAGCGTCGCTTGCGCTCAGCACAGGCGAGGTGCGGGCCGGGCAGGACCTGCGCAGCGCCATCGACGACGCCTTAGCTGTCCGCCAGCTCATCAACGGATTGCACACGCGCTATAACAGAGGCGTGGTCGAGCAGGCAGCGATCGCCGGCGCGCTCAACCCGGAGATTTTCACCGACCTCGGTCGCGCCAACGAGACGGCCGAGCGTGTTGCCCGCCGTCTCGACATTATCGCCGAGGACACCGAGCGCGGCTGGACCGGCCGCATGTCGACCTCGAACGAGGGCATCGGCGGCTATGTCTTCGAGCGAACGGTGCGCAGCGTCAAGGAGTTCGCACATCTCGACCTGGCGCTGGTTAATTCCGCCGACGCACGCCAGCTCGACCGCTATGCGCCGCGCTTGGCAGAAATCTATGGCGAGCCGCCGGTGCTGCGCCGCAAGGACGTCTCCGAAACCATTTCGGGGCCGCTGGCACTGCTCAATGCCGTGTTTGCCACCGGCCGCAAGGGCCTGACCATGCAGCGCTACAAGGGCCTTGGCGAAATGAACGCCGAGCAGCTCTGGGAAACGACGCTTGACCCGAATGTGCGCTCGCTCTTACAGGTCAAGGTCAATGACGCAACGGATGCGGACTCATTGTTTTCACGGCTGATGGGCGACGAGGTCGAGCCAAGACGCGAATTCATCCAGGAAAACGCGCTGTCGGTCGCCAATCTGGACATCTGAGCCGCCATCCAGATACCCAGCCAGCAGGCATGAAGTGCATTGGTGCGCCTTGGCGCACCAATACCGACTGCTGCAACGCAACAAAGATCACCAGGACCGCCGGAACGGAAAGGCTTTCAAGGCATTGTAGTCGATCACAATCGCCGCAGGAGGCATCCATGGGACGTGGCATTTTGCTCTGGCTTCTCGGAGTCCCAATTCCGATCATTATTCTGATTATGCTGTTTGCAAGGTAGGGGGCTTCCATGCCGTCCACCCTAACGACTGTCGACGTTTCCGCACCGACGGAATCCGCTTCCACTGCTGTCAGCTGGGGGCCAATCGTCGCCGGCGCCTTTGCTGCGTCAACGCTTACCTTCATCTTGATGCTGCTCGGCTCCGGGCTTGGGCTGACCATGGTGTCGCCATGGTCCGGCTCGGGTGCGTCAGTCACCACTTTCGCCGTTTCCACCGCCGTCTGGCTGATCGTCGTGCAGTGGCTGTCGTCGGCCCTGGGCGGCTACCTCGCCGGACGCCTGCGCACCAAATGGGTCGGCATCCACAACGATGAAGTCTTCTTCCGCGATACCGCTCACGGCTTCCTGGCCTGGGCGCTGGCGACGCTGCTCGTCGCCGGCGTGCTCGGCACGGCGCTTTCGGCCGCGATAGGTACCGGTGTCCAGGCTGCTTCGAGTGTGGCATCGGGCGCGGCAATGGGCACTTCGGCAGGTGCTGCTGCAAACGCGGGTAGCGCCTCGACTGACAACGCCACATCGTATTTCGTCGATACGCTGTTCCGCCCGGCCGATCCGGCAAGGCTCGCTGCCGCCAATCCGGAGAGCGACGCTGCGGCAACGGCGCAGGCATCGCGCATTCTGATCGCGAGTGCCGCAGCAGGCGAAATATCGGCCGACGACAAGACCTATCTGTCGCGGCTGGTGGCCGCCCGCACAGGCCTGTCCGAAGCGGATGCCACCGCTCGCGTCGATGCGGTAATCGCCAGAGCGCAGGACGCCAAGGTCAAGGCCCAGCAGGCGGCCGACACCGCCAGAAAGGCAGGCGCCACCTTCTCGCTGATTGGCGCGCTGTCGCTGGTCGTCGGGGCCTTCATTGCCAGCGCGGCTGCAGCACTTGGCGGCAGGCAGCGCGACGAAGAGGAAGCGATTTTCCTGACCAATCGTTGATCGGTGACTAAGCGAACTCGGTCCGCTTCGGGAAGATTACCCTCGAAGGGGACCTTGCTTTGAACTGCCGGCGCAGCATTGTCGTGCGCTGCTCGCCCCCGATAGCTCAGTCCCCCAGCCTGCGGCCGAGATCGACCGCATCGCGCAGCACGGCTAGGTGCGAGCGCGGCTGTGCGCCGGCCGGCGCGTTGATCTCGACACCGCTCGCCGCCAGCGACCAATAGAGCCTGTGCGTGAAGACGCGGCCGCGCGAGCCGCGCAGCTCGACCTGAATGTTTTCCACGCCCGGACCGAAGTTCTCCGTCATCGGCCCGGAAATCGGGTCGCCCGTCAGCCAGCCATTGCCCCTGTCGAAAATGTTGGTCCAGCGCGTCGCGGCAAACACCGCGCCATGATGCACGGCCCGCTGCGGCTTGCCCGAATGGCTGCACCCTTCCTGGTAGAGCATGGTCCCGCCCGCCGCCCTGTCGGCGATCGGCGGGCATGCCGAGAACAGCCGCTCGGCGATGCCGCGCCTGAATTCGGCGAGGTTGTAAGTCACCAGAAACTCGCTGTGGGTCAGCGGACTGCCGAGCGTGACGAAATCGCTGATCTTCCACGACAGCGGATGATCGGCGTCGCCGACGCGAAGCTGCCGGTAGAGCTCCCATTGGTTGCGCCGGAATGCGGGGAGGTCGTCGAGGCTGTCGGGCCAGGCGGAGGCATCGGCGGCCAGCGTCGCCTTGTCGACGGCGTGGATCGCCTTCAGCCGCGCTCTGTCGCGAATGGCTTCCAGCTTTCGAGGCCTGAAATCGGCCCATAATATCTGCAACAGATCATAGGCTATGATCGACCCCAGGCTGTGTGAGACCAGCACGACGCGGTCATAGGCGTCGTCCGTCATGAGACGCTTCAGCAGCTTGAGGCCACGCTCGCGGACCAGCGCCCGCTTCTCGACCGTTGCCGCTTCGGCCCGGACATAGGCGGCGACATCGCCGAAATAGGGTAGGCCAAACTGGTCCACCGACCAGATGACGAATGACGCCACGACGGTGACAAGCACGCCGGTCGTCCAGGAGATGTAGCCTTGCCAGGCCGACGTTGCCAGCGCCAGCGCCGCGCCGAGGACAACGACAGTGGTCAAAAGCGTGACGACGTAGAGTTTGCGCACATCGCGCGGAATATCGGCGGGCTTGCGCCAGAGCAGGGTGGTCACCCAGGCAGCAAGGCGGCTCCGGGTCGTGCCCTGGGTGATGTCGGCCCAGTAAAGCTCGTAGAAATCGGTGCGGCGGCCATCGACATCATAGGGCGTAGTGATCCGGCGGAGTTCGTGCGAATTGGTCCGGCTGTCGGGCGTGATCCAGCTCTGGTTGATCTTCGCACCCATCGGGTCGGCCGGATCGGCGACATGGGCATAGAACGGAGCACGGGCCGGATCGTGGCTCCATACGGCCTGGACAAACCCCCTCAACGTGTCCATGGGCCGCTGTTCGCCCATGCCGTGCACGACCACCACCGCCTGGCTGTGCCTGCGTGGCGCCTTCTCTGCTGCGGTCAGATCGGCGGCCGGCGATGCAGCAGAACCAGGGTCGGGCACCAGCACCTCCACGATGACGCCGTTAGCAAGACGACGGGTCGGCATCGTATCTTCAGAACCGGTAACAGCCAAGAAAAAGCCCGGCGCGGAGCCGGGCTGTATTCGACGATCGGCAGTGAGTTGGCAGCGACGCCGTTTCAGTGATCCATCGCCTTGACGATCTCCTCGGTCATCTTCTTGGCGTCGCCGAGCAGCATCATGGTGCCGTCCTTGTAGAACAGCGTGTTGTCGATGCCTGCATAGCCGGAGCCGAGCGAGCGCTTGACGAACAGGCAGGTGCGCGCCTTGTCGACGTCGAGGATTGGCATGCCATAGATAGGTGAGGACTTGTCGTCACGAGCGGACGGGTTGGTGACGTCGTTGGCGCCGATGACATAGGCGACGTCGGCCTGCGCGAACTCAGAGTTGATGTCCTCCAGCTCGAACACTTCGTCATAAGGCACGTTGGCTTCGGCCAAGAGCACGTTCATGTGGCCGGGCATGCGGCCGGCAACCGGGTGGATGGCGTATTTGACGTCGACGCCGTTGGCCTTGAGCTTGTCGGCCATTTCGCGCAGCGCGTGCTGCGCCTGGGCGACGGCCATGCCGTAGCCCGGCACGATTATGACCTTTTGCGCATTCATCATCAGATAGGCGGCATCCTCGGCCGAGCCCTGCTTGACCGTGCGCTCGATGCCGTCGTTGGCAATGGCTGATGTCTCGCCGCCGAAGCCGCCGAGGATGACCGAGATGAAGCTCCGGTTCATGCCTTTGCACATGATGTAAGACAGGATGGCGCCCGACGAGCCGACCAGCGCGCCGGTGATGATCAGCGCCAGATTGCCGAGCGTGAAGCCCAGTGCGGCGGCGGCCCAGCCCGAATAGGAATTCAGCATCGACACGACCACCGGCATATCGGCGCCACCGATCGGGATGATGAGAAGCACACCCAGCACCAGCGAGGCGGCAACGATCAGCCAGAACACCAGCTTGGACTCGGTGGTGACGAGCAGCACGAGCAGCACGATCAGCGCAATGCCCAGGCCCGCGTTGATGAAGTGGCGGCCACCGATCATGATCGGCTTGCCCGACATGCGGCCGTCGAGCTTCAAGAAGGCGATGACCGAGCCGGTGAAGGTGATGGCACCGATGGCAACGCCGAGGCTCATCTCGATCAGTGCCTGGGCATGAATATCGGCGACGGTGCCGATGCCGAAGCTTTCCGGCGCATAGATGGCGGCGGCCGCCACCATGACCGCGGCAAGACCAACCAGCGAGTGGAAGGCGGCGACCAGCTGCGGCATCGAGGTCATGGCAATGCGCCGTGCCGTGACCGCACCGACCGAGCCGCCGATCAGCAGCCCGAGCACGATCAGCGCGAAGCGGCCGGCGGAAGGGGTGGCCAGCGCCAGCGTCGTGGCGATGGCAATGCCCATGCCGATCATGCCGTACATATTGCCCTGGCGGCTGGTGGTCGGGTGCGACAGGCCGCGCAATGCCAGGATGAACAGGATGCCGGAGACCAGATAGAGGAAGGAGGCGAAGTTGGCGTTCATAGCGGCCTACTTTTCCTTCTTCTTGTACATAGCCAGCATGCGCTGGGTGACGAGGAAGCCGCCGAAGATGTTGACCGATACAAGCATCAGCGCAACGAAGCCGAAGCCGGTGGCGACGCCCGAGGCCGAGATGCCGACGGCCAGCAGCGCGCCGACCACGATAACCGACGAAATGGCGTTGGTGACCGCCATCAATGGCGTATGCAGCGCCGGCGTCACCGACCAGACGACGTAGTAGCCGACGAAGATCGCCAGGACAAAAATGGCGAAGCGGAAGACGAAGGGATCGATGGCGCCGCCGGACAGCGCGTGCGCGGCGTCGCCGGTCGCCTCAGTGCCGGGAGCGACGGCAAGGTTCTGCACGGCGAGCCGCACGGCAGCTGTGGCCTGGTCGAGCTGGTCGAGGGCTTTCTGCAGGGTCTGATCCATCACGCGATCCCTCCGGTGGTCTTGGGCTTCCTCGAAGCGGCCGGCCTCTTCGCAGCCGGCTTCGCCGAAGCCTCGGCAACCATCGTCTTGGCCGGAATGGCCGGCGGTTCGACATGTTGGCCCTTTGGCGGCTCCTGCTCAGCCCTGACGAAGGCGGGATGCACGACCTTGCCGGCATCGGTCAGCATCGTCGCCTTGACCAGTTCGTCGTCGTAGTTGATGGCAAGCGTCTTCGCCGCCTTGTCGACCAGCGTCTCGAGGAAGGCATAGAGGTTCCGGGCATAGAGAAGCGAAGCGGAGGCGGCGACGCGACCGGGAACGTTGAGATGGCCGACGATCTTTACCCCGTTGGCCGTGGTCACCACCTTGCCGGCTTCGGCGCCCTCGACATTGCCGCCGCGCTCGACCGCAAGGTCGACGATCACCGAGCCCGGCTTCATCGAGGCGACCATCGCCGCCGAAACCAGCTTCGGCGCCGGACGGCCGGGGATCAGCGCCGTGGTGATGACGATATCCTGCTTGGCGATGTGCTCGGCGGTCAACGCCGCCTGCTTGGCCTGGTACTCCTTCGACATTTCCTTGGCGTAGCCGCCGGCCGTCTCGGCCGCCTTGAACTCCTCGTCCTCGACGGCCAGGAATTTTGCGCCGAGCGAGGCGACCTGCTCCTTCGCGGCGGGACGTACGTCGGTGGCGGTGACCACGGCGCCGAGGCGGCGCGCGGTGGCGATGGCCTGCAGACCGGCGACCCCGACGCCCATGACGAACGCCTTCGCAGCCGGTACGGTGCCCGCCGCCGTCATCATCATCGGCAACGCCCGGTCATATTCGGCAGCCGCATCGATCACCGCCTGATAGCCGGCGAGGTTGGCCTGGCTGGATAGAACGTCCATCGACTGGGCGCGGGTGATGCGCGGCATGAACTCCATGGAGAAGGCAGTAACACCGGCCCTGGCAAGGGCTGCGACGGCAGCATCGTTGCCGTAGGGATCCATGATCGCGATGACAGCGGCGCCGGACTTGTAGCCCTTCAGCTCGGCGTCCGTGGGGCGGCGCACCTTCAGCACCACATCAGCCCTGGCTGCATCGCCGGCCTTGCCGATCGTGGCACCGACCCTGGCGAACTCCTCGTCGGGAATGCGCGACGCCGTGCCGGCGCCGGTTTCGACAATCACGTCGAAACCCAGTGCCGCTAGCCGCTTCACCGTGTCGGGCGAGGCCGCGACACGCGGCTCGTTCGCGTCGAGCTCACGAGGGATGAAAACCGTCTGTCCCACCGCATGATCCTTTCGGCCGGAACCCGCTACCGCAAGACGCCGACCGACCCCGGGCGGTGCCTTCGACAAAGGTTGGAGGAGTTATCGGAGAATAAAAGCGCCGACGGCCAGGATCAGAACGAACAGTATAGTTCCTGAGAAGAAGCCTCCCGCAAAAAAGCCGAAAGCCATTGCCAGAAGCACGGCGAGGCAAAAGAGCGATCCGTATTTCGCGAGCCTGAGGAAGCCTGCATAGGTCCGATCATGCTCGGCATAGTCCATCTTCGCGCCCAGTTCGACAGGACCGGTCGGCGTGTGTTCAGCCATAGGAATACCCCTTCGAAGACATCTTTCAGGCACATAGCGAAAAGCCGCGTTAAGGGCAATGGCGCTATTGCCGCATCGCCGCAGCCAACAATCTCAAGCAAAACTTGAAATCGCTGCGCGGAGCGCGGTACCAATCCCAAAGGATGGCAGGTCCGCCATTGCCGATGTCGTTAGCCGGCGAGATGCGGGAACAGCCCGAGCAGGCCGACAACGATCAGATAAAGGGCGACGATATAGTTGAGCAGCCGCGGCATCACCAGGATCAGCACGCCTGCAATCAGCGAGATAAGCGGGGTAAGGGCGAGCGTCGAAATGGTCATATCGGTTCCTTTGATCGGATCGCTGTCGAAGCGATGCGTGGCGGATGTCGGCCATGCCAACCTACCGCCAGCACCCTTGCCCAGAACGCCGAAGCGAGCGGAAAGCTCCATGGGCTCGTTCAGGCGGCTTCGCGAAAATACTTGGCGGTGGGCAGGATGGTCAGTGGGGCGAGTTCGCCGGCACCGGGCGTATCGAACAGCATGCGCTGCTCCATCGGCGTCGAACGGAAGAACGGAAAGCGGGCGTAGGTTTCGTTCTTGATCGCCAGGACATCGGCTTGATAAAGCAGCGCGAAACAGTTGATCACGCCGGCATAGGGCCGCGCATCGCCGATCGGTCGCGCCCGATAGATGCGCTTGTAGAAGGCCGCATGGTCCTCGCGGATCATGGATATGCAATAAGGCGCGCCGAAATGGAAGCAAGCCATGCCGGCAAGGCGCAGCGTCACATAAGGGATCTGCGGGTAAAGCCGTGACCATTCGGCGTCCACGGCAAAACGGCTCGGGTCGATAAAGACTTCGCCGGCGGCCAGACGCGGCATCAAGAGGTCCTTGTAGACGCTGAGCGCTGGTGATGTCGCGTTATCAGCAGATACGTTATGCAGCCGTATTGTGCTGACCAGCCGCCCCTCGATGTAGATTCCAAACGTATGGCAATTGGGCAGTTCGTCAAACTCGTCATGGACCTGACGGGACGCATTCTCGGGCACCAGATCGTTCATCCGATAGGAATTGTAGCGCAGCCTGTAAATACTTTCGAAGTCCTCGCCGCTTTCACAGCGTCGGTACTCCGTCCGGTCAAGCAGCGCATAAACATGCTGCGCGAAGCTGGACATGGTCTCGGACGCGTCTTTCCCACCAGCGCCCGCCGCATGGCCGAGCGAACTCAACTGGGCACACATGAACTCTATTCCCCGCGATTACCGCCACCAGCCGACACTACGGACGGGTCATGAGATGTAAAGATGAAAATAAGTAGGAGGTCGTTTACCGCTCGTTAAGGTTAACAATTAATAAAATTATACTAAAATACGCGGTTTTTTAGCGCAAGTCAGCGCCGCGGGGCCTTCCTTGCGGTTTGGATGTCCTTGGCGAAGGGCCAGACGGTGCTCGACATCGTCTCGATGCCGGACGCGCTGAGTGCCGACCCGAACAGAAAGCCCTGGACCAGGTCCGGCTTGACCTGCAGCGCCAGGATCTTGAGCTGTTCGAAGGTCTCGACGCCTTCGACGGTGACCGAAAGTCCCAGTGGGCGCGACAGGTTGACGATGCCCTTGAGCAATTCGAGCGACCGGCTGTTCTGGGTGACGTCGATCAGGAACGAGCGATCGATCTTGATCTTGTCGAGCGGCAGTTTGTGGAGATAGCTCAGGCTCGAATAGCCGGTACCGAAATCATCGAGCGCAATACGCACGCCGAGCCGCTTCAATTCCTCGATATATTGGCGTGTCAGCGACTTGTCGTCGAGCAGCGCCGTCTCGGTGACTTCGATCTCGAGGCGGCCGGCCGGCAGACCGGAACCGGCAAGCGCCTCGCGAACCTTCTGGATAACGTCGCGGTTAC
This sequence comes from Mesorhizobium sp. M0119, assembly GCF_040322615.1. NCBI lineage: Bacteria > Pseudomonadati > Pseudomonadota > Alphaproteobacteria > Hyphomicrobiales > Phyllobacteriaceae > Mesorhizobium > Mesorhizobium sp. M0119. Next base: position 157,735 of record NZ_JAMYTU010000002.1, read on the forward strand.
GAAAATCCTTGGCCGAGAGATTGACCGATACGCTGGTCTGGGATGGCCATTTGGCGCATTCGGTGCACGCCGCATGCAGGACGAAGGTGCTGATGTCGGAAATGATGCCCATTTCCTCCGCCAGAGGAATGAAGATACCGGGGGAGATCGGCCCGAGATCGGGATGATCCCAGCGGCACAGCGCCTCGCAACTGACGATACGCATCGTGCTCATCGCCACGATCGGCTGATAGACCACCCGTAATTCGTTGTTTTCCACGGCGCTGCGCAGGTCCGCCTTCATCAGCTGACGGCTGCGAAAGGCAGCATCCATGGAGGCCTCGAACAGCCGCCAACCGTTCTTGCCAAGCTCCTTGGCCTTGTAGAGTGCAAGGTCGGCTTTGACGATCATGGCGTCAACGTCGGTATCCTTGACCCGCGACAGCACCGCGCCGCCGCTGGCCTGGATGCGTAATCCGTGGCCGGCGACATCGACCTCGCCCTGTAGATTGACAAAGATCTCATCAACCTGGCCGGTCAGGTGGCTTTCATCCTCGACGCGCTCGAAGAAGATCATAAACTCGTCGCCGCCGAAGCGGCTGACGGTGATGCCTGGCCCAGCGACTGCCGCCAGCCGCTCGGCAACGGCGTAGATCAATCCGTCGCCGACCGGATGGCCGAGCGTGTCGTTGACGCTCTTGAAGTCATCGAGATCGAGCACCACCAGCCCGCAGAGACGGTCGGGATCCCCCGAGGCCATGGCATCCACCACCAACTCGTGGAAGTAGGCGCGGTTGGGCAGGCCGGTGAGATTGTCGTAACGCGCCATGAAGCGGATCTTGTCTTCCGCCTCGACCCGGGCGGTCACATCTTCGAAAGTGACGACGCCCAGTTCCTGGCTGCCTTCCCGGGCAGAAAATTCATAGTGCTGGCCGTTGGCGAGCGAGACTAGGACCTTGCGGTCGCGGCCCTCGCGCAACGCACGCGTCAGCTGGGCTTCGATGTAACGGCAATCCTTCGGCGCCAGCATGCCGCCTGCAGCGCCGCGCATCAGCAGACCGTGGATCGAGCGGCCTAGCAGCGCATCGGGCGATTTGAGCGACATCAGGTGCGCGGCTTCGGCATTGGCCACCGCCACCCGGCCGTCGGGACCAAGCATGACAAGGCCATGCGACATGGTGTTGAGCGCGCGGTTGAAACGCTGCGCGATGCGGTTCGCCTTTTTTTCCTCCGACAGGGCGGTAAACAGAACCTCGCGGACGATGTCGGCGAACCGCTTGATCGCAAACAGAAAGGGGGCCGACATCAGACCGAGGATGATGTGGTAGATATCGCCGCGCAGGATAAAGCCAAGCGATATGGGCCATGTGGTGGTTATGATAAAAATCATAACCATGCGCGGCGAACCATAATTGCGGCCGGCAATCGACGTGACCGATGCCAACGTGACGCAGACAGAGGCTATTTCGGCATAGTTGTCGTGGCTGTCATTTGCCAGATAGATACTGACGAAACAGAATGCGCCAAGCATGAAACCATGCATCGAACCAAAAATTATGTAATCGTTTTCACGATTGTGCGCTTCCTCCCATGTCGTGGGGGAAGGAAGCCGCCCGTATTTCCGGATGTTGCGAAGGCGCAGAGTACCGACAATGATGAGCCCAGCGGCAACTAGAAGATACGCCAAGTCCATGGTCTTCCAATAGACAAGAATGACGAGGAGTGTCTGCGCAACAAGGCCGATCGACAGCGTGAACCCGTCGCGAAACAGAGTTTCCACGAACGGAATGTAAACGTCGACCGGAATCTCGTTTTTTCGTCTCAGATTCACGCCTGGATCCCAACCCTGGGGAACCCAGCAGTGTCACATTGGCCTTAAGAAAGGTTTAGAGCGGCGGTTCGAGCCCTGCCGGCGTCCATCGCTGACGTTGCGGAAACAGGGAAACTACAGGTTCAGGTAAACAAGGGGTATCACAACGCTGAATTATTCGGCGGCTTGAAGCTGCGGCCGCAGCGGCGCCGTCGAAAGGCGGTCGAGCAGACGCTGGCGTTCGCCGGCGGCTTTTTCGGCACTGGCCTGCTTGACGTGGCCATAGCCGCGGACAAGCGCCGGCACCGAGAGGAGCGCCGCGGCGGCCTCGATCTTGCCCGGTGCCAGCGCGCCGGCGACGAGATCCAGATCCGCCTCATACAAGGTTAGAAGCTGCCGCTCCATACGCCTCTCGGCGCTGTAGCCGAACAGGTCGAAAGCGGTACCGCGCAGCCCCTTCATCGCCGCCAGCAGGCGGAACCCGTTCATCATCCACGGACCAAAGCTCGATTTCCTCGGGCTGCCGTCACTGCCGCGCCTGCCCATGATCGGCGGTGCGAGATGGAATTCGAGCTTGTCGTAGCTCTGGAACTGCTTTGCGAGCTCTGCGGCAAAGGAGCTGTCCGTATAAAGCCGCGCCACCTCGTATTCGTCCTTGATCGCCATCAGCTTGAACAAGTTCTTTGCGGCAGCCTCGGTCACCACGGTCGACCCAGGCACAGCATTGGTTTCGGCCTTGCGCAGCGCCGCCAGTCTGTCGGCATAGCGCTTGCCATAGGCGGCGTTCTGATAGGCGGTCAGGAAGGCGACGCGGCGAGCAATCATATTGTCCAGCGTCTCGGCAATGGCGGCATGCTGCGTGGCCTTGCCCGGCTGGGCGAGAAGGCTGCGGACGAAATCCGGCTGGTGGGCGGCGCGGCGGCCCCAGCGAAATGCCGCGACATTCATCGCCACCGCCTCGCCGTTGAGCTCAATCGCCTTCTCGACCGCCTCCGCCGACAGCGGCAAGCCGCCGTGCTGGAAGGCGAAGCCGAGCATGAACATGTTGGCGCCAAGCGAGCTGCCGAACAGCGCGGTGGCGGTGCGGGTGGCGTCGAAGAAATGCGCCCTGTCGTCGCCCGCGGCAGTTCTTATCGCTTTCTTCAGCCGCTCGACGGGCAGCGTGAAATCGGCCGAACGGGCGAACTCGCCCGGCATGATCTCGGCGGTGTTGGCGAGGAAGATGGTATGGCCTTCGCGCACCGCGGCCAGCACCTTCTTGGCACCCGAAACGACGAGATCGCAGCCAAGCACGAGGTCGGCCTTGCCGGCCGATACGCGAATGGCGTGGATGTCGTCCGGCGTGCGGGCGATGCGGACATGGGTGAACACGGAGCCGCCCTTCTGGGCGAGGCCGGCCATGTCGATCATGCCGCAGCCCATGCCTTCCAGGTGCGCGGCCATGCCGAGCACTGCACCTATGGTGACGACGCCGGTGCCGCCGACACCGTCTATGATCGCCGCCCAGCCTTGTTCACCGAGCGTAAATTGCGCCGGCGCCGGCACCCCCGCGAGCGGGTCGGCCGCGCCGGCTATGCCTTCAGCTTTCCTGATTTTGGCGCCGTGGACGGTGACGAAGGACGGGCAGAAACCATTGACGCAAGAGAAGTCCTTGTTGCAGCTCGACTGGTCGATCTTGCGCTTGCGGCCGAATTCGGTCTCGACCGGTTGGATCGAGACGCAATTCGACTGCACGCCGCAATCGCCGCAGCCTTCGCAGACCAGTTCGTTGATGAAGATGCGCTTGTCGGGATCGGGGAAGGTGCCGCGCTTGCGGCGGCGACGCTTCTCGGCGGCGCAGGTCTGGTCGTAGAGCAGCACCGAGACACCTTTGACCGAACGCAACTCGCGCTGGACGAGATCGAGATCGTCGCGGTGGTGGATGGTGGCGCCGGCGGGAAATTCCACCTTGCCGGTATATTTGTCCGGCTCGTCGGTGACGATGGCGATGCGCTCGACGCCCTCGGCGCGCACCTGCCTGGCGATCATGTCCACCGTCAGGCCGCCCTCGTGCGGCTGACCGCCGGTCATCGCGACGGCGTCATTGTAGAGGATCTTGTAGGTGATGTTGGCGTCGGTCGACAGCGCGAAACGGATCGCCAGCACACCCGAGTGGTTGTAGGTGCCATCGCCCAGATTCTGGAAGATGTGCTCGCGCTTCGAGAACGGCGCCTGGCCGACCCACTGCGCGCCCTCGCCGCCCATGGCGGTGAAGCCGACCGTATTGCGGTCCATCCACAGCGCCATGAAATGACAGCCGATTCCGGCGGCGGCGAGCGAGCCGTCCGGCACCTTGGTCGAGGAATTATGTGGGCAGCCGGAACAGAAGAAGGGCGTGCGCGAGGCGATGTCTGACGTGTCGGCCAGCATCGCCTGGAACTGGCGCAATTTCGCCACCCGCGCGGCGATTTCTTCCGACGGGCCGATCGTTCGCAAGATCCTCTCGCCGAGCGCGATGGCAATATCGTTGGGGTCGAGCGCGCCCTTGGCCGGGAACAGCCAGTCGCCGCGTTCGTCTCTCTTGCCGACGATGACCGGCTGCGTCGCGGTGCCGTAAAGGTTCTCGCGCAGTTGCAGCTCGATCAGCGAGCGTTTCTCCTCGACGACGACGATGGTATCGAGGCCGCGAGCAAAGTCGGCGATGTGCTGCAGGTCGAGCGGCCACGGGCAGCCGACCTTGAAAAGCCTGATACCGATACGACTGGCGGCCGCTTCGTCGATGCCGATGTCTTCCAGTGCCTGGCGAACGTCGAGATAACTTTTGCCGATGGTGACGATGCCAAGCTTCGGGCTGCTGCCGCCCGAATAGACGATCCGGTTCAGCCCATTGGCGTGGATGAAGGCCGAAGTGGCGGCGCGCTTGTATTCATGCAACCGCTCCTCCTGGCCGAGCATGTCGATCTCGTTACGGATGTTCAGGCCGCCGGGCGGCATGTCGAAGTCCGGGATAACGATGTCTAGCCGGTCGAGCGCGGCATCGACCGAGGCCGTCGATTCGATGTTGTCCTTGACGCATTTGATCGCCGCCCAGGTGCCGGCAAAACGCGACATGGCAAAACCGTAGAGGCCGTAGTCGATGATCTCCTGGACGCCGGCCGGATTGAGGATCGGCACCATGGTGTCGACGAACAGAAACTCGGTGGCATGCGCGTTGGTTGAGGATTCGGCCATGTGGTCGTCACCCATCAGGGCCAGCACGCCGCCATGTTTCGACGACCCGGCGAGATTCGCGTGGCGGAACACGTCGCCGGAGCGGTCGACGCCCGGACCCTTGCCATACCAGACCGAAAAAACGCCGTCATGGGTGCCCTCGCCCAGCAATTCGGCCTGCTGCGAGCCCCAGCAGGCGGTGGCGGCGAGCTCCTCGTTGAGACCGGGCTGGAAGACGATGTCCGACTGCGCGAGCTGGTTCCTGGCCTTCCACAGCTGCATGTCGAGGCCGCCGAGCGGCGAGCCGCGATAACCGGAGACGAAACCGGCGGTGTTCAGGCCAGCCCGGCGGTCGCGCTCGCGCTGCATCAGAAGCATGCGGATGACTGCCTGGGCACCCGACAGGAAGATGCGCTCCTTTGCCAGGTCGAACTTGTCGTCGAGCGCGACATTGTGCAGCGTCATCAGGCATTTCCTGTGCGGAGGCCGCGCCTGGAGGTGCGCGGCCAACGTCGGAGTCGAGTGCCCACAGTCTTTCTTCCCTTGCCGGGGAGGTCAAACAAAATCGAAGGTGCCAGGCGGTCCGCAACAAACGATCCGTGCGCGGCCAGATGGCGCCACGAAACGCCTGTCGGGGAAGATGGCCGAGCACGAAAATTTCGGCGGCGGTCGGTGCCGCTGGTGACGCATCATGCAGCCTTTGGGCAACTGGGCTTGGGTTCGCCGGGCAGCTTGCCATCGACATGGCCGGCCAGGTCCTTGTTAAGCTCGTAGACTGGCCCGACCACCAGAGGCCGGTCGGGCAGGACCGACTGGTCGAGCGAGGACGTCAGAGTGGTCTCGAAACTCTGCAGCAACTTGCCGCTGGAATCCTCGATGCGGATCGACACCGCATAGGGCTTGTCCTTGACGACACAAGTGAGTGGCGGACTGGTGAGCGTCACATGCGGCAGCTTCGGCCATATTTTCTGGGTGACGATGATCGGATCACCACCGGCCGGGTTCTGGAAGGAGACCACAGCGACCTGCCCCTCACCCACCGGCCGCAGCGGATTGAGGGTGATGACATAGGTGGCGATACCCAGCCGGTAATTGAACTCGAACAGCTTCCCGGAAATGGCGAACAGCTGGTCCTTGCCGGAATCGCGGCAGGCGCCGAGCGCGGCTGCCGCAAACAATGCCAGGCCGACAATCATCGCGCGCGAACATTTCTTAGACATTGGTGACCTCCCTGGCCGCGGTCCGGCGGCGATAGTGACGGTTTGCCTTCTGGCGGTTGCCGCATACCGCCATGTCGCACCAGAGGCGGCTGGAATTGCGGCTTTTATCGACAAACAGCCAGCTGCAGTTCGGACATATCCTCAGCCTGGCGATGGTGTCGCTACGCAGCAGCGACAGCGCCGAGACCGCAAGCGCCGCCTCGAAGGCGATCGGCGTTGCCGGGTCGCCGAACGGTTTTCCGGGCGTGCCGATTTCGGTGCGGCTATGGGCGAGGCCATCGGCGCAGGCTTCCAGGAATTTCGGCATATCGCCGGTCGCGATCGCATCTTTCGACACCGCGCCGCGAAACAGCCGATCGGTCGTCTCCCGGATCGACAGCACCACCGGTGCGATCTTTTCAGGCGCCGGCGCCACGAGCCGCCTGCCGCCGAGCTCGGCGGCGCGAAAGCCGCTCGCCGCTTCGGCAAAGCGGGCGATCTCGGCCGGATCGTCGAAACGGTCGAAGGTTTTCTCCGGATCGTTCCGCAAAACTACGGTATTCGCCGTGTCGAGCGCAAGCATGCCACCGGTGAAGCGGTGCGGAGTCCAGGATACTGTCATACGGCGAAATCTAACCGATAAATCGCGTTTGACAAGTTAGATTCCGGGTGCAACGCTCCTCACTGAGTGATCGCCGTATTGAGAATGTCGTTCGTCCCAAACCTCTGCCCCGATTGCGGGGCATGCATCGAGGGTCTTGCATGCTCTATTTCTTCCAGCAGGTTCTGAACGGCCTGCATTCGGGCGCGCTCTACGCATTGCTTGCCTTTGGCTACGTGCTGACCAACGGCATCCTGCACCGCACCAATCTTGCCTATGGCGCGCTGTTCGCATTTTGCGGGCATACGATGATCCTCACCGCGGCGTTCGGCTATCAGGCGCTGTGGCTGACGCTGTTTGCATCGGTCGCGCTCGGCGTAGCGGCGGCATTCCTTTATGCGGCGCTGCTCAGCCATGTCCTGTCGCGAAGCATCTTCGAACCGCTGGCCGACCGCTCGCCCAACGCCATCGTGGTGACGACACTCGGCATATTGCTGGTCTTGTCGGAAGCCAGCCGCATCGCCGCCGATACCCATGACCTATGGTTGCCGCCAATGCTGGCCCAGACCATCGTCTTCGCGCAGAATGCCAGCTTCAAGGCGACGTTGACGCTGATCCAATTGCTCGATTGCGCCGCCGTGCTGGCGGCTATTGCGCTGGCTGCGTGGGGGTTCACACATTCCAGCTTCGGCCGAAGCTGGCGTGCCGTATCCGACGATCCCAAGGCCGCTGCGATGTGCGGTGTCGATGTCCGCGCGGTGTTTCGGCGTGCGGTGCTTTTCGGCGGCCTTTGCGCGGCACTGGCTGGCGTGCTCGCCGCCTTCTACTACGGTAACATCAGCTTCGGCACAGGGTTGGTCTACGGGTTGAAAATCCTGTTCGTGACCGCAGTGGGCGGCTATCTTTCGCCTTTGCGGGCGGCGCTGGGCGCCGCCGCTTTCGGCATGGCCGAATCGCTATGGGCCGGCTATTTCCCGCTCGAATGGCGGGACGGCTGGATGTACCTGTTCCTCGTCGCCATGCTTGTGCTGATCGGCGCCGGCCGCGACCAACAGAAGATCGCCTGAGCCGCATCCGACTTTGGTTGGATGAAAGAGCAGCGTGTCCTTGGAGATGCATAGGACGCGGCAGCATTTTGCCGGGCATCACCTCACAACCGTGTTTATGCGGGCTGTCCCATGTTGACCCGCCGAACCACGCACTGCATACCGTTGGTCCACAGCGATGCGACGGACACGGAACCGCCGCGCTCTGACACAAGGGAGGAATGCATGGCAGGGCTTCTCGCTCTTTCCAGAGCCATTGATCGTTTGAACGAATTCATCGGCAAATGGGTTTCGTGGTTGATCCTGCTGGCAATCCTGGTAAGCGCCGCCAACGCCGTCATCCGCAAGGTGTTCGACATGTCCTCGAACGCCTGGCTGGAATTGCAATGGTATCTGTTCGGCGCCGCCTTCATGCTGGCCGCCGCCTACACGCTGAAGCAGAACGACCATATCCGCATCGATATCGTCTACGGCATGTTCTCGCGCCGCGTGCAGCACTGGATCGACCTTTTCGGTCACGTCTTCTTCCTGATGCCGTTCGTGACGCTGATGGTGGTCTATTTCGTTCCCTATGTGTCGCTGTCGTATCGCAGCGGCGAGATGTCGAACAATTCCGGCGGGCTGATCATCTGGCCGGCGAAGGCGATCCTGCTGGTCGGCTTTTTTCTGCTCGCGCTGCAGGGCATTTCCGAAATCATCAAGAAAATCGCCATCATGCGTGGTCAGATGGACGATCCCACTCCGTTCATATCGGTGCATGAGCAGGCCGAGCTAGAGGCCAAGGCGCTCGTCGAAGAGGTGCGCTCGTGATCGAGTTCATCGCCCAGAACATGGCGCCGATCATGTTCGCCTCGCTGGTCGTCTTCCTGCTGATCGGCTACCCCGTCGCTTTCTCGCTCGCCGCCAACGGCCTGATGTTCTTCTTCATCGGCGTGCTGCTGTCGCCCTATTCGGGCGGCTCGATCAATCTCGCCTGGCCGTTGCTGCACGCGTTGCCGGATAATTTCTATGGCAGCCGGGTGATGTCGAACGATACGCTGCTGGCGATCCCGTTCTTCACCTTCATGGGCATCGTGCTCGAACGATCCGGCATGGCCGAAGACCTGCTCGACACGATCGGCCAGTTGTTCGGACCGGTCCGTGGTGGCCTGGCCTATGCCGTGATTTTCGTCGGCGCGCTGCTGGCCGCGACGACCGGCGTGGTGGCAGCTTCCGTCATCGCCATGGGTCTGATTTCGCTGCCGATCATGCTGCGCTACGGCTACGACCGGCGGCTGGCATCCGGCGTCATTGCCGCGTCCGGGACGCTTGCCCAGATCATCCCGCCGTCACTGGTGCTGATCGTCCTGGCCGACCAGCTCGGCCGCTCAGTCGGCGATATGTACAAGGGAGCGCTGATCCCCGGGCTCATTTTGACCGGCATCTACATGCTCTACATCCTGCTCATGTCGATCTTCCGGCCGAAGTCGATGCCGGCCCTGCCGCTGGAGGCCCGCACGCTCGGCCACGGCGTGCTGTCGCTGCTGGCGGCCTTGCTGGCGGCGGTGGTGGTTTCCTATGCGGCGTATCGCTACCTCGCCCCGAACCATGGCGGCAACGCCGATATCCTCGGCGCCAGTATTGGCGTCATCTTCATCTATGTCGTGGCGATCGTCGACCAGCGCCTGAAGATCAACCTGATGTCCAGGCTGGCGCAGCAGGTGATCATCGTGCTGATCCCGCCACTGGCGCTGATCTTCCTGGTGCTGGGCACCATCTTCCTCGGCATCGCCACGCCGACGGAAGGCGGCGCCATGGGCGCCGTCGGCGCGCTGGCGATGGCGGCGATGAAGGGGCGGCTGTCGCTCGACGTGGTCAAGCAGGCGCTGGCCTCGACGACCAGGCTGTCGTCCTTCGTTCTGTTCATCCTGATCGGCGCGCGGGTGTTCTCGCTGACCTTTTACGGGGTCAATGGCCACATCTGGGTCGAGCACCTGTTGACGTCGCTGCCGGGCGGTGAAGTCGGTTTCCTGATTGGCGTCAACATCCTCGTCTTCGTGCTCGCCTTCTTCCTCGACTTTTTCGAGCTTGCGTTCATCATCGTGCCGCTTTTGGCGCCAGCGGCTGACAAGCTCGGCATCGACCTGATCTGGTTCGGCGTGCTTTTAGGCGTCAACATGCAGACCTCCTTCATGCATCCTCCCTTCGGCTTCGCGCTGTTTTATTTGCGCTCGGTCGCCGCGCGCGTGCCCTATCTCGACCGGCTCACCGGCAAGCAGATCGCGCCGGTCACCACAGGGCAGATCTATTGGGGCGCAGTGCCCTTCGTCTGTATCCAGGTGATCATGATCGGCCTGACCATCGGCTTCCCGCAGATGGTGATGCACTACAAAGGCGCCGTGGTCGATCCGGGGACGATCGACATCCAGGTGCCGGGAATGCCCAGCCTGTCGCCGCTCGGCACGCCGCCGGCCGGTGGCAGCACGGCACCAGCTGCGCCCGGCGCGCAGGATCTGTCGCAGCCGCCGAGCTTCGATGAAAAACCCCCTGCGAAACCGGCGGCACCGGCAACCGATCTGTCGCAACCCCCGAGTTTCAACTGAAGAAGGCCCGGCAGCCATGAAGGCGGTGCGACTGGAGCGAGTGGGCGGCCTCGCCGTGTGCGAGGTCGAGAAACCGACCACCGGGCCGGACGAGCTGCTGGTGCGGATCGAGGCGTGCGGCGTCTGCGGCACCGACCGGCATCTTTTCCGTGGTGAATTCCCGTGCACGCCGCCGGTGACGCTCGGGCATGAATTCTCCGGCATCGTCGAGGCGATCGGACCTGCCGTATCCGGCTTTTCCGTCGGCGACCGCGTTACCGGCGATCCTAACATCGCCTGCGGCCGGTGCGCGCATTGTCAGACCGGCCGGGTCAATCTCTGCAGCAATTTGCGCGCCATCGGTATCCATCGCGATGGCGGCTTTGCCGAATATCTTGTCCTGCCGCAGAAACAGGCCTTCGTTTTGCCAGGCAATCTGGCGCCGACGCATGGCGCGTTCTGCGAGCCGCTCGGCTGCTGCCTGCATGGCGTGGACCTTGCCGCGATCAAACCGGGCTCGTCGGTCGCGGTGCTCGGCGGCGGCGTGATCGGCCTGCTCACCGTTCAGCTGGCAAAGCTCGCCGGTGCGACGACCATCATCTTGTCGACGCGTCAGGCTTCGCGGCGGGCTCTCGCCGAGGAACTGGGCGCAACGGTGACGGTCGATCCCAGTGCTTCCGACGTCACCGACGCGATCGTCGGCCGGTCGGGTTTGATGCCGGGCGGAGTCGACGTGGTGCTCGAATGCGCCGGCGTGAAAGACACCGTCGAGCAGGCGATGCGGCTGGCGAAGGCGGGCGGCACAATTGTCGTCGTCGGCGTTATGCCGCAAGGCATGAAAGCGGCGTTCGAACCGTTCGACCTGCTGTTCCGCGAGTTGAAGGTCCTGGGCTCCTTCCTCAATCCCTTTACCCATCGCCGGGCCGCCGATCTTATCGCCTCGGGGGCGATCGAGGTAGACCGGCTGATATCGCGACAAGTCAGCCTCGACGAGGCGGTGGCGATCATTGCCAACCCATCGGCGCCCGGCGAGGTCAAGGTCCTGGTAGTGCCTCAGGGCTGATCCATCGGGCCGGTTTGCCACCGGCGGGTTTCGCGGTTCTGCGTGGCATCGATGGCTTCATCCTCAATCCGATGAAGCCGGGCTGATGAAGCCGGGGAAAGGCGACCCCGCCACCTATGCCGACGCCGGCCTGCAACCGGGTGAGGTCCAGCAACTGATGCGTGGCCGCATCAAGTCGACTGCTTTCTATTGCCATGCGCCGGGTGGGATACTGGTGGAAGTCAGTGCGTCCGAAGGCTGACAGGGAAGGACCGCGGGGGTGGCCCGCGGTCCTTTGACAAGATCCATCAAACGCCCGGAGCGGAATGCATTCGAACCAAACCGGGCATCCGCTTTGTTTTAGCCCTTTTTCTGCGACGCCGAGTGGAGCCACTCGGCGTAGCAAAATGTTCTAGAGCTTGCTGTTGCGCTGCTGGACCATCATGAAGGTGTCGTAGTTGTACTCGGCCACCTGCGCCCAGAGATAATGCTCCTTGCGGAACGCCTTGATCGAGTCCCAGATCTTCTTGAACGGCGCGTTCGAGGTTTCCATCTCGGCATAGACTTCGTTGGCTTTTTCGAAACAGGCGGCCATGATCTCTTGGCTGAACGGGCTCAACTTGGCCCCGCCGGCAACCAGCCGCTTAACCGCCGCCGGATTGAGATAGTCGTATTTCTGCAGCATGTTGGCGTCGGCCGCTTGAGCGGCAGTATGCACCAGCGACTTGTAAGCCGGCGAAAGTTCGTCGTATTTCGCCTTGTTGAACATCAGGTGGACAGTCGGTCCACCTTCCCACCAGCCGGGATAGTAGTAATAGGGCGCAACCTTGTAGAAGCCGAGCTTCTCGTCGTCGTAGGGGCCGACCCATTCGGCGGCATCGATCGTGCCTTTTTCCAGCGCCGGATAAATGTCGCCACCGGCGATCTGCTGCGGAACCACGCCGAGCCTTTGCACCACTTTGCCGGCAAAACCACCGATACGCATCTTGAGGCCGGAAAGGTCGGCGACCGTTTTGATCTCCTTGCGGAACCAGCCACCCATCTGCACGCCGGTATTGCCGCCCGGCAGCCCGAACAGACCCTGCGTCGCCAAGAACTCGTTGAACAGATCGATGCCGCCGCCATGATAGTGCCAGGCGTTGATGCCGCGCGCATTGAGCGAAAACGGAACCGCCGCTCCCAGCGCCCACGTCGGGTCCTTGCCCCAGTAATAGTATGCCACGGTATGGCAGGCCTCGACGGTGCCGGCAGTGGTGGCGTCGGCGGCCTGCAGGCCGGGAACGAGTTCGCCGGCGGCGAAGACCTGGACCTGGAAGTTGCCGTCGGTCGCCTCCGACAGCATCTTGGAAAACACTTCGGCGCCACCATAGATCGTATCGAGCGACTTCGGGAAGGACGACGCCAGCCGCCAGGTCACTTTCGGATTGGACTGGGCGATGGCCGGCGCGGCAAGTGTCGCGGCAGCGGCCGCGGCGCCAACGCCGGCGGTGCCGGCCTTGCGGATGAACGAACGACGATCCATGAAGTTCCTCCCTTTTGGATCAACTGACCGACATTCGGGACGCTTCGGCGCCCGGATCGGCTTCGAGCCCGACAATACACAGGCAAGGAGTCGAGTCCAGCGCGGCAGCCCGGTTTGAGTGGCGCATTTCGGGGAAATTCACGGCGTTGGGGCAGATCTTGCAACTATAGTCTAAGGTCGATTAACTGGCCTACGCGACACGCCGAAACTTGCCATGGAAATGCGCCTTCGGATCGCCTATTTTGCAGGCAGATAATTCGTTGCACCCGATGGGATCCGGACCAAATGCACCAGCCGCTCGTCGCCATATCGACCGACGTCCGCCAGTTCGACAATTACACCTGGCATGCCGCGCCGCAGCAATATCTCGAAGCGGCGCTTTCGGGTGCAGGCGTGTTCCCGCTGCTGGTACCGTCCTTCGGCGACCGGCTCGACTTCGATGAACTGCTTTCCGCCGTCGATGGCGTCATGGTCACCGGTTCCAAATCGAACGTTCATCCCTCGCTCTATGGCGGTGACGCCAGCGAAGCCAATGGCCCTTACGACCCCGCCCGCGACGCGACGACGTTGCCGCTGATCCGCCGGGCGGTGGAGCGCGGGGTGCCATTGCTCGCCATCTGCCGCGGCATCCAGGAGATGAATGTGGCGCTGGGTGGCACGCTGGCCACCGAAATCCAGGAATGCGCCGGTTCGCTCGATCATCGTGCGCCGGCAAGCGACAATCAGGACGAACGCTTCGCCATCCGCCAGAGCGTGTCGATAAAACCCGGCAGCTGCCTGGCCGGGGTCTTCGGTGCCGGCGACATCATGGTCAATTCGGTGCATCGCCAGGCCATCGACCGGCTTGGCCCGAAGCTGCAGGTCGAAGCGGTCGCCGCCGACGGCACTGTCGAGGCGGTTTCGGTGCGCGATGCACGGGCTTTCGCCGTCGGTGTCCAGTGGCATCCCGAATACTGGGTCAAATCGGACAGCATCTCGGTAAAGATATTTCGCGCTTTCGGCGATGCGGTGCGCCTGCATCAGGCGGCGAAATCGGGCGCGCGCGCCGCGGCGGAATAATCCCGCCGCGCTCGTCAGTCGCCGGACGACGCCAGCGTCAGCAGCGGCAGCGCCGGCGCGTAGGATTCGTAACCATCGCCGTCGGCGACTGAGAACATGACGATCGGATCGGTGCCGTTGGCGCTGAAGGTGACCGTGCCGTCATCCTGCTCTCGCCAGAACTTCGCCTGCTCGACGCCGGGCAACACGCGGCGGCAATTCGCGGCGACCGTCAACAGCGACAAACCTTGCGAAATCTCGGCGCCGCGGCTGACTGCACAAGAGGCCTCGTCGCCATTGGCTACCAGCCTGTAGTTGCTGGACGAAGGTGGTGACTCACTGGCTGCACGGCTTTCACCGCTACCGGCATAAAACAGCTGGACGCTGCCGAACAGCACAGCAATCGCCATCAATGCAGGAAGCGTTTTCATCCTGTTTCTCCGCGCATTTCAAGCGCGCCGCGTTCGAAGAGATCAGGAGGCGCGCTTCATCTTGCTGTCATGTGCTGTCAGGCGGACAGACACTAGGAAGGGACCAGAATGATTCCGAAGGGTTAAGCTGAAGTTAATAGATATGGCAGCCCGCTTACGGCCTTGCCTTGACATTTGCCGTCTCCGGCACCGGCGTCAGCGCCTTGCGCTGCGAAAACCACGAGACCAGATTTTCGACGCACAGGTCCGCCATGGCGCGGCGGGTGTGCTGCGAGGCCGAGCCGACATGTGGCAAAAGCGAGGTGTTGGGCGCGGCAAGCAACGCCGGTGGCACATTCGGCTCGTCGGCAAAGACGTCTAGCCCGGCAGCGGCGATGCTGCCGCTGGCAAGTGCGGCGGCAAGGGCTGGTTCGTCGACCGTGCTGCCCCGGCCGATATTGACGAAGACGCCGTTCGGCCCAAGAGCCGAGAGGATTTCGGCATTGACGGCCTTTTCCGTCGAGGCCCCGCCAGGCGCCACCGAAATCAGCGTGTCGACCGCCTCGGCGAGACCTTTCAGCGTCGGGTGATAATCATAGGACAGGCCTTGGACGCGGCGCCGGTTGTGGTAGGCGATGGGCAGCCCGAAAGCGTCGAGCCGGCGGGCAATGGCGAGGCCGATGCGGCCCATGCCGAAGATACCGACATGGCGCCCGCGCAAGGTCAGCCGGCTCAGCGGATAGTTGCCTTTGCGCAGCCAACTTCCGTCGCGCAGCCAAGCCTCGGCGCGCGGCAGATCGCGGACGGTATTGATCAACAGGCCGAGCGCCGTATCGGCGACCTCTTCGGTCAGCACATCCGGTGTGTTGGTGACCATGATGCCGCGCTGTGCGGCGTGGCGGACATCGACCGAATCATAGCCGACACCGAAATTGGCGATGATCTCGAGCTTTGGCAGCGCATCCATCAACGCGGCGCTTATGCCGCCAAAGGCGGCTATGCCTCGCACCGTAAGGCGCATCTCGTCGGTGACCAGCGACGGATCGGCGCGTTCGATCCGGACCCGGCTGAACGCCCCGTCGATGCGACCGACCGCATGGTCGTTGAACTGGCCCGGCACCAGAATGGCGACAGCTTGCTGTTCGGTTTTTGTCATGCACGTTCCACCGGTTTGCCGGTCGACTGGCGCACATGCAGTTCCGGCTTGATCAGTTCCTGCGACGGCCGCACCGTCTGTCCGTTGAGTTTGTCGAGCAGCGCGCTGGCGGCGCGGCGGCCAACCTCGCGCTGGCCGTTCCAGACGGTGGTCAGCGCCGGCGTCGCGATCGCCGCCTCCTCGAGGTCGTCATAGCCGGTAACAGAGATGTCGATGCCCGGCACCAGCCCGGCGCGCGCAATGCCGTTCATCAGGCCGATGGCGACGAGGTCGTTCCAGCAGCAGGCCGCGGTCGGCCTGTCCTTCAGCGCCAGGAACTGCCCGGCAGCCTCGAACCCGGCCTGCTTGGTGCGCGGGCCGGCGATGCGCCAGGACGGCCTGACCTCAAGCCCTGCCGCCTCCATGGCGTTGACATATCCCTGATAGCGGTCGCGGCCGGTCGAGGTCTGGTCGGTACCGCCGATCATGGCGATGCGCTTGTGGCCAAGCGAGATCAGATGATTGGTGGCAAGCCCGGTGCCATAGGCGTCGTCGCCGCGAAACACCGGCACGTCGGCACCTTCGACGGTGCGTGCAATCAGCACTGCCGGGAGACCGTTCTCCTCGGCCACGATTATGTCTTCGGGCGGCGTGCCGATGGCCGGCGACATGATGACGCCGTCAGCGCCCAGCTGCAGAAGCGTGTCGATGAAGGTACGTTGTTTCTCGAGTTGGTCGTAGTGGTTCGACAGGATGAACGTTTGCCGGCTGCGGTCGAGCTCGCTCTCGATCGAACGCAATATTTCGGCAAAGAACGGGTTCATGATGTCGTGGACGACGACGCCGACTATGCCCGAGCGCGAGGTGCGCAGGCTGGCGGCGCGGCGGTTGTAGATATAGCCGATGGCGCGGGCATGTTCCTTGATGCGGTCGCGGGTGCCGCCGGCGACCAGCGGGCTGTCGCGCAAGGCCAGCGAGACCGTGGCCGTGGACACGCCGAGCGCATCCGCGATGGTCGAAAGCTTGATCTTCTGTGCCAGCGCCCTGCGCTCCTGAAGCAATTTAAACTGTTTAAAGGCCGGCTCTTATGCCATCGATCCCGAGCAAATCAAAGTTTTTTTGCCAGCGCTTCCGCCTCCGCGTCCAGCGTCGCGCGGTTGCGCAAGCGAAGCCGGTGCTCGCGGTGGACGATGTAGAGGCCGCTGGCGACGATGACTGTGGCACCGGCCAGCGTCCAGCGATCGGGAAACTGGTTGAAGACGATCAAGCCGGAGACGATCATCCAGATCATCTGCGAATATGGATAGGGGGCCAGGGCCGTGGTGCTGGCAAGGCGATAGGCCTGCACAAGAAGCCAATGGCCGATGGCGCCGAAAACGCCAAGCATCAGCAATATGAACCAGTGCCAGCCATCCTGCGGCAGCGAAAGCGAAAACGGCAGTGTCGGCAGCAGCAGCACGGCCGGCGCCAACGCCGAAAACAGGATCAGGCTTTCCGAGGTTTCCGTCGCGGACATGCGGCGCGTCATGATGACGTAAAAACTGTTCGATAGCATCGAGCCGAGCGCAAAGAGATGGCCGACGCCAAAAACCCCGATGCCCGGCCGGGTAATGATGAGGACGCCGACAAAGCCGCTCATGATCGCCAGCCAACGCCGCCAGCCGGCCCATTCCCCTAGCAACGGACCGGCAAGCGCGGTGATCACCATCGGGCCGAAGAAGTAGATCGAGGTGGTTTCCGCCAGCTGCAGCGTCCGCAGCGCCAGAATGTTGCATATCGTCGATCCGAACAGGAGGAGACCGCGCGTGAGATGCGCCGGCAGGTTGGCGGGACGAAAGCGCAACGGCTCACGCCATCCGCGCAGAAAGACGCCGACGATCAGGACATGGACCGCGAAGCGGGTCCAGGCGACGATCAGCGCCGAGACGCCGGCCAGGACAAGGTATTTGCTGCTGGTGTCGAGAAAGGTGAAAAACACGTAGACGGAAAGCATGCACAGGATCGCCGCCGGCGACGTCGCGCTTTCGTCATGTCTTGGGGGAGTATTCAATTTCAGGCCGGACGGGAAGCAAGGCAGTCCTTCACCAATGCGGCAATTGTCGCCTGCCGGCAAGCCAAAACAGGCTGGTACAACGACAGCCGCCGACCAGGCTCAGTGTTTGTCCCTGGTGGCCGAAGAGTCAGGTGTGCATGCGGGCACCCTTGGTGATCTTGTCGACGAGCTTCTTTTCGGCGCGAAGCGCGATGCCGACCACCTTGGCATCCTCCGGCGCAAATTCGGCAAAGACGGCACGGTTGGCCAGATCATACCCAGTCGAAAACATTTCCTCGACATAGAGCGAGACCGTCACACCACGCTCCAGCGCCCGCCGGTGGATCGCGCCGAGCGTCTGGCCGTCCGCCGAAAGCACGATGACTGGCTGGATCGACAGCGGGTTGTAGATATTGCCGGCGCGATCACGGTAGGGGTCGCCGATAATGTCTGGAAACTGCGCGACGATGCCGCTGGTCAGAAAGGCGGTGACGTTGAGCTTTTGCCAGACGGGAAGATCATCCTTGAGCACGATTGCAAATTTCGTATCGAACATGCGACAGTTTCCAATCCAAAAGAGGGCCAATCCGAGGCTGCGAGTGAAGCGATGCCGCACGGTCTAGACGGGGAAGCCTTTCAGGGTCTTGGACGTTTGTGCGTGGATGCAGCCGAGAACTGCATCGTACCGGCACCCCGTGCTGCCGGCATGGAACGCATCGAGGCCCGGTTCCACGGCAATGCCTTCGATCTCCATCGCCACGACACCTATGCGATTGGGGTGACGCTTTATGGCGTGCAGCGCTTCCACTATCGCGGCCAAACGCATCAGAGCTTGGCTGGCCAGATCATTATCCTTCATCCCGACGAACTGCACGATGGCGGTGCCGGCACCGAAGATGGCTTGCGATACAGAATGCTCTATTTGGAGCCGTCCCTGATGCTCGATTGTCTCGGCGGCGGATCACTGCCATTCGTCAGGAATGCCGTAGTGACAGACCGCGATCTCCGCGCGACGCTGCTTTCGGCGCTCGGGCCGCTGAATCAGGAACTGGACGAGCTGTTTGTCGTCGATTTCATGACGCAGCTCATGCAAAGCCTGGCCCGGCACGCCGGTCAGCCGGCGAAACCGGTAGCGAAAACTGCGTGGCGCGCCGCCAGCCTGGCGCGCGACTATCTGGAGGAAAATGTCGCGCGGATTGTACGTTCGGATGAATTGGAGGCGATAACCGGATTGGACCGTTATGCCCTGTCGCGGCATTTCCGCGCCACCTTCTCCACCAGCCCGCACCGGTTCTTGTTGATGCGCCGGCTTCAGCGAGCCCGCCGTATGATCGAAGCCAACGAACCGCTGGCAGAGATCGCCATCGCGGCCGGCTTCAGCGACCAAAGCCATTTCAATCGGCATTTCAAGAAGGCGTTCGGCGTCACGCCGGGACGCTGGTCGGCCCTGACGCGACGGCCGTCAGCGGCGAACGCGTGAGCTATTCAAGCATCTTGTCTTCGATATCCAGTTCGTCATCGGGGAGCACCATTTCGCCGTTCGACAGGTTCGCCTCGACACGGGCAAGCAGCTTGAACAGCGCTTTCTGATCCTTCTTGTCGAGACCCTTCAATGCCTGCTTTTCGGTCTTCTTCACCGATTTCTCGATGGCGTGGATGATTTCGCGGCCGGTGTCGGTGAGGAAAATATGCGCCTGGCGGGCATCGGCGGACGAGGCCCGCTTCTCCAGAAAACCCTGCGCCTGCAGCCGGTTGATGGTCTTGGTGATGGTCGGCGGACGCACGCCGAGGCGGCCGGCAAGGTTGCCGGGCGTCTGCCCGTCGTCGCGGTCGAGCGCCAGCATGATCTGGTCCTGGCCGGCATAGAAACCATGCGCCAGAAGCCGGGCGGCGAGCGCCGTGCGCGCCAGCCGCGCCGCCGAATGCAGCCGGCTCATTGTTGCAGTCTTGTCCGCCTTGGCCATGCTCATCCCTCCTCGGCCGAACCGGTGCGGGCAGCATAGAAGCAGGCCGCCGATTGGCAATGACGATCGAAAACATTCCGGCTCGGAAAATAGCTTTGCCGGCAAGCATCGCGATGTTCGCCGTGGCTAATGCCAGATGTTTATTTCAGTTAGATGACAAACGACTTTCCGTGATGGCTGGATGGCACGTGGCGAGGCGTTCTCAACCGGCCTTCACCGCGACCACCATCAAGGCCTGATAGGCGTCCGCCGTTTCTCGCAGCGCTGCCTGCGACAGCGGCCCGGCCTGCCGCGCAATGCCATCCCGCGCGTTCGATGTGTCGCGTTTGCCGGGACGGTCGTTATAGGGCGCGACGGTGGCGAATATCTGCTCGCTGAGGCTGTCGGGGAAAAACATCTGGCCGGTCATCACCGAGCGGTCGTCGGGGAAGATCTTGAAATGGATGTGAGTGGTGCGGCCGCGATACCAGCCGGGATAGATGGTGGCGAAAGAAGCAATGCCGCTTCCATCGGTTCCCTGCCAGCCCCGGAGAAAGCTCTGGCCGGACGTGTCGACATCCTGACCGTCGCCCTGTCCGGGATAGCCGGAATAGGCGCCCTGGGCGTCGCAATGCCAAATATCGACGCGAGCGCCGGGAAGCGGCCGGCAGGCGGCGTCGACGATTTGCAGCCGCACATTGAGGGCGATGCCCTTCTTGCCCTCGGTGATATTGGCGCGTTCGAGCTTCGGGTCGAAATAGAACGGCCCTTCGGTGACCTCGGGCGTGATGGCGCAGACGCCGGCACCGGCTTCGAACAAGGCAAGCCCGGCATAGGGCGAAACCTGCCCGGCCCTTGCGCCGGCGGGCAGGAATATGCCGCCGGCGGTGACCGCAACGAGACCGAGCGCCTGCCGACGGCTTAGTGGCAAGGACTTGTCGGACATCTGGCGCCTCTTCAGTGCGAACAGCCCCCGTAAATGATCCTCGGCCTATCTAGGCCCACCGCCAGCCCGCGCCAATGAAAGTTCGGCAATGTGAGGAAAGTTCGGCAATACCGGCCTCTCTTTGGCCCACCGGTTTGCCTCGTGCAAAAGCCGAGCACACGTCCTATATGGAGCCGACAATCCCTATTCGAGGCACAATATGAGCGACGCACAGACGCAGATCCCCGTAACCGTCCTCACCGGCTATCTCGGCGCCGGCAAGACGACACTGCTCAACCGCATCCTTTCGGAAAACCACGGCAAGCGCTACGCGGTCATCGTCAATGAATTCGGCGAGATCGGCATCGACAACGAGCTGATCGTGGAATCCGACGAGGAAATCTACGAGATGAACAATGGCTGCGTCTGCTGCACCGTGCGCGGCGACCTGATCCGCGTCGTCGAAGGCCTGATGCGCAGGCCCGGCCGCTTCGACGCCATCGTCGTCGAGACCACCGGCCTCGCCGATCCCGTGCCGGTAGCACAAACCTTCTTCATGGACGACGACGTGCGTTCCAAGACCAGGCTCGATGCGGTGGTGGCACTGGTCGACGCCAAGCACCTGCCGCTGCGCCTCAAGGATTCCCGCGAGGCCGAGGACCAGATCGCCTTTGCCGATGTCGTCGTGCTCAACAAGACCGACCTGGTCACCCCCGAAGAGCTGAGCAAAGTGGAGGCGACGATCCGCGCCATCAACCCGGCGGCACGCATCCATCGCACCACACGCGCCGGCGTGGCGCTGTCCGAGGTGCTCGATCGCGGTGCGTTCGACCTGTCCCGGGCGCTGGAGAATGATCCGCACTTCCTCGAGGCGCATGACGATCATGACCATCATGATCATGACCACCATCACCATGATCACGACGGCCACGATCATGACGGGCATCATCATGCGCACCCTTCCGACATCCATGACGTGACCGTGCAGTCGGTGTCGCTGCGCGGCGGCGAGATGGACCCGAAAAAGTTCTTCCCGTGGATCGAGAAGGTCACCCAGATGGAAGGCCCCAACATCCTGCGGCTGAAAGGGATCATTGCGCTGAAAGGCGATGACGAGCGCTATGTCATCCAGGGCGTGCACATGATCATCGAAGGCGACCACCAGCGCGCCTGGAAGGACGGCGAGAAGCACGAGAGCCGGCTGGTGTTCATCGGTCGCGAACTCGACGCCGAGCGGCTGAAGACAAGCTTCGAGGCCTGCCAGGCCGCTTGATTTAGCTACCCTTTCTTCCTTCTGCCCTTGGGGGAGAAGGGGTAGCCCGCAACGCTGGCGGTCTCTCCTCCCGACGATCCGAAGCACGGGTTGAGACCCGCAGCTCAACCCCTTAAGGGTGAGGCAGCAGAAATCTCAAACGGAATGATCTCTCATGCCGACAGTCGCCCCGCTCGATCTCGAAGGCCACTGCCTCGCCGCCGTATTCCTCGGCGACGTGCCGCATTTTGCGCTGGCTGACGGCACAATCCATCGGCTCGACCACGGCCACAAGACGGTGCAGGCCAATGACGGAATGCTCGCCGCCTTCCATGATGCGGCAAACGACCGGCTGGTCACCGGTGGTGAGGACGGCAGGATCTTTGCCGTGACAGCAGGCGGCAATACAGCGGAATTGGCGACCGCAGGCAAAAAATGGATAACCAGCGTCGCCGCCGGGCCGCAAGGCGCTGTTGCCTATGCTTCGGGCAAGATTGCCCATGTGCGCTTTGCCGACGGCAAAACCAGGGAATTCTCGCATCCGCGCTCGGTCGAGGGGCTGGCCTTCTCGCCCAAGGGCATACGCTTCGGCGTTGCCCGCTACAATGGCGCGACGCTGCATTTCCCGGCTGCCGACAGCAAGCCGGTCGAGCTCGAATGGGCCGGCGCCCACACCGGCATCACCTTCTCGCCGGACGGCGGCTTCGTCGTCACCACCATGCAGGAAAACGCGCTGCATGGCTGGAAGCTCGCCGACGGCAAGCACATGCGGATGTCCGGCTACCCCGGCAAGGTCAAAAGCCTGTCGTGGAGCGCCAAGGGCAAATGGCTGGCGAGTTCCGGCGCGCCGGCAGCGATCGTCTGGCCGTTTTCCGGCAAGGACGGGCCGATGGGCAAGGCGCCGCTGGAACTCGGCACGCGCGGCAATGCGATGGTCACCTCCGTCGCCTGTCACCCGAGCCAGGATGTTGTTGCTATCGGCTATGATGACGGCATGGTGATGGCGGTGCGCTTCGCGGACGCCAGGGAAGTGCTGTTGCGCCGGCCGGGCAAGGGCGCCGTCACCTCGATGATGTGGGACAAGGAAGAGCGCCGCGTCGCCTTTGGCAGCGCCGCGGGCGACTGCGGCGTCATCGATATTTCGGCGTAGCCTGTTACTTACTCGGCTCCGCAAGATACTTTGCCGGTCAATTCAGCCGGTTTGCCGTCCTTTTCGGCATCGGCCGTGACATCATAGATCGAGAGCAAATAGCGGCCGTCATAGACGCCTTCATCGCTGGCCTTGGTCAGGATCGCCAGTTCGACATAGCCGTAGGCGTTTTCGACCTGCCGTTCATGGTAGACGAGCAGCCGCAATTCCTTGTTGTCGAGCCAATATTGCGTGAGGTTCTGATCCCCGAATACCGTCTTGCGCAGACTGTCGCCAGCCGGCCTGCCCAGAATTTCGAGCTCGCCGCTAAAATTGAAGGTCGGCCCGCCCATGCCTCTGGTGACCCCGGCACCGACCTGAAATTTGACGGCTGCATCCTCGGCGGAACACCAGATGCCGCCGGACGCCAGAGCCGCACCAACCGACGACAGCAGCGTTGCTGCGCAGACGATCGCCCGCACCATCTTGTCCCCTCCAGCCGAAGTGCCATTGGCGCCCGAAGGCGGCTCGCGGTCAAGCGCCTGTTTTCATTCAAATGACCGCTGACCCAACACAGGGCAGCCGCCCGGCCAATTGCGGTGGCGGATGCCGATTGTCTAAAGTGCGACTGAGAGGGCCGCCATGAACGTCATCAACCATTCAAAGACTTCCATCGGCGGCATCGGCCCGGCCCGGATCGCCGAGTTGCGCGCGACCGAGGCAGAAGTCTTCCGCCGGGCGCGGCCGAAATCGATGGCGAAAATCGGCCATGGCCTGCCCGGCTTCTTCGGCGGCGTGCCGATGCATTGGATGAACGACTGGCCGACGCCGTTCCCGATCCTCGTCGATAGTGCCAGGGGCGCCATCATCAGAGATATCGACGGCAACCGGCTCGACGATTTCTGCCTTGGCGACACCGGTTCGATGTTCGGTCATTCGCCGCCGCCGGTTGCCCACGCCATCCGCCGGCAGGCCGGACGCGGCCTGACCTACATGCTGCCTGCCGCGGACGCGCTCGCCATCGGGCCGCTGCTGCAGCAGCGTTTCGATTTGCCATTGTGGCAGATCGCGACGACGGCGACCGATGCCAACCGCTTCGCGCTGCGGGTTGCCCGCGCCGTTACCGGCCGGGAGAAGATACTGGTCTTCAACGGCTGCTATCATGGCTCGGTCGACGAGACGATGGTGCGGCTGGTCGCCGGGAAAGCGATGAATCGACCGGGACTGGCCGGCGAGTTCCGCGACCTGACGCGCGCGACTGATGTCGTCGAGTTCAACGATCTGCCGGCGCTCGACGCGGCACTCCGGGGCAACGATGTCGCCTGCGTCATCGCCGAGCCAGTGCTGACCAATTCCTGCATGGTGCTGCCCGAAGCCGGCTTTCATGATGGCTTGCGGCGTCTCACCCGTGCGACCGGCACGCTGCTTCTAATCGACGAGACGCACACGATCTCGACCGGTCCCGGCGGCTATACAAGCAAATACGGGCTGGAGCCGGACCTGTTCGTGCTCGGCAAGCCGATTGCCGGCGGCGTACCGGCGAGCGTCTGGGGCATGAGCGAAGACGTTGCAGCGCGCTATGCCGCTTACATCAGCCGGAAGGAGCCCGGCTATTCCGGCATGGGGACAACGCTGTCGGCCAATCCACTGCAATTCGCAGCGATGCGCGCCACGTTGGAATACGTCATGACCGACGAGAACTACAGCCATATGGACCATCTGGCGCGGCGGCTCGACGCCGGGCTGACTGCCGTCATCGATCGCTACCGTCTGCCCTGGCATGTTGCTCGCGTCGGCGCCCGCGTCGAGTTCATCTGCGCGCCGGGCCCGTTGAGGAATGGCGGCGAGGCGGAAGCTGCGCATGCACCGGAGCTCGAGGCGGCGGTCCACGTTGCGCTGGTCAATCGCGGCGTGCTGATCGCACCCTTCCACAACATGATGCTGATCTCGCCGGCAACCAGCGTTGCCCAGGTGAACCGGCTGATCACCGCTTTCGGCGCGGTTGCGGCAAAGCTTACGGCGTGAGACAAGCTTGCGGCATGAAACAAGCGCCCAAGCAAAGTTTGAACCTGGTCACGGCATCCCCTTCGGGCTCGACGCCCGCCGAGGCGCAGGCCTTTCTCGACGCTCATCCCGAGATCGAAGCGTTCGACATCGTGCTGACCGACGCCAATGGCGTCGGGCGCGGCAAGATCGTGCGCCGGCACGAGTTGATGAGCATCTTCGAGGGTGGCCGGCACATGCCGATCTCGATCCTCGGCCTCGACATCACCGGCGAGGATGTTCACGAGACCGGGCTGATCTGGACGACGGGCGACGGCGACCTGCGGGCGTGGCCGATCCCCGGCACACTGGTGCCGCTGTTCGGCACACAGCCGCCGCGCGGCCAGGTGCTGATGGCGATGTACCATCTCGATGGCCAGCCGATGTCGTCCGACCCGCGGCTGGCACTCGCCCGCCAGGTAGACATCCTCGCGGCCAAGGGCCTGCATCCGGCCGGCGCCTTCGAACTCGAATTCTTCCTGCTCGCCAACGAGCGCGATGCCGAAGGCAAGGTGCAGCCGGCGCATGCGGTGCTCGACGGACGCCGCTCGGCCAAGACCGAAGTCTATTCCGTCGACCATCTGCACGGCATGGAGCCGCTGTTTTCCGACATCTATGCTGCAGCCAAGGTGCAAGGCATCCCGGCCGAGACGGTCATCTCGGAATATGCGCCCGGCCAGTACGAGCTGACGCTCAACTACCGCAAGGACGTGATGCGGGCGGCCGACGATCTCGTGATGCTCAAGCGGCTGGTGCGGGCGCAGGCGCGCCGTCATGGTGTCACCGCTTGCTTCATGGCCAAGCCGATCGAGAAATATGCCGGCTCGGGCATGCATTTTCATGTCTCGCTGCTGGACGATGCCGGCAAGAACGTCTTTGCCGAAACCGGCGGCGAAAGCTGGTCGCTGCCGCTGCTGCGCGGCCTCGGCGGACTGATCCAGACGATGGCGGAATCGATGCTGGTCTTCGCGCCGCACGCCAACTCATGGCGGCGCTTCGTCTCGCAATCCTATGCGCCAGTGGCGCCGACCTGGGGCGTCAACAACCGTTCGGTGGCACTGCGTGTGCCGGCCGGCGATGCCAAGAACCGCCGCATCGAGCACCGGCCATCGGGCGTCGACGCGAATCCTTACCTGGTGGCAGCAACGGTGCTGGCCGGCATCGTCAAAGGCCTTGACGAAGGCCTCGATCCCGGTCCCGAAACCACCGGCAATGGCTACGAATCGGCCGTCACACGCACGACGATGCCGGTCGACTGGCGTGCCGCGATCGAGGCGGCAAGGGCGTCGAGTTTCCTCAAGGGTGCATTGGGCGAAGACCTGCACCGGACGTTCGTGGCGATCAAGCAGTCGGAATATCTGCGCGTGGCGCGCACGGTCAGCGAACTGGATTATCACCTCTATCTGCACGAGGTGTAGGGCCCTGTTCGGCAGAGTCTTCGCCCGGCGAAGTTCCGACCGGACCAGTTTTGAAGGAACCTTCCGGCGGCTTCGCTCATTCCGGTTC
The DNA here is from genome assembly GCF_040322615.1 of Mesorhizobium sp. M0119. Classification (NCBI taxonomy): domain Bacteria; kingdom Pseudomonadati; phylum Pseudomonadota; class Alphaproteobacteria; order Hyphomicrobiales; family Phyllobacteriaceae; genus Mesorhizobium; species Mesorhizobium sp. M0119. Next base: position 184,097 of record NZ_JAMYTU010000002.1, read on the forward strand.
TGATCACAGAAGCGGACAAGGCCGCCTTAGCCATGATCGCCAGGATGCAGACGACCCCCACGTCGCACCATGCCAAGGTGCAGTCGAGAGGCTTGCCGACCGGCAAATCCCCGGAAACGACAGAAATCGACGCCAGGACGATTCCCGAACTGCGCGAAACGGCCAAGATCTGCCGCCGCTGTCCGCTATGGCACGACGCCACGCAGACCGTGTTCGGTGAGGGCCCTGACAAAGCCAAGGTGATCTTCGTCGGCGAACAGCCGGGCGACCAGGAGGACCTGGCGGGCAAACCTTTCGTCGGTCCGGCCGGCAAGGTGTTCGACGCGATCCTGGACGATGCCGGCGTCGACCGGCTGAAAGTCTACGTCACCAACGCGGTCAAGCATTTCAAGTTCGAGCCGCGCGGCAAGCGGCGCATCCACTCCAAGCCGAACGCCGGCGAGGTGCAGGCTTGCCGCTGGTGGCTCGACAAGGAGATCGATCTGATCAAGCCCAATCTGGCGGTAGCGCTCGGCGCAACGGCGGCGCAGGCGCTGCTCGGCAAGGTGGTGCCGATCATGAAGATGCGCGGGGCGGTCGTGGAGCGCGACGATGGCTTGCGTGTCTTCGTCACCATCCACCCGTCCTTCATCCTGCGCATTCGCGAGCCGGCGGACAAACAGGCCGAACGCGACCGGTTCCTGCAGGATATGAGAACGGTGAAAAGGCTGATGGCCGCCTGAGCTATTTGATCAATATCGCCCGGAGATCGTTGACGTTTGTGCCGGTCGGACCGGGTACGAAAAGATCGCCGACGGCGTTAAACGCGGTCCATGCATTGTTGCCGGCAAGCATGGCCTTGGCATCGACGCCCGCCTCGCGCATCCGCGACACCGTCGAGCCGTCGGCGAAGGCGCCCGCATTGTCTTCCGAACCGTCTATGCCGTCGGTGTCGGCGGCCAGTGCGTGGACGCCGGCCATGCCGCTGATCCCAATGGCGAAGGCGAGCAGGAATTCCGAGTTGCGGCCGCCCTTGCCTTTCGCGCGCAAGGTCACCGTCGTCTCGCCGCCCGACAGGATCAGCACCGGCTTTGCAAACGGCCGGTTGCGCGTCGCCACTTCGCGCGCGATCGCGGCGTGGACGCCGCCGACCTCACGCGCCTCGCCCTCGATGGAATCGGAGAGAATGACCGCCTGAATGCCTTGGCGCTTCGCTTCGGCCGCTGCGGCTTCCAGCGAGACGCCGGCGGAAGCGATCAGATGCACCTCGTTGCGGATAAAACGCGGGTCGTCCGGACGTGGCGCATCGGCCGCCGGCGAATTGATATGCGCCATGACCGAAACCGGCAGGTTCATGCCATAGGCAGCAATCGATGCCAATGCGTCCTGACGGCTGCCGGAATCGGGAACGGTCGGACCAGAAGCGACCAGAGCCGGATCGTCGCCCGGAATGTCGGAGACAACCAGCGAGACCACCTTGGCAGGATATGCGGCGGCCGCCAGCCTGCCGCCCTTGATCGTGGAAAGGTGTTTGCGGATGGTGTTCATCGCGGCGATCGGCGCGCCCGAGGCGAGCAGCGCCTCGTTGACGGCGATCTCATCGGCCAGCGTCAGACCTTCGGCAGGTGACGGCAGCAGCGCCGAGCCGCCGCCCGAAATGAGCGCCACGACGAGGTCGTCCGCAGTCAGTCCCTGGACTTTTTCGAGCAGCCGTCGCGAGGCCTCGAGCCCCGCGGCATCCGGCACCGGATGCGCCGCCTCGATGATTTCGATGCGCCGGCAGGCCGCGCCATAGCCGTAGCGGGTGACGACCAGCCCCTCGATCGGCCCGTCCCACACTTTCTCGAAAGCCGCCGCCATCTGCGCCGAGCCTTTTCCCGCACCGATGACGATGGTGCGTCCCTTCGGCCTTGCGGGCAAATGATCCTTGAGCGTCCTCTGGGGATCGGCGGCGGCAACGGCGGCGTTGAAGATCGAGATGAGAAAGGGCTTGGGGTCTACCTCTGTCATTTTGCTTCCGCCGGCAATGCCAGCTCGCGCGCGTCGATGCGGAGATGCTCACACAGCGTATCGACGACCACGCCATGGTCCTCACGCTCCGGTAGACCGGAGACGGCGATCACGCCGATGACGCCGGCGCCCTTGACAGTGATGGGAAAGCCGCCACCGGCCAGCACGTAGTCGGCAACGTCCAGCCCCTCGCCAGGCTTGAAGCTGCGGTCCGGCCGCTGCTGCTCCAGCACCATGCGGTAGGTGCTTTTCAGGAACCGTCGCACGACGTTGATCTTGCGCCGCGCCCAGTCCGGATTGGAAGCGTTCGAGCCGGGCATTGCCGCATAGAACAGCGGCCGGTCGAAGGTTCTGATATCGACGATGATCGGCAGGTTTTCCTTGAGAGCCCGATCTCGGATCGCCGAGCCGATCTCGAAAGCGACGGCTTCATCGAAGGCCGAAAAGACAAGCGTGGCTTCCTGTTTCTCGATCAGAGCGATGTCGTCCGCAACGGCCATGTCGTTCCCCTGTCAACTTCGCCGCACGCTTTGCCGGATGGCTGCCGCCCGGTCAAGCCGGCCGCATACGACGGCTAAACCGCTATATCCGCCTTGGCGGCCCGGCCGGCGACATAGACCTCGCGCACGGCGCGGTCGTCGCCGAGCGTCTGCAGCAGAAACAATTCCTCGGCGAGCGTGTCCGCCGTCTCTACCCGCAGCCGCATCGCCGGCGTGGCGCGGGCGTCGAGCACGACGATATCGGCGTCGCTACCTTCCTCCAGGGTGCCGATCTTTTCCGCAAGCGACAGCGCCTCGGCATTGCCGCGGGTCAGTTGCCAGAAGGACTGGAACGGATTGAGCTTCTCGCCATTCAGCGCCACCACCTTGTAGCCCTCGTCCATGGTGCGCAGCATCGAATAGTTGGTGCCACCGCCGACATCGGTGGCGGCGGCGATGCGAAGCGGCTTCTCGCGGCGGCGATAGCGCTGATAATCGAAGAGGCCCGAGCCGAGAAACAGGTTGGAGGTCGGGCAGAACACCGCCACCGAGCCGCTATCGGAAAGCGCATCCGCCTCGCGTTCCGAGAGATGGATGCAATGGCCGAACAGGCTTCTGCGCCCGAGCAGCCCGTAATGCTCATAGACATCGGTATAGTCGCGCGCCTGCGGATGAAGCTGCTGCGTGAAGGCGATCTCGGCATGGTTTTCCGACAGATGCGTCTGCATATGCAGATCAGGATATTCGCGGCAGAGCGCGCCCGCCATCTCCAATTGCTCGGGCGACGAGGTGATGGCGAAGCGCGGGGTGACGGCATAGTGCTGGCGCCCCCTGCCGTGCCACTCCTCGATCAACGCCTTGCTGTCGTCATAACCCGATTGCGGCGTGTCGAGCACGCCTTCCGGGGCGTTGCGGTCCATCATCACCTTGCCGGCGATGTTGAGCATGTTGCGGTCGTGCGACTCGGCAAAGAACGCTTCGGCCGATTCCTTGTGCACCGAGCAATAGGCCGCGACCGTCGTCGTGCCGTGGCGCAACACTTCGTCCAGGAACAGCCTGGCGATACGGCGGCCATGCTGAGCGTTCTGGAATTTGGTCTCTTCCGGAAAAGTGTAGGTGTTCAGCCAGTCGAGCAGCTCGGCGCCGAAGGAAGCGATGACCTGCATCTGCGGAAAATGCGCGTGCGCATCGATGAACCCGGGCAGCAGCAGATGCGGCCTGTGGTCGATCTTTTTTGTTCCCTCGCCCGCCTTTTTCTCGACCTCGGCATAGGCGCCCGCGGCAACGATCCTGCCGTCGCGGAGCAGCAAGCCGCCATCTTGCTCGTAACGCCAGGCGGAATGGTCGTCGACAGTTTCGGGCCAGCGCAAGAACGACAGCGTGCGGCCGCGCAGCAGCGTGCTGGTCATTTCCTTGCGCCTTCGAACCATGCCACCAACAGCGCCCGTTCCTTATCGGTGATCTGGGTGACGTTGGCGGGCGGCATAGCGTGGCTGCGTCCGGCCTGCAGGTAGATCTCGCCGGCGTGCTCGGCGATGCCGGCATCGGTATCGAGCATCACGCCCTTCGGCGCGTGGTAAATGCCCTCGTAGGACGGCTCCGCCGCGTGGCACATCGAACAGCGGCCAAGCACCGTATCACGCACCGCAGGAAAGTGCGCCGAGGCGACATAGACCTGGGCCGCCGACGACGCCTTCGCCTCGCCGGTCAGCAGCTTCGGTGCCGTCGACAGCCATATGATGACGACGAACAGGATGGCGGCCGCCAGCCAGGTCCAGGTCGGATTGCCTTTGCGCGCATGCCTGGTGTTGAAATAGTGCCGGATCAGCACGCCGATAATAAACACCAGCGAGGCGATGACCCAGTTGAACTCTGTCCCGAACGCCAGCGGATAATGGTTCGACAGCATCAGGAACAAAACCGGCAGCGTCAGGTAATTGTTGTGCAGCGAGCGCTGCTTGGCGATCTTGCCGTATTTCGGATCGGGCTTACGGCCGGCGATCAGGTCGGCGACGACGATCTTCTGGTTGGGGATGATGACCATGAAAACGTTGGCCGACATGATCGTCGCGGTGATGGCGCCAAGATGCAGGAAGGCGGCGCGCCCGGTGAACAGGTGGGTCAGTCCCCAGGCGATGAATACCAGCACGCCGTAGAGCACCAGCATAAGGCCAGTGTCGCTGTTGCCGAGCGGCGAACGGCACAAGAGATCGTAGACCACCCAGCCGACGCCAATCGTCGCCAGCGACAGCAAGATGCCTGTAGGCACCGACATCGCAAGCACATTTGGATCGATCAGGAACAGGTCCGCCCCGGCATAGTAGACGACGCACAACATGGCGAAGCCCGACAGCCAGGTGGCGTAGGATTCCCATTTGAACCAAGTCAGGTGCTCGGGCATCTCTGTCGGTGCCACCAGATATTTCTGCACATGGTAGAAGCCGCCGCCATGCACCTGCCATTCCTCGCCGAAGGCTCCGGCAGGCATGCCCGGACGCTGGCGCAGGCCGAGGTCGAGCGCGACGAAATAAAAGGACGATCCAATCCAGGCGATGCCGGTAACGACGTGCAGCCAGCGCACGGCGAAACTCAGCCAATCCCAGAATATCGCGAAATCCATCATGAAAAATCGTCCCTGCCGATCCACTGACTTTACGGACTGGAGCGCAAACGGAAAGGGCCGAGGCGCACGATGACTTTCAAAAAAAATTGGAAAATACTAGGCTGATCATACGCAGCCACATGAGAGCGACGAAAGCCGCATGGCCTATCTCGATAATATCGCCGTTTTTGTCCGCGTCGTCGAGCTCGGCAATTTGTCGGCGGCTGGGCGCGACATGCGCATTTCGCCGGCGGTCGCTTCCAACCGGATCAAGGAGCTCGAGAAGCACCTGGGCGTCAGGCTGTTCAACCGTACGACGCGGCAATTGATGCCGACCGAGCACGGCACGGTGTTCTACTCCGGCGCCAAGCAGGTGCTGGAGGCGGTCACCGAGGCGGAAGCGGCGGTCAGCGCGTTATCCGGCCAGCCGCGCGGCACCATAAAGGTGACAGCGCCGCTCGGCCTCGGGCGGCGGCTGGTGGCATCCGGCATCCCGGATTTCCACGACAGGTATCCAGATATCGAGGTGCGGCTCCGGCTTTCCGATCACAATGTCGATATCATGAAGGAAGGCATCGATGTTGCCTTCCGGCTGGGCATCATCGAGGATTCCAGCCTCAGGATGCGCGGCATCATGGAATGCGAGCGCGTGCTGGTAGCGGCCCCGCAATATCTGGACGTGCGCGGTGAGCCGACCGAGCCGCAGGAGTTGATCGGCAAGAAGCACGATTGCCTGATGCTGCGCTATTCCGGCGCGCGCGAATATGTCTGGACGCTGCAGACGCCGAATGGGCCGCAAAAGTTCGAGGTGCACGGCCCCTACGATACCGATGATGGCGACGTGCTGACCGGCTGGGCGCTGTCCGGCCGCGGCATCATCAATAAGCCGCGCTTCGAGGTCGAGCCGTTTATCCGCGACCAGCGGCTGAAGGTGATCCTGAGCAACACGCCGCCGACGCCGGTGCAGTTTGCCGCCGTCTACCCGCACAAGAAGCTGCAGGATCCGAAGGTGCGGCTGCTGCTCGATTTCATGGCCGAGCGCTGCCAGCGGCTGATCAGGGATATTCTGGCCGGCAAATGATCGCCCGCTGGCCGGTTGCTTTCCGTCCAGCCGACGAGATAATTCCCAAGGAATCTCGCTCAACAGGGAAAAGCGATGGCCAACGGCGCCACAATGTGTCTCGCCGTTTCACTGTCTCCGGAAGCCGCCCCTTCCCATCCGCCCGACGCCGGCCCGGACTTCAGTCTGCTGACGCGGTTCGTGCAAGAAGCCGAAGCGGCCGGTCTGGACATGGTGTTGCTCGGCGATTCCGCGCCGGTTGCAGGCGGGCTGAACCGGCAAATGCGCTTCGAAGCAACGACCTTGGTGGCGGCCCTGGCGACGGTGACAAGCAGGATCGGCCTCGTCGCCGCGGCCTCGACGGTCGCCCACCAGCCCTACAATCTCGCGCGCCGTTTCGCCTCGCTCGATATTATCAGCCATGGCCGCGCCGGTTGGAACGCGAGCATGATGCCCGACCCGCGCGAGGCGGCCAATTTCAGCCGACCGGAAGGGTTTTCCGGCGACGATTTCCGCCTGCGCGCCGAGGAATTCATCGGCATCGTGCAAGGCTTGTGGAAAGGCTGGGACGCAGACGCGCTGCTGTTCGACAAGTTTGGCGGGCGCTTCTTCGATCCCGAGAAGATGCACCTTTTCGACCACAAGGGTGAATATTTTTCCGTGCGCGGGCCGCTCAACGTGGCGCGGTCGCCGCAGGACACGCCGGTGCTGGTCATGTCCGGCCTGTCCGAGCCCGCCATGGATATCGCCGCACGCACCGCCGATGTCGTCCTGCTGGATGAGCCATCGATCGAGCCGGCGAAGGCTGGCGATCTGAAGCGCCGTGCGCTTGCCTTCGGGCGCAGGCCGGAGGCGTTGAAAGTGCTGATGAACGTTACCGTCAGCGCCGAAATTATCGCCGCGCCGGACCTGTTTGCGGACAGGCTCGAAGAGTGCTTTCGCTCGAAAGCCTGCGACGGTTTCAACATCGCCATGCCGTTCACATCGGCGCTCGACGATTTCATCGATCTCGTGCTGCCGGAGCTTCGCCGCCGCGGCCTTGTCCAGTCCGGCTACAGCGCGGCGACACTGCGCGCCCATCTCGGGCTTGCAGGGGAGGATCGGCAATGAACGCCGGTCGAGGCCAGATGAAGCTCGGCGCCTTCCTGTGGGCGACAGGCCACCACATCGCCGCCTGGCGCCATCCGCAGGCGCATGTCACGGCCGGCATCGACATCGACCATTACATCCAGCTGGCGCGGACGGCGGAAGCGGCCAAGTTCGACATGATCTTCTGCGAGGACGCCGCCGGCGTGCGCGAGGCCAATGTCAACATCGCCAGCCAAACGTCGCGCTCGATCGGCTTCGAGCCGATCAGCCTGCTTGCGGCGCTCGCGGTGCAGACGGAGCGCGTCGGCCTCGTCTCCACGGCATCGACGAGTTACAACGAGCCTTACGGGCTGGCGCGGACCTTCCTGTCGCTCGATCATCTGAGCGGCGGGCGTGCCGGCTGGAACCTTGTCACCTCGGCCAGCCATATCGAGGCCGCCAATTTCGGCTCGACCGGTCTGCGCCCGCATGCGGACCGTTACGGGCGGGCGCGCGAATTCGCTGCCGTGGTTGCCGGCCTTTGGCGAGGCCAGGGTGGATACGAAGGCAGAAGTTTTTCGGTGCGTGACCCGCTCGATCTGCCGCGCTCGCCACAAGGTGCACCGGTCATGGTGCAAGCGGGAGCGTCGGACGAGGGTCGTGACCTCGCCGCCCGGACCGCCGACGTGGTCTTTACGGCGGCGCAGACATTCGAGGAAGCGAAGGCCTTCTACGACGACCTCAAGGGACGGCTGGCTGCCTATGGGCGCAAGCCGGACGACCTCAAGATCATGCCCGGCGTCGCGCCAGTCGTCGCGGCAAGCGAAGCGGAAGCGCGGGCAAAACATGATGAATTGCAGGAACTGATCCCGGACGACGTCGGTGTCGCGCTGCTTTCCAGCTATCTCAGCATATCCGATCTCGCGCGCTATCCCATTGACGGACCGCTGCCGGAGCTGCCGGCCAGCGAAGGCATGCAGAGCCGGCAGGCGCTGGTCATCGAGCAATCACGCCGCGACAAGCTGTCCATTCGCCAGCTTGCCCGCCATTTCGCCGGCGCGCGCGGCCATTGGCGCGTCGTCGGAACGCCGGCCCAGATCGCCGACGAGCTCGAGGCACGCTTCGAGGGCGGCGCCGCAGACGGTTTCAACGTCATGCCATCCTATTTTCCTGGCGAACTCGATGCCTTTGCCACACTAGTCGTGCCGGAGCTGCAACGGCGCGGGCTGTTCCGTACGGACTATGAAGGCAGCACACTGCGCGACCATCTCGGCTTGAAAACGCCGGCGTAAACGACGAGCGGAACGAAAGTCGGAGATCGCCGTTTTGGGATGCTGTGCCGCGCGGCGATGAGGGCGTCTGCGCGCATGTTCGATTGACCTTCCACAAACTTCGCCCTCTTCAAACCACGCGGACGCACCGCCACAGGAGCCGATCATGGATGCCATCGCCACCCGCAACGACCTGCAATCCAATGCCAAGAAAGAGTGTATCGATCTTCTCAACGCCCGCCTCGCCGACGCCATCGATCTGGCGTTGATCACCAAGCAGGCGCACTGGAACATCAAGGGACCGCAATTCATCGCCATCCACGAGATGCTCGACACGTTCCGCGAGGAGATCGACGGCCATGTCGACACCATTGCCGAGCGCGCCGTACAGCTCGGCGGCACGGCGCTCGGCACCTCGCAGGAGGTCTCGAAGGCGACTATGCTGGAGGCCTATCCGACCGACATCCACAAGACCCGGTCACCTGGCGGCGCTGATCGACCGCTATGCCGCAACCGCCAAGCGGGCACGCGCGGCGATCGACGAGGCGGCAGGTGCGGGCGACGCCGACACCGCCGACATCTTCACCGCCTATTCGCGCTCGCTCGACAAATTACTGTGGTTCCTGGAGGCGCACACGCAGGAGAAGGAATAGAAGGAACGTCAGCCGGCCATCGCCTTGCCGCGACGGGCTTTGGACGGAGCTGCCGGTGTTATCGCGTGGGCCGCCAACGCCGTCATGATTTCGGCTGCGGCGAGTGCGGCGATCACTTGCGGGCGCTTGTCCTTGACGGCACCGCCGCCGATCGGCGAGACGAGGCGGGCAAATTCCGCCTCGCTTCCGTCCGCCGATTTCAGGAACCAGTTTCGGAACGTCGCCTTCTTGGTTCTGGAACCGATCATGCCGACATAGGCGGCATCCCGGCGTTTCAGCGCCTCGGCGACGATCAGGAAATCCAGCGCGTGGTCATGGGTCAGGACGACAAAGGCGGAGCCGGCCGGCGCCTTGCGAACCACCGCCTCAGGCATCGGTGTCAGGCTTGTTTCTACCGCTTCCGGTATGCCTTCCAGCGCTTCGGCTCGCGTCTCGACAACGACGACATGCACCGGCAGCAAGGCCACCGCGGAGGCCAGCGCCTGGCCGACATGGCCGCCGCCGAAGATATAGCCATGCGGCAGTTGCGCCTCCTCGGCCTCCGCCTCCGCAACAAGCTTGGCCTCAAGCGCGGCGTCGACCAGCCGGATCAGCAGCTCGACCCTGCCGCCGCAGCACTGCCCGATCTCCGGCCCGAGCGCGATGTCGAGCGTGGCGACAGCGTTGCGGCCAGCCCCCTTCTCCCCGTCACTATACGGGGAGAAGGTGCCGGCAGGCGGATGAGGGGCGGCGCCAACCTCGCCAGGGCCTGCGGCAGATCGACCAAGCATCTGCCGCGCTTTGTCGATCGCCATGTATTCGAGCTGGCCGCCGCCGATCGTGCCGAAAGTGGCCGATCCTGAGACGAGCATGAAGGCACCCGTTTCGCGCGGCGTCGAACCTTTTGTCCCGGCCACCTCAACCAAGGCGACCCGGCCGGCACCGGCAAGAAAGGCTTTCAGGCTCTGCACTTTCGCGTTCATCATTCGCGTTCCCTATTGGGAAATATAGAGTTTTTCGGCCTGAATTGCACGTTTTCCGGGATTCAAGTGCCGGTCCTGGCTTCCCGCTTCAGCCGTTCGATCGCCATCAGCACACGCTCCGGCGTGGCCGGCGGGTCGAGGCGCGGGCAGATCTTGTGGCCGGCAACGCTCGCCACCGCGTCCGATAGGGCATGCAGCACCGACATTGCGAGCGGAAAGGGCGGCTCGCCGACCGCCTTGGAGCGGTGCACCGTCGGCTCGCCTGCTTGCGCCCAGTCGGCCAAAGTCACATTAAAAATCTTCGGCCGGTCCGACGCGAGCGGGATCTTGTAGGTCGATGGCGCATGGGTGCGCAGCCGCCCCTTGTCGTCCCACCACAGTTCCTCCGTCGTCAGCCAGCCCATGCCCTGGATGAAGCCGCCCTCGATCTGGCCGAGATCGATGGCGCGGTTCAGCGAGCGGCCGGTTTCGTGCAGGATGTCGGTGCGCTCGACGATATATTCGCCGGTCAGCGTATCGACCGAGACTTCCGAGCACGCGGCGCCATAGGCGAAATAGTAGAAGGGGTGGCCCTCGCCCTTGTCGCGGTCCCAATGGATTTTCGGCGTCTTGTAGAAACCCGCCGCCGAAAGCTGGATGCGCGCCATATAGGCCTGCCTGACGAGATCCGCGAAGGCGATCTCCTGGTTGCCGATGCGCACGCGGTTGGGCAAGAACAGCACCTGGTCGCGCGGCACCTGGTATTTCTCGGCGGCGAAATTGGTCAGCCGGTCCTTGATCTGGCGGGCGGCGTTCTGCGCCGCCATGCCGTTGAGATCGGAGCCGGAAGACGCGGCGGTGGCCGAGGTGTTCGGCACCTTGCCGGTCGTCGTCGCGGTGATCTTGACCTGATCGAGGTCGATCTGGAACTCTTCCGCCACAACCTGCGCCACCTTGACGTAGAGGCCCTGCCCCATCTCAGTGCCGCCGTGGTTCAGATGAACCGAACCATCGGTATAGACATGCACCAGCGCGCCGGCCTGGTTGTAATGGGTGGCGGTGAACGAGATGCCGAACTTGACCGGCGTCAGCGCCAGTCCGAGCTTGATGAAGCGGCTGTTGGCATTGAAAGCATCGATGGTGCGGCGGCGCCTCGCATAGTCGGAACTCGCCTCCAGCTCGGCGACGATGCGGTGGATGATGTTGTCCTCGACCGTCTGGTGGTAGGGCGTGATGTTGCGGTCGCTGGTGCCGTAGAAATTCTTCTTGCGGATTTCGAGCGGGTCCTTGCCGACGGCAAACGCGACTTCGTCGATGACGCGCTCGGCGCCGACCATGCCTTGCGGGCCGCCGAAGCCGCGAAAGGCGGTGTTCGATACCGTGTTGGTGTAGAGTGGCGCCGATTGCGCGTGCACCGCCGGCCAGAAATAGGTGTTGTCGCAATGGAACAGCGCGCGGTCAGTGACCGGGCCGGAGAGGTCGGCCGAGAAGCCGCAGCGCGCCGCGAACATGAAATCTACGCCCAGAATATTGCCCTCGTCGTCGAAGCCGACCTCGTAGTCGACGAGGAAATCGTGGCGTTTGCCGGTGGCGATCATGTCGTCGTCGCGGTCGGGCCGGATTTTCACGGCCCGATGATGTTTCTTCGCGGCGATAGCGGCCAATGCCGCAAACTGATTGCCTTGCGTTTCCTTACCGCCGAAAGCGCCGCCCATCCGGCGGATTTCCACCGTCACCGCGTGGCTCGGAACACCTAGCGCATGGCTGACCATGTGCTGGATTTCGCTCGGGTGCTGGGTCGAGGAATAGATGGTGACGTCGTGGTCCTCGCCAGGGATGGCCAAGGCGATATGGCCTTCGAGATAGAAATGCTCCTGGCCGCCGATGCGCATTTTTCCCTTCAGCCGGCGCGGCGCCGCGTTGATCGCAGCCGCTGCATCACCGCGCTTCAGCGTCAGCGGCGGCGTGACCAGCTTGTCTTTCCGGGGATCGAGCTCGCCGATATCGGCGACGAACGGCAATTCCTTGTATTCGACCTTGGCCAGCCTCGTTGCACGGCGCGCCTGCTCCCGGGTTTCGGCGATGACGCAGAAGATCGGCTGACCGAAAAATTGCACCTTGCCGTCAGCCAGCACCGGCTCGTCGTGACGGCCGGTCGGCGAAATGTCGTTCTCGCCTGGCACGTCGCTCGCCGTCAGCACATCGATGACGCCGGGTGCGGCGCGCACCGCCGAAAGGTCCATGCTGGTGATGGTGGCACTCGTCGCCGTCGAAAGCCCAAGGCAGCCGTGCAGCGTGCCGGCCGGTTCCGGCATGTCGTCGATATAGACGGCCGTGCCACTGACATGCTTGTGCGCGGAATCATGGCGCTGGTCGGTGGCGACGCCGCCGGCGATTTTTTGCGCCTTCAGGTTTGGGGTGGCGTGCTTGTTCATCATGCCGCCTCGTGCCGTGATACCTGGATCGGCGCCCGGGTGCCGGTGGTTTCGGCAAAGAAGCGCAGCAGCAGGTTGCGCGCCGCCAGCGCCCGGTATTCGGCGCTTGCCCGCATGTCGGTTAGCGGGGTGAAATCGCCGGCGTACGCGGCCATCGCCGCCTCGACCGTCGCTTCCGTCCAGGGCTTGCCAAGCAATGCCTTTTCGACGCCAAAGGCTCGCTTCGGCGTTGCCGCCATGCCGCCATAGGCGATGCGCACATCCGCCACCGTGCCATGCTCGGCGAGCTTCAGGAAAAACGCGCCTAGCGCTGCCGTAATGTCTTCGTCGCGGCGCTTGGTGATCTTGTAGACGGCAAATTTCGTCTCTCTACCCGGCACCGGAACATGCACGGCCTCGACGAATTCGCCGGGCTGCCGGTCCTGTCGGCCATAGGCGATGAAAAAATCCTCGAGTGGGATCGTCCGCCGCTTGTCGCCGCGGCGCAGCGTCAGGCGGGCACCGAGTGCGATCAGCGGCGGCGGCGTGTCGCCGATCGGCGAACCGTTGGCGATATTGCCGCCGATTGTGCCCATGTTGCGCACCTGGTCGCCGCCGATGCGGTCGAACAGCGGGCCTAGCGCCGGGATGCGCTTCGCCAGCGTCGCGAAGGCTTCGCTATAGGTGACACCGGCGCCGATCGAGATGACGCCCTTGTCCTCGGACATCCCGCACAGACCATCGAGATTGCCGATGAAAACCGCCGGCGCAATATCGCGCATGTGCTTGGTAACCCAAAGGCCGACATCGGTCGAACCCGCAACGATAGTGGCGCCCGGCTCCTTGACCAGCACGCTGGCCAGATCGTCGGCATTGGCCGGCACGATCAGCCGCTTGTTGCCGGAGCCGATCTCGATGCGCGAACCGTCCTTCATCGCTTCGAGCTTGGCCGTGACTGCCTTGCGCTCCGCCGCCAGCGGATCCTTTGCCGCCTTGCCGTAGCTGGAGATGGCACGTGCGGCGCGCATGATCGCCTCGTAGCCGGTGCAGCGGCAGAGATTGCCCTGCAGCGCCTTTTCGATGGCGGCGTCCGACGGCTCCGGCGACCGCATCCACAGAGCATAAAGCGACATGACGAAACCCGGCGTGCAGAAGCCGCATTGCGAGCCGTGGAAATCCACCATCGCCTGCTGCACGGGGTGCAGTTTTCCTGCGTCGCCGCGCAGATGCTCGACGGTCACGACATGCGTGCCGTCTTGCGAGCCAAGGAAGCGGATGCAGGCATTGACGCTTTCATAGACCAGTGTTCCACCGGAGAGCCTGCCGACCAGCACCGTGCAGGCGCCGCAGTCGCCCTCGGCGCAACCTTCCTTGGTGCCGCGCAGCGAGCGGTCGAGCCGCAGCCAATCGAGCAGTGTCTGGTCGGGTGCAACCGTGTCGAGCGCGACGTCCTCGCCATTGAGGATGAAGCGGATTTCGTTGCGTGTCTTGATCCCAGCCATCTCAGCTTCCCCGATAGGTCGAATAGCCGAAAGGCGACAGGAGCAGCGGCACATGATAGTGCACCGGCTCGGCCATGCCGAAGCGGATCGGCACATGGTCGAGGAAGGCCGGTTCCGGCAGTTTTGTCCCTTGCCGGCGCAGATAATCGCCGGCCGCAAAGATCAGCTCGTATTCGCCGGTACGGAATTCCGCGCCGGCAAGCAGCGGAGCATCGCAGCGGCCGTCATCATTGGTGACGACCGTCTTCAGATGCGTCCGGGCCTGGCCGTCAAGATGATAGAGCTCGATCGACAGACCGGCCGCCGGCTTGCCGGCCGCAGTGTCGAGGACATGGGTCGTCAGGCGCCCGCCTTCGGCTTTCGACGTTTCCGCCACTGGCTGCTCCATTCCTTGCACGGTCGAACACTATTCATGAATTGTGCGCCAATTAAAGGCGATGCATAAGTCCCGGTCGAGCGGAGCGCGACAAAAACACTTTCAAAAATTTCGGGGGAATGCGCAGGCACTCCTTTCGACTATTCTGATCACACTTTCCGGCAGGAGCGAGAATGCGTTACGAACGAGACATGCGCGGCTACGGAGCCAATCCGCCGGATCCGAAATGGCCCGGCGGGGCGCATGTCGCGGTGCAGTTCGTCGTCAACTACGAAGAGGGCGGCGAGAATTGCGTCCTGCACGGCGACAAGGCTTCGGAGGCTTTCCTGTCGGAGATCGTCGGCGCCGCGCCCTGGCCCGGCCAGCGCCACTGGAACATGGAATCGATCTACGAATACGGCGCCCGCGCCGGCTTCTGGCGATTGCTGCGCCTGTTCGGCGAGGCACAGGTGCCGATCACCTGCTACGGCGTCGCCACGGCCCTGGCGCGTTCGCCCGACCAGGTCGCGGCGATGCAGGAGGCCGGCTGGGAGATCGCCTCGCACGGGCTGAAATGGATCGACTACCGCGACCACGCGCCAGAAGACGAGCGCCGCGATATGGAAGCCGCGATCCGGCTGCATTATGAGGTGACAGGGGCGCGGCCGACCGGCTGGTACACCGGCCGCACCTCGATCAACACCGTGCGTCTGGCAGCGGAAGAAGGCGGTTTCGACTATGTGTCGGACACCTATGACGACGAATTGCCTTACTGGTTCGAGCATGTGACACCGGACGGGTCGGCGAAGCCGCAGCTGGTCATCCCCTATACGCTCGACGCCAACGACATGCGCTTTGCCACGCCGCAGGGCTTCAACTCCGGCGACCAGTTCTTTGCATATCTCAGGGATAGCTTCGACACGCTCTATGCCGAGGGCAAGGCAGGGCGGCCGCGTATGATGAATATCGGCCTGCACTGCCGCCTGGTTGGGAGGCCGGGCCGGGTCGCGGCACTGAAGCGCTTCATCGACTACGTCAAATCACACGACAAGGTCTGGCTGGCACGGCGCATCGACATTGCAAAACATTGGCAGGAGACGCATCCGTTCCGGTTGCCGGCGCTACGCCCGTCGAAAATGGAATTCGAGGCCTTCGTCCACGCATTCGGCGGCGTCTTCGAGCATTCGCCGTGGATTGCCGAGCGCGCCTATGAGCTGGAGCTCGGCCCGGCGCATGACAGTGCCGGCGGGCTGCACAATGCGCTCTGCCGCGCCTTTCGCGCGGCGAGCGAGGCCGAGCGGCTTTCAGTTCTCAACGCCCACCCGAACCTTGCCGGAAAACTGGCGCAGGCCAAGCGGCTGACGGCGGAATCGTCGAGGGAACAGGCTTCGGCCGGCCTCGACGCGCTGACCGACAAGGAGCGCGAGCTGTTCGCAAAACTCAATGCCGCCTACGTCACCAGTTTCGGTTTCCCCTTCATTATTGCGGTGAAAGGCAAGACCAAGGAGGAGATCCTGGCCGAGTTCGAGGCGCGTATCGGCAACAGCCACGATGTCGAATTCGAAACCGCCTGCAGACAGGTCGAGCGCATCGCGCTGCTTCGTCTCAAGGACATGCTTCCGCAATAGGCTTTGGCTGCCGCGATAGGCCCTGGCTTCCGCAACAGGCTTGAATTTATGGATATGATGAAAATGGCCGAGCGAACCTATTATGCGCCGCAGGGCGGACATCCCGGCCAGACTGAATTGCTGACCGGCCGCGCTGTATTCACACAGGCCTATGCCGTCATCCCCAAAGGCGTGATGCAGGACATCGTCACCAGCGCTTTGCCGTTCTGGGATGGGACACGCGTCTGGGTGCTGTCGCGGCCGCTGTCGGGTTTTGCCGAGACGTTTTCGCAATATATCGTCGAGCTCGCGCCCGGCGGCGGCAGCGACCGCCCTGAGCTTGACGCCGCCGCCGAAGGTGCGCTGTTCGTGGTCGAAGGCGAGCTAAGCGTTTCGCTTGCCGGCAAGAAGCATAGCTTAAGGCCGGGCGGCTTTGCCTTCCTGCCGCCGGCGAGCGGGTGGACGGTGCGCAATGAAGGCGGCGGCGCCGTCCGCTTCCACTGGATCCGCAAGACTTATGATGCAGTTGACGGCATCGACACGCCGCAAGCGTTCTTCGCCAACGAACAGGACATCGCGCCGACGCCGATGCCGGGTACCGAAGGCCGATGGGCGACCACGCGCTTCGTCGATCCGGCCGACATGCGCCACGACATGCACGTCACCATCGTCACGCTCGAGCCGGGCGCAGTCATTCCCTTCGCCGAGACACATGTCATGGAGCACGGGCTCTATGTGCTGGAGGGCAAGGCGGTCTATCGTCTCAACCAGGATTGGGTCGAGGTCGAGGCTGGCGACTATATGTGGCTGCGCGCCTTCTGCCCGCAGGCTTGTTATGCCGGCGGGCCAGGCAAATTCCGCTACCTCCTCTACAAGGACGTCAACCGCCACGCCAAGCTTGGCAGCGCCGGCGTGGCGAGACCTACACCATGACCCGCATCGTCGCGCGGCCGCTGACCCGCGAGAATTTCGCCGAATTCGGCGACGTCATCGATATGGGCGGCGACAACCATTATCCGATCAATGGCGGCAAGGCCGAGCGCTATCACGCTCTCGCCACCGCGGAAGCACGAGGGCCGAATGCGCGCGTGCTGCTCTCGATGGTGCGTGGCACGCCCTATGAGCTGCCGTTGAAGCTTACCATGGTGGAGCGCCATCCGTTCGGCAGCCAGGCCTTCATCCCGCTGTCACCACGGCCGTTCCTGGTCGTCGTCTGCCATGATGGCGAGGAAGGCCCGGGCGAGCCGCATGCGTTCATCACCGCGCCCGGGCAAGGCGTCAACTATCCGCGCAATTTGTGGCACGGCGTGCTGACGCCGATCGGCGAGCCCCAGGACTTCCTGGTCGTCGACCGTGGCGGCGACGGCTCCAACCTCGAAGAGTGCCACTTCTCGCACGCCTACGAGATTCATCTTCCCGATGGGAGCCGGTGATGGCTGACATTTCGCTGATCGACCGCCTGCTCGACGTCATCGCGCACGACATCGTGCCGAAGACGGCCGAGGGCGTCGCGCATGGCAACAAGCTGTTCGGCGCGGCGATCCTCCGCAAGGACGACAGCTCGCTGGTGCTTGCCGAAACCAACAACGAGACGGAAAACCCGCTCTGGCACGGCGAGGTGCACTGCCTGAAGCGCTTCTACGAAATGCCGAAGGCGGAGCGCGTCGATACCAAGGACGCGATCTTTCTTGCCACGCACGAACCCTGCTCGCTCTGCCTTTCGGCGATCACCTGGACCGGCTTCGACAATTTCTACTATCTGTTCAGCCATGAGGACTCGCGCGACAACTTCGACATCCCGCACGATCTGAAGATCCTGAAGGAGGTCTTCACCCTCGATCCCGGCGGCTACAATGCCGAGAATGCCTACTGGAAGAGCTTTTCGATCCGCAGACTCGTACGATTGCTGCCCAACGCCGAGCGCGAGCGGCTGGAAGCACGCATCAAGACGATCTCCGCACGTTATGATGGGCTGTCCGATGCCTACCAGGCAAGCAAGGCCGAAAACGACATACCGCTGAATTGACGCGGATTGACCAGCCGAATTCGTTGGCTGGCCCACGACGCATCGGCAGCGGCTCCATCATGTGGCCGCATGAAAACCGTCACTGAATTTCCCCGCAAGGTCGTCGAATTTCCGGACATGGGGATCGTCATGCCGGACGGCTGCCGCCTGTCGGCGCGGGTGTGGATGCCGGCCGATGCTGCCGACGATCCGGTGCCGGCAATCCTCGAACATCTGCCCTATCGCAAGCGCGACGGCACGATCTATCGTGATCAGCTAACGCATCCCTATTTCGCCGGCCACGGCTACGCCTCGATCCGCGTCGACATGCGCGGCAATGGCGATTCCGAAGGGCTGATGGACGACGAATATTCCGAGCAGGAATTGCAGGACGCTTGCGACGTCATCGCCTGGGCGGCGGCCCAGCCCTGGTGCAACGGCAATGTCGGCATGATGGGCATTTCGTGGGGCGGCTTCAACTGCCTGCAGGTGGCGTCTAAGCAGCCGCCGGCGCTAAAGGCGGTCATCAGTCTCTGTTCGACGGTCGACCGCTATGCCGACGACATCCATTACAAGGGCGGCTGCCTGCTGATCGAGAATTTCGGCTGGGCCTCGACCATGCTGTCCTATTCGTCGCGGCCGCCGGATCCGTTGCTGGCCGGCGACAATAGATGGCGCGACCTGTGGCTGACCCGGCTGGAGAACCAGCCCTTCCTGGCGCCGCTGTGGCTGAAGCACCAGCACCGCGACGCCTATTGGAAGCGCGGCTCGATCTGCGAGGACTATTCCGCCATCCACGCCGCCGTGCTGTCGATCGGCGGCTGGCATGACGGCTATCGCAATACGATTTCCTATCTCGCCGCCAATATCGAGGCGCCCGTCAAGGGCATCGTCGGCCCGTGGATCCACAAATACCCGCATTACGCCGCGCCCGAACCGCGCATCGGCTTCCTGCAGGAGGCCTTGCGCTGGTGGGACCGCTGGCTGAAGGACATCGACACCGGCGTCGAGGCCGACCCCGCCTACCGCGCCTATGTCATGGACAGCGTGCGTCCGGCGCGCTGGCATCCCGAGCGGCCGGGCCGCTGGGTCGCTGAATCGGAATGGCCGTCACCCAACATCAAGACGCAAGAGGTTGAGCTTATCGCTGAAGGCAACCGCGCTGTCGTCGCTTCGCCGCAAAACTGCGGCCTTGCCGGTGGCGAATATTTCCCCTTCACCTTCGGCCCGGAATTGCCGGGTGACCAGCGCCCCGACGATGCGCTGTCGGTGTGTTTCGACCAGCCTGTGCTGACCGAAGCGGTCGACATCGTCGGTGCTCCCGAAGTTCTGGTCAGGGTCTCGTCGGACCGGCGCCAGGCGAACATCGCGGTTCGGCTGTGCGACGTCCATCCGGACGGAGCGTCGGAGCTGATCTCCTACGGCGTGCTCAACCTGACGCATCGCAACTCGCACGAATTTCCCGAAGCGCTGGTGCCCGGCGAAACCGTCAGCGCCCGGGTGGTGCTCGACCAATGCGCCTATCGCGTGCCGGCCGGCCACCGCTTGCGCGTTGCCGTTTCGAACGCGTACTGGCCGATGATCTGGCCGTCGCCGGAGCCGGTCCGGCTGGAATTGTCGGCCGCGACATTGATGCTGCCGCTGCGCCCGCCGGCGACAGGCGACGAGGTCACCTTCCCCGCCCCCGAAGGCGCCACGCCCTGGGCAACCGAAACGGTCCGCGCCGCCAATTCCGAGCGTCATGTCGATCGCGACGAAAAGACCGGAATGATCACGCTTTCCATCGTCGACGATTTCGGCGAAGTGCGCGACCGAGAGCATGGCCTCGCCAACGGCAGCATCGCCAGAGAGACATGGGCGATCCATCCCGACAATCCGCTGTCAGCGTCGGGCAAAACGCATTGGACCCAGACGCTGTCGCGAAATGAATGGTCGGTGCGCACCGAAACCTTCGCCGAAATGCGCTCCGACGCGCAAAGCTTCATGGTTAGCGCCAGAATTGAAGCCTATGAAGGCGAGAAACTGGTCTTCGAGCGCAACTTCGAGGAGAAAATCCCGCGTGCACTGCTTTGAGCGCTTATAGCGATTGGTCCAATTGCGACGCACGATTTACGCCACGGCATGTCGCATTCGGTCTTGCTTACCGCTTTCCCTTACGGTCATTATTCTCCCGATTGAAATGAGAAAAACGACCATAAGGTCGGACCAACAGAGTGAGGAACTCAACATGTCGAACGAACTGGAATATCTGAGCCGGCGCGTTGCGTCCGGCAAGCTGAGCCGTCGCGATTTTCTCGGCCGGGCGGCAGCGCTCGGCGTCACCGCAACCTTCGCCAACTCGCTGCTATCCAGCGCTTCCCGTGCGGCGGGTCCGGTCAAGGGCGGCACGCTCAAGGCCGGCCTGGTCGGTGGCGAATCCACCAACAGCCTCGATCCGGCGCTGTTCATGACGCAGGTGCCGTTCGCCTTCGGCAAGATGTGGGGCGAACTGATCGTCGAGCTGTCTCCCGAAGGCAAGCTCGAGAACCGCATTGCCGAGGAGATCGGCTCGTCGGACGACGCCAAGACCTGGACGCTGAAGATCCGCGATGGCGTCGAGTTCCACAACGGCAAGAAGGTGACTGCAGAGGACGTGGCCGCCACCCTCGAACGCCATTCGGACGAGAAGTCGAAGTCCGGCGCGCTCGGTTACATGAAAGGCATCGAGAGCATCAAGGCCAGCGGCAAGGAAGTGGTGCTGACGCTGAAGGAGCCGAATGCCGACCTGCCCTACCTGCTTAGCGACTATCACCTGATCATTCAGCCGAATGGCGGCAAGGACAAGGCCGATGCCGGTATCTCGGCGGGTCCTTACAAGGTCACCACCAACGAGCCCGGCGTGCGCCATGGCGGCGAGCGCTTCGCCAATTACTGGCAGGGCGACAAGATGGGCCATGCCGACCAGATCGAGATCATCGTCATCAACGACGCCACGGCGCGTACGGCGGCCCTGCAGGGCGGCCAGGTCCACATGATCAACCGCGTCGAGCCGAAGATCGTCGACCTGATCAAGCGCGTGCCCGGCGTCACCATCCGCAACCATTCGGGACCCGGCCACTACGTCTTCATCATGCACTGCAACACCGCACCGTTCGACAACAACGACTTGCGGATGGCGTTGAAGCTGGCGATCGACCGCGAGGAGATGCTGAACAAGGTGCTGCGTGGCTATGGCTCGCTCGGCAACGACTTCCCGATCAATGCATCGTACCCGCTATTCACCGAGATCGAGCAGCGCAAATACGATCCCGACAAGGCCAAGTTCCACTACAAGAAGTCGGGCCATGACGGTGCCGTCCTGCTCCGGACGTCGGACGTCGCCTTCCCCGGTGCCGTCGATGCCGCACAGCTGTTCCAGCAAAGCGCGGCCAAGGCCGGCATCAAGCTGGAGATCAAGCGCGAGCCGGGCGACGGCTACTGGTCGGAAGTCTGGAACAAGCAGCCCTTCTGCGCCTCCTACTGGGGCGGCCGGTCGACGCAGGACCAGATGTACTCGACGGCCTATCTGTCGACGGCCGACTGGAACGACACACGGTTCAAGCGTCCGGATTTCGACAAGATGGTGCTGGCGGCTCGCGCCGAGCTCGACGAGGCCAAGCGCAAGGCAATGTACCACGACATGGCTGTGATGGTGCGCGACGAGGGCGGCCTGATCCTGCCGATGTTCAATCAGTTCATCGACGCGACGGGCGCCAAGGTTGCCGGCTGGGTGGATGATCCGCATCAGGAGTTGATGAACGGATATGCTCTCGCGAAGTGCTGGCTCGAAGCCTGAGCCCGGCCTTGCGGATATGTCCTCACCCATCTTGAAACTGGTGGCCCAGCGCATTGCGCTGGGCATCATCCTTCTATTGGCCGTTTCGGTCTTGATCTTCGCCGGCACCCAGATCCTGCCCGGCGACGTCGCACAAGCCATTCTCGGACAGTCAGCGACACCGGAGTCGCTCGCCAATCTGCGCGAGCAGCTCGGCCTCAATGATCCGGCTTACATCCGTTATTTTCGCTGGCTCGGCGGCATCCTGACCGGTGATCTCGGTACGGCTATGTCGAGCGGTCAGGATATCGCAACCTCGATCAAGGGAAGGCTGTGGAACACGCTGTTCCTCGCCTTCTGGGCGGCGGTCGTCGCGGTGCCGCTGGCGATCATCCTCGGGCTGATCGCGGTGCGCTACCGCAATGGCTGGGTCGACAAGCTGATCTCGGGACTGGCGCTGGCCTCGACGTCCTTCCCGGAATTCTTCGTCGGCTATGTTCTCGTCTTTTTCTTCGCGGTGCAACATCAATGGTTTCCCGCCATTTCCACTGTCTATGACGGGATGCCTTTCGGCGAACGCATTCAGGCCATCGCACTGCCGGCGGCGGCGCTGACCCTGGTGGTGCTCGCCCACATGATGCGCATGACGCGCGCCGCGATCCTCAATGTCATGCAGTCGGCCTATGTCGAAACCGCCGAACTCAAGGGGCTTTCGGCCTTCGCGGTCATCCGCAGGCATGCCTTCCCCAATGCCATTGCGCCGATCATCAACGTCGTGATGCTCAATCTCGCTTACCTGATCGTCGGCGTCGTCGTGGTCGAAGTTATCTTTGTCTATCCAGGCATGGGCCAATACCTCGTCGACCACGTCACCAAGCGTGACGTGCCGGTGGTGCAGGCGGTCGGGCTGATCTTCGCCGCCGTCTACATCAGCCTGAACATCATCGCGGACATAGCGGCGATCGTCGCCAATCCGCGCCTCAGACATCCGAAATGAGGGGGGCGGGTATGCTCGTCATCAAACGCATCCCCATCCCGGCATTGATCGGCATCGTGCTGACGGCACTGTTCGTCTTGGCGGCAATCTTCGCGCCGTGGATCGCGCCGCACGGCAATGCCGAGATCGTCAGCGACGTCCCTTGGGAGCCAATGTCGGCGGCGCATTGGCTGGGCACCGACAATCTCGGTCGCGATCTGTTGTCGCGCATGATCTATGGCGCCCGCGTCACCCTGTTCATCGCGGTGCTGGCGACCGCGCTGTCCTTCTCGCTCGGCGCCATCCTCGGCTTCTCGGCGGCGGTTTTCGGCGGCTGGTTCGACACGCTTCTGTCGCGTCTCGTCGATCTCCTGATGTCGATCCCGACACTGATCATGGCCCTTGTCGTGCTGTCGGTGCTGCCATCCAATCTAGTGACGCTGATCCTGGTCATGGGCATTCTCGACTCGACCCGCGTCTACCGCCTGTCGAGGGCGGTC
This sequence comes from Mesorhizobium sp. M0119, assembly GCF_040322615.1. NCBI lineage: Bacteria > Pseudomonadati > Pseudomonadota > Alphaproteobacteria > Hyphomicrobiales > Phyllobacteriaceae > Mesorhizobium > Mesorhizobium sp. M0119. Next base: position 207,312 of record NZ_JAMYTU010000002.1, read on the forward strand.
GCCGTCGACATCAACGTCATGGATTACGTCGAGGCGGCCAAATTGCGCGGCGAAGGCAGCGGCTGGATCATCTTCCGCGAAATCCTGCCCAATGCGCTGTCGCCGCTGGTTTCGGAACTCGGCCTGCGCTTCATCTATGCCGTGCTGTTCCTGTCGACGCTGTCCTTCCTCGGGCTTGGCGTGCAGCCGCCGGACGCCGATTGGGGCGGCATGGTCAAGGAAAACAAGGATGGCATCGTATTCGGCATAGGCGCCGCCCTCATTCCGGCTGCGGCGATCGCAGCGCTGGCGATTTCCGTCAATCTCGTCGCCGACTGGGTACTCAACCGCACGACAAGCCTGAAGGGAGGACGCGGGTAATGGCTGACAAGCAACCGAATCCCGGGCAACCGAAGCCCGGGCAACCGAAGTCCGGCGTGCTGCTCGACATCCGTAATCTGCGCATCGAGGCGACCGTATATCCGCCGGGCGAGGCGCCGAAGAATATCGTTCTGGTACACGATATCTCGCTGACGCTCGAAAAGGGCAAGGTGCTCGGATTGATCGGCGAGTCCGGCGCCGGCAAATCGACTATCGGCCTGTCGTCGATGGGTTATGGCCGCGGCGGCGTGCGCATCACCGGCGGCGAGGTCATCCTCAATGGCCGCGACATCCTGAAGGGCGGCAACGAAGGGTTCCGCAAATTGCGCGGCCGCGAGGTCTGCTATGTCGCGCAATCGGCGGCAGCGGCCTTCAATCCGGCGCACAGGCTGATGGACCAGGTGGTCGAGGCAGCACTCCTGCACGGCACGGCGACGCGGGCCGAAGCCGAAAAGCGCGCCGTGGCGCTGTTCAAGAAGCTCAGCCTGCCGAACCCCGAAAGCATCGGCGAGCGTTTCCCCCACCAGGTGTCGGGCGGTCAGCTGCAGCGCGTGATGACAGCAATGGCGCTGTGCTCGGAGCCCGACCTGATCGTCTTCGACGAGCCGACCACTGCGCTCGACGTGACGACGCAGATCGACGTCTTGGCGGCGATCAAGGACGCCATCCGCGACACGCATGTGGCGGCACTCTACATCACTCACGACCTTGCCGTCGTCGCCCAGGTCTCGGACGAGATCATGGTGCTGCGCCACGGCCGGCTGGTCGAATGGGGCGGCACCCGCCAGATCATCAAGGAGCCGCGCCAGGAATACACCAACGCGCTGGTTTCGGTGCATGAGATCGAACACCAGGAGCAGAAGCCCGGCACGATCCCGTTCCTGTCGGTCAAGAACATCACCGCCGCCTATGGCCGCAGCCACATCAAGGTGCTGAAGAACGTCTCGGTCGACATTTTCCCCGGCCAGACGCTGGCTGTGGTCGGCGAGTCCGGCTCCGGCAAATCGACACTGGCGCGCGCCATCACCGGCCTCTTGCCGCCCGAACAAGGCACCGTCACCTTCGACGGACGGCCGCTCGCCAACCGGCTTGCCGACCGGCCGAAGGAGGATCTGCGCCAATTGCAGATGATCTACCAGATGGCCGACGTGGCGATGAACCCGCGGCAGACGGTCGGCACCATCATCGGCCGGCCGCTGGAATTCTATTTTGGGATGCGCGGAAGGCAACGTGACGCCCGCGTCGCCGAACTGCTCGACAAGATCGAAATGGGCAAAGGCTATGTCGACCGCTATCCGGCCGAGCTTTCGGGCGGCCAGAAGCAGCGCGTCTGCATCGCCCGTTCGCTCGCCGCCAAGCCGAAGCTGATCATCTGCGACGAGGTGACCTCGGCGCTCGACCCGCTGGTCGCCCACGGCATACTGGAGCTGTTGCTCGGGCTGCAGAAAGAGGAAAACGTCGCTTATCTGTTCATCACCCATGATCTCGCAACAGTGAAGTCGATCGCCGATTCGATCGCGGTGATGTATCGCGGCGAAGTGGTGCGCTACGGCGCCAAGAGCAAGGTGCTGACGCCACCGTTCGATGCGTACACCGATCTTTTGCTGTCGTCGGTGCCAGAAATGGAGATCGGCTGGCTGGAAAAGGCGATCAAGGGACGGCGCATGGCCAGCGCGGGGAACTAGCGGGCCGCCCTTTGGGCCCGACGATCCTGTCCGGGCGTGGATTGAACGGCAGGCCCGCCCTGACTTTTCCGCTTAAGCCGCATGGAGGCGCCCTTGGCGCTCAACACAAAACTATTGCTCATCATCCTCGACGGCGTGCCTTACCGAAACTGGCGACGGCTGATGGGCAATCTCGAAGGCTGGGTGCAATCAGGCGAAGCGCGCGTATGGAAGATGCGCTCCGTCCTGCCGTCGACCTCGGCATCCTGCTATGCCTCGATCCACACCGGCGTGCCGCCCCAAGTGCACGGTATCCTGTCGAACGAGAACCGGTTTCGCGTCGAACAGCCGGACATCTTTTCCGAAGTCAGCCGAGCCGGCGGCAAGACGGGTGCGGTCACCCATTCCTACTGGTCCGAATTCTTCCGGGCCTATCCGTTCGACCTGGTCGAGGACATGGAGTTCGACCAGCCGGGCAGGCCGATCAGCCATGGCCGGTTCCACACCATGACCGGCTACAATGCCAGCAACCAGATGACGCCGAGCGACGTCGACCTGTTCGCGACGTTGACCATGCTGACCAGGCGCTACGGCATCGACTACGGCATCCTGCACAGCTGCACGCTGGACTCGATGGGCCACCGCTTCGGCCATGACTGCCACGAGATGGATCATGCCGTCTGTGCAATAGACGCCATGCTCGCCGGCTTCCTGCCGCGCTGGCGGGAAGCCGGCTACGAGGTGATCGTCACCGCCGATCATGGCCAGACCGATCGTGGCCATCATGGCGGCCACGACGAGGAGATGCAGGATTTCGCACTTTACTACTTCGGATCCGGCGAGGGTCCGGAAGCCAACACGGTGCTCAATCAGCTGCAGCTCGCGCCGACAGTGCTTGCGCGCCTCGGCGTGCCGGTGCCGGCGACGATGAAGGCCGAGCCATTTCTCGACTGATTGCTGCCTAGCCTGCTTGCTTGCGGAGAACATGAAGCCGGGCCGAAATGCGCGACGCCGAATGGAGGCCGGATACAGCAGTCAAAGTTCGAGACAGACCTTGCCAAAATGCTTTTGGGAATCGTAGTACTTGAAGGCACTGGCGATCTCCTGCAGCGGAAAACTGCGGTCGATAGCAGGTTTCAAACGGTTGGCCTCTATGGCACGAATCATGTCGTCCTGGTCTGCCCTGTTGCCAATCGAGACTCCGCTGACCCTAATCTGATTGGAAAACAGCGCCGGGATCGAAACTTGCCCGGCAAAACCAGTCAAGACACCGATCAGTGCGATGTGACCGCCCATCCTGCAGGCTGCTATCGACTGCGCCAACGTGGCGGGTCCGCCAACCTCGATCACATGATCGACGCCGCGTCCGTCCGTCAAAACCCTTGCCTTCTGGCCCCAATCCGGCACTGCCTTGTAATTGACGACAATGTCGGCCCCAAACCGCTTTAGCTTTTCCAGCGTCTCCTCCGATGAGGAGGTGGCAATAACCCGAGCGCCGGCAATTTTTGCGAATTGCAACGCGAACAGCGATACGCTTCCCGTGCCAAGGACCAGCACCGTATCACCGGGCTTCACCTGGCCGCACACCATCAGGGCTTTCCAGGCGGTGGCGCCGGCACAGGTAAGCGTTGCCGCCTCCACATGCGTGAAGTCTGCCGGTGCCCTTGTGAAGGCATGCCAGGGCATGCACACATACTCGCGGGCATAGCCGTCAACATCATCTCCCAATTCGCCGCTCTTATTGGCCGGCGTCGGTTCGCCTGCCAGCCAATGGGGCCAATAGGTGCTGACGACGGCATCTCCGACCTTGAATTCTTGGGCACCGCCTGAGACCGCAACCACCTCTCCGGCGCCATCGGACAGCGGGATACGGCCATCGGCGCACGGTTTCCTGCCCAGCGCCACCATGCTGTCGTGGAAATTCAACGAACACGCACGTATCCTGACAAGCAACTCACCCGGCCCTGGTTCTGGGCAACCTTCCTCGACCAGCTTGAGATTCTCCAAGCCTCCCGGCGCTTTCAGCCTAATCAGTCTCATGGAAAGCTCCTTCCGACCGCGCAAGGCTTCATGCGCCCCACCACTCGCGTCGACGCTTGACCACATCGAACACCGCCATCGGCGACTGATCCACGAGAATCGCGGCCGCAAAAGCTATTGTTGGTCATGACATTTCGTTTCTTCAGGCTGGATTGCCATTTGCGATCGGGACCTTAGTCGCCCGGCAGCGGACCGTTGAGTTACAAAACTGTCGGGAATCCCTGCACGGCGATGTCGTCCAATTACGCTCCGCCCGCGGCTGAACGACTGCACCTTGCCCGATAGGTATGAGCCACCTCGTGGCCGCCGTCATTGCCAGCCTGGCGGCCGCCTTCCGCTTGGCGCCACTGACTGAGACAGTATCCCAAAAAAGGGGGAGAATTGTGCACTCTGGCAACCTCTCCGCTCTTCGGCTAGCCTCCGCAAGAATTCTCGGGCGGATGCGGTGAACCTTTTTGGGCCGATCAGCGACAGAGCAGGCAGGAGCCGGGCGGCTCGACCGGCGATGACGGCCGCGGAGACCGATCGCGCGCTCGTCGAGCGGGTCGCGAAGGGCGACCGTGCCGCCGTGCGGCTCCTGTTCATGCGCCACCACGCGCGGGTCTACCGCTTCGTGGCACGCCAGACGGGATCGGAACTGATGGCCGACGATATCGCGAACGAGGTGTTCCTCGAGCTGTGGCGGCAGGCGCCGGCCTTCGAGGGGCGCTCGGAGGTCTCGACATGGCTGCTCGGCATTGCCCGCTTCAAGGCGCTGTCCCTGCTGCGCAAGAAGAAGGAAGACTGGATCGACGACGATGACGCGGCCCAGGTCGCCGACGGTGCCGACACGCCGGAAGTCGTGACGATGAAGGAAGACAAGGCCGCTGCCTTGCGACGCTTCATCGATGCCATGCCGGAAGAGCACCGCACGGTGATCGACCTTGCCTATTATCACGGGCAATCGGTGAGCGAGATCGGCGAGGTGCTCGGCATCCCGGTCGCCACCGTCAAGACCAGGATGTTCTACGCCCGCAAGAAACTCGGCGAAGCCCTCAAGGCCGCCGGTTACGACAGGGGGTGGCCATGAGCGCCGCTGAAAAAATGTCGCGCCGCGACAAAATGGAAATGCTGCTGCCGTTTTATCTGAACGGCTCGCTGGAGGGCACCGAGCTCGAAGCCATCGAGGAATGGCTGGCGAGCGATCCGGCGGCGATGGCCGCACTTGGCGAGGCCGAGGCCGAATTCTCCGGCACCGCTGCCGCCAACGAGGCAATCCGCCCGCCGGCCGATGCGCTCAGCCGCTTCGCCAAGGCGCTCGGCGCCGAGGCCGGCCCGGCCCGCGCGCCTGCGGCATCGTCCTGGCTGACGCAGGCCTGGAGCCGCTTCATGGCGGTGCCCGCCGGCGTCGCCTGGGCGGCGGCCGCGGTGCTGCTGGCCCTGGTCGTCGCGCAATCCTTTGTGCAGACCGGCAACAGAGGTGGCGATTTCGAGATTGCCGGATCGGAGGACGATCTGGCCAAAATGCCGTTTGCACTGGTGAAGTTCAAACCGGATGCGAAGCTGTCCGACATCGTCGCTTTTCTCGACCAGAACCAGCTGAAGATCGCCGGCGGGCCGATCCCCGACGGCGTCTTCCGCCTCGGCGTTCCGGCCAAGACCGCCGCCGACTATCAGAAGCTGCTTGGCCTTATTGCCGCCCAGCCTTTCACCGAAGCTGCCCTGGAGGGAAGGAAACCGGCTGATGGCGGCTAAGGCGGTCATTCGATTGACGGCGGCGATGACAATCTTTGCCGCGTCCGCGATGGCGCAGACCAACGACCCGAACCTCACCCAGGCTGAGATCGACTGCCTGAACAGGGGAAGTGCTGCCAACGCCGACTGCGCCAAGGATGGCGGCGGCGAGAAGGACGGCGGCAAAGCGCCGGCTCCTGGAACGACGCGCGCGGTGTTTCTTCCGGGCTTGATTGTCGACTTGTTCCCCAATCCTGCCGTAGTCGCCGACGCGCCGATACCTCCTGGCAATCCTGCGGCGCCGCCGTCCACTCCGCCCGCCGGCACGCCGGCAATACAGGCTGCCGCGCGGGTTGGTCCGGTTGTAGCACCCACCGATCTTGTCGCAACCGAGCCGCCGCGCGCCGTGATCGGCGATTTCGTGCCCGACGAGGTGCTGGTCACCGTCAATGGCGATGCCGGCGCGGTCCAGCAGATCGCCGCCTCGTTCGGCCTCGAAATACGCTCGCAGCGGCAGTCGCGGCTGCTCGGCAACACACTGGTGCGCTTCGGCATTCCCGATGGCCGCCCGGTCGGCGTCGTGCTGGCGCAGCTTGCCGCCGACGGCCGTACTTTGCGGCGTGAGGCCAACCACGTCTATGCGCTGCAGCAGGCGGCCAGCATCGTCAATTATGCGTTCGAGCGCATCGCGCTCGACGCCAACGAAGCCAGCGGCGAGAATGTCCGCGTCGGCGTCATCGACACCGGCATCGACGACAGCAATGCGGCGCTTTCCGGCGTTATTGCCGGGCAGTTCGATGCCATGCCCGACGTGCCGATCAAGGCGCGCGATCACGGCACTTCGGTCGACGGCCTGATCGCCGGCACCGGCGCGTTCAAAGGCATGGCGCCAGGCGCCAGGATCTATCACGCCCGCGCCTTCGAGGGCGGCAAGTCGACCATGGACGTGATCCTTTCGGCGCTCGACTGGGCGGCGGAGCAGGATGTCCGCATCATCAACATGAGCTTCGTCGGTCCGAAGAACGACCTGCTCGGCATCGCCTGCGGCAATGCACGCGCGCTTGGCATGGTGCTGGTCGCGGCCGCCGGCAATAACGGGCCGAAGGCGCCCTATGGTTATCCGGCCGCCTTCGACGGCGTGATCGCGGTGACGGCCACCGATGCCAAGGACGGGCTGATGGCGCAGGCCAATCGCGGCGCCTACGTCTTCATCTCCGCTCCCGGCGTCGAGATGGTGGCGCCGAGCGGCGCCGGCTCGGACGTGGTGACCGGGACTTCCTTTGCAGCGGCGATCGTGACCGGCGCGATCGCCAATCTGTTGCATGCCGCGCCCGACCGCTCCGCCGACTGGGTCGAGAAAGCTCTGGCCGCCACGGCAAAGGATCTCGGCCCCACGGGGCGCGACAATGATTTCGGCTTTGGCCTTCTGAACACCAAGGCGGCCGAGGCGGCGAAGGACTAAGTCTTTTGTTTGAAGCTTCTGCCTTATCAAAGCTCAATCAGTTGGTTGTCGCAAATGGCCGAGAAAGGTGGAGGCCGTGTAAAAGCTCGACTCTGGCCGACGCTCTCAAGGGCAGCAGCATTATTCGAGAACAGAATTCTACGCTCAGGATATCGCGACAGGTTTCCACCGGCCTCGGTGGAGAGCGGCCATTTACCGAGCCGTCTCACAACGCTGTCGCGAAACTTGTCTCACGCCGTGCTATAATGACCAAGCCAACCTGCACTACGCCGCAGTAGGGAAAATGCTTCACCGCGGGCACACAGAATGTAGACCTGTGGTCGCCAGTCCTGATCAGAAATAAAAACGACAGGGAGGATGACGTGTCCCTCGACGCCAGTGACTTCGATCAAGCAGTTGAAAAATACCACCTGGCTCTGGATGAGTTCATGAAAGGAAACCCCGCGCCAGCGAAGAAGCTCTTTTCCCAACGAGACGATGTAACACTGGGCAATCCCTTTGGCCCATTCGCGCATGGATGGGAGCAGGTCGTTGAGACGATGGAGCAAGCGGCATCGAACTACAGGGACGGCGACGCTACCGGCTTCGAGAACATAGCAAAGTGTGTGACGTCTGAGCTGGCATACATCGTCGAAGTGGAGCGGCTCAGGTCCAAGGTTGGCGGTCGGAGCGATGTCACGCCTCTTGCGTTACGCGCGACGAGCGTCTTTCGCCCAGAAGATGGTCTGTGGAAGATTGTGCATCGTCATGCCGATCCGATAACGACGGCTCAGCCGGCCGATTCGGTACTCCACCGATAGCGGTTTTGGTATGGGGAAGCGATCGATCTCCTTTGCTGCTGCAGCGCGGCTATTCTTCAGTCCGTTCTCTGCTACGGGTGGGCCCGCGTCATCGGGCGCTCAGGGTCGGCCGGCCGCTCGGGGTCGAACTCGGGCGCCCGGAGTGATCGAGGTGGGCCCCCCTAGGCCGGCGCGCCGGCCACCGATGCCCTGACCACCAGATCGACCGGCCAGACCTCGCCGCGGGCGCCCTCCTCCAATCCGGAAATCCGCGCCGCCAGCCGTTCGGCGATGCGCGCGCCCGCCAGGCGGATCGACGAACGTGTGGTCGACAGCGGCACCGAAAAATTTTCCGGCTTCAGGACAATGATTTCGGCAATGGCCTGCCGGACACCAAGGCGGCGGAAGCGGCGAAGGAGTAGCCGCGCCCGCTTAAGTCGCGTTTTGCCGAGGACGTGCCAGAAAATAGAACGCGGCGATGTGCGTGATCATCAGCAGCGGTACGTAGATGATCGGGATCGCGTAGGTGGCGCCCAGTTCCCCCGCGCGTGCAGGAAGGCCGATCTGAATGGCGTGGTAATAGTCGACGATGAGGTCGACCGTCCCTACGACGTTGAAGGCGGCGACCAACGGCCAGAAGAGCGGGCGTATCCTCACCGTGAGCAGCGTCAGCATGGCCAGCACGCCAGTCGCGAAAACGCCGTAGGCGGCGAACACGGCGAAATCGGCGGGCAGATTGGGGCTTACGACGCCTGGAACCATGAAGACGAGCCCGAAGAAGCGGAAGCTGTGCAGCGTAGCGATAGCGCGTTGCGCCGCGACCCGGTCCATCGACCTGAGCCACGGCAAACCGTACGCTCCGAAGCAAAGCAGCCACGCGACATAGCCGAGAACAAGATGGATTTGGAACACCATTTCCGTGGACATTTGGCCTCCTCTCAACAGTTGGTTCACGCGGCCTTAAGCCCGCTACCGCAATTCGACTATCCGGTGTAATCACAACAACCTATGAAGCAGAACTACACAGTCCGACATGGTGCGCTGGAGGGCGTCGAGGCGTTCCTGGCCGTCGCCAGGCGCCGCAGCTTCCGCCGTGCCGCCGCCGATCTCGGCGTGACGCCGTCCGCCGTAAGCCAGGCGGTGCGCGCACTGGAAGCCCGCCTGGGCACGGCGCTGTTCGTCCGCACGACGCGGAGCGTCGGTTTAACCGAGCCTGGCCAGCGGTTCCTCGACCGTGCCGGCCCAGCATTCGAGGAGCTCGTCGCGGCCGGCGAGGCTGCCCGCGATATCGGCCAACGGCCGACCGGTCTGCTACGCCTGTCTGTGCCCCGCGCCATCGTGCCGCTGATGTTGGAGCCGGTGCTCGCGTCGTTCTGCCAAGCCTATCCTGAGATCGAACTGGAGATCGCCGTGAGCGACCAGATGGTCGATCTCGCGACCGGCGGGTTCGACGCCGGCATCCGCCTCGGCCAGCTCATCGCCGCCGACATGGTCGCAGTGCGGCTGACAGCGCCGTTCTCGTTCGTGGTCGTCGGGAGCCCTGACTATCTCGAGCGCCACGGCCATCCCGAGCGTGTCGACGACTTGCGCGACCACGCCTGCTTACGCTTGCGCCGCTCGAATGGCAGCATCGCGCCCTGGTCGTTCATCGACGGCAATGGTGCAATCGAAGCGGTCGTCTCAGGCCCACTGATCGCGCACGACTATTCGACATTGGTCGGGGCTGCGATGCGGGGTGTTGGGCTGGCGCAGACACCGCGACCACTCGCCGAAGGTCCGATAGCCGAAGGAAAACTCAAGTCGGTGCTGGACGGCGTCGCCACCACGACGCCGGGCGTCTTCCTCTATCATCCTGGCAAGCGCCAGGTCCTGCCGAAGCTGCGCGCCTTCATCGATCACCTCAAATCCGCGGCCTGAGACCAGGACGCACTCGCTGATGCTGACCAACAGCCGCCAAGGTCGACCTCGGCCGTTCAGAGTGATTGAGTGCCCCTAGGCAGGCGCGCCGGCGACCGATCCCCTGACCACCAGGTCGACCGGCCAGACCTCGCCGCGAGCGCCCTCCTCCAGGCCGGAAATCCGCGCCGCCAGCCGTTCGGCGATGCGCGCGCCGGCCAGGCGGATCGACGAACGTGTGGTCGACAAGGGCACTGAAAAATTTTCCGGCTTCAGCCACGGAAAGACGTCGTCATGGGCGATCAGCGACACGTCGCCCGGAATGGTCAGGCCGAGATCGCGCACCGCGCGCACCACGCCGAGCGCCATGATCAGGCTGGAGCAGGCGATCGCGGTCGGCGCGTCGCTTTGTTCCAGCAGACGCCTGGCGGCGCGGTAGCCGTTCTCCTCGGTCATGGTCAGGGAACAGACATGCTGATCGCGAAGCACCAGGCCGCTTGCCGCAAGCGCGCGCCGCACGCCGCGCTCGCGATAGATGGCGAAGGTCTCGCGATCGTCGCCATTGATCAGTGCCAGCCGCCTGTGCCCGAGTTGCACTAGTAGCCGCGCCGCCTCGTGGAAGGCGCCCTCATTGTCGATGTCGGTGAAGGGGTAGTCGAAATCGAAGCCTTCGCTGCGGCCATGGACGATGAACGGAATGCCGAGCGTATTGACGAGTGCCACCCGCCGGTCGGCAGGCCTCGGCGAGGAAATATAGACCGCGTCGACCTGCCGGTTGGCGACAATGCGCCGGTAGGTCGTCTCCTGGTCGTCGGCATCGGCCGGTGACAGCACTAGGTCGAGCTCGTGCGAACGCGCATAGTCGCCGAGGCCGGACAGGAACTCGACGAAATGCGGGTCGATATCGACGGTCGTTCCCGTCGGCAGCACATAGCCGATCATGCCGGTCTTGCCGGTCGCCAGCCGGCGCGCGCTCGGATTGGGGCGATAGCCGTGACGCTTGGCGGCATCCATCACCCGCCGGCGCGTTTCCTCGTTGACTTCCGGGTAGCCGTTCAATGCGCGGCTGACCGTGGTCTGCGAAAGCGCCAGCATGTGGGAGAGCTGCTTGAGGTTCACTGGAGGCCTCCAAACCTCAAAGCGCTTTTAATCTGAATCGATGTGGCCGCTACGAACCGCGTTGCCGAGCGCAGTGACCATACGCACGGTTCGGACCGGTTTGAAGCCGAATTTGCTGCTGCACCGCCAGAAAACTGTGCTGCAGCGCACTTTCGCCGGCACTCGACCGCAGAAATTAAATCGATTAAGCCGGCTTCCTCTTGACTCCCGATCAATTCAGTGGCGAGATCAAAATGACCAAAGCGCTTTGGAAGACTCTGCGAAAGGTTGCAGTTCCTTTCCGACTGAGTCACAGTCCTGCAGCGCCGGCGGACGGAATGGAGGTTTCGTTCGGTGTTTGTCACCACTGGGAGGGAATACCGATGAAGAAAATGCTTCTGCTGGGCGCTGCGTTTGCCACGCTCGCCCTGGCCATGCCCGCGCAAGCCGAACTGAAGTTCAAGCCGGGCGAAGATCCCCGTTTCAACTGGGCCAACTACGAAGAGCTCAAGAAGGTCGACCTCAAGGGCGAGACGCTGACGATCTTCGGGCCGTGGCGCGGCGAGGACGAAGGGCTTATCCGCACCGTTCTCGATTACTTCTCCGAAGCTACCGGCGCCGAGATCAAGTATTCCTCGTCGGAGAATTACGAGCAGCAGATCGTCATCGACACGCAGGCCGGCAGCCCGCCCAACATCGCCGTGCTGCCGCAGCCGGGCCTGATCCAGGATCTGGCATCGAAGGGCCTTTTGACGCCGCTCGGCGACGACACCGCCAACTGGGTCAAGGACAATTACGGCGCCGGCCAATCTTGGGTCGACCTCGGCACCTTCAAGGACAAGGACGGCAAGCCCGGCTTCTTCGCCTTTCCTTATAAGGCCGACGTGAAATCGCTGGTCTGGTACTCGCCGGACAATTTCGAGGAAGCCGGCTACAAGGTGCCGAAGACGCAGGAAGAGCTTGCCGAGCTCGAAAAGAAGATCATCGCCGACGGCGGCACGCCATGGTGCATCGGGCTTGGTTCGGGCGGCGCCACCGGCTGGCCGGCGACCGACTGGGTCGAAGACATCATGCTGCGCACCCAGACGCCCGAGACCTACGACAAATGGGTGAAGAACGAAATTCCGTTCAACGATCCGGCCGTGGTCAACGCCATCGACATTTTCGGCAAGATCGCGACCGACGACAAGATGGTCGAGGGCGGCGCCAAGGCGGTTGCGGCCACCGATTTCCGCGACAGCCCGAAGGGCCTCTTCTCGGTGCCGCCGAAATGCTATCTGCACCACCAGGCATCGTTCATCCCGACCTTCTTCCCGCAAGGCACCAAGATCGGCGAGGATGCCGACTTCTTCTACTACCCGCCCTACGCCTCCAAGCCCGAGCTCGGCACTCCGGTGCTCGGCGCCGGCACGCTGGCCATGATCACCAAGGACTCCAAGTCAGCGCGCGCCTTCATCGAATTCCTGAAGCTGCCGCTCGCTCATGAGATCTGGATGGCACAGGGCGGCTTCGTGACGCCGTTCAAGTCGGTCAACAAGGACGCCTATGCCAGCGACGCGCTGAAGAAGCAGGGCGAGATCCTGGCCAACGCCTCGACCTTCCGCTTCGACGGGTCCGACCTGATGCCGGGCAAGATCGGCGCCGGTGCGTTCTGGACCGGCATGATCGACCTGGTCGGCGGCAAGTCTGCCCAGGACGTCGCCACCGACATCCAGAAAAGCTGGGACGCTATCAAGTAAGCGGCCGGCTTGAGTTCCGAATGTGATGCGGTCCGGGCCTCAAACGGCCCGGACCTTATCCGGTGCTTGGCGTCGCGTCGGTTGTCGTGAGCACAACGCATTCCGGCATGACGCGCGCCCAGTGACCTGCTTTCCGGCTGGTCGCGCTCCAGACAACTGAATCGGCGCATGACCCCGTCGCCAAAGCCATTATCGACTGGCGGATCCGTGCGCAGGGGGAGGGACCCATGGCGGCTCAGATTTTTTCGGCGATATTCGTCATCATCATCGGCGTGGGCGGCTGCGTCGCCTATTTCTGGGGCGCCAACAAGGCACTCGACACGATCTTTCCGGCACGCGGCGTTTCCGGCAAGGCGGCGATTAACAATCTGCGCCGGCAGGGGGTGATCCGACCCTGGCTGTTCGTCGGCCCGGCGATGATCATTCTCACTATCTACCTGATCTACCCGGTGGTGGAGACACTGAGGCTGTCGTTTCTCGATCGCGGCGGCGCCCATTTCGTCGGCTTGGCCAACTATCAATGGGCGTTCGGCGACCGCGAGTTCCGCAACTCGATCCTCAACAACATCATCTGGCTGGCGGTGGTGCCGGCCGCCTGCACCTTCCTCGGGCTGATCATCGCCGTGCTCACCGACAAGATCTGGTGGGGCACCATCGCCAAGAGCCTGATCTTCCTGCCGCTGGCGATCTCCTTCGTCGGCGCCAGCGTCATCTGGAAATTCATCTACGAGTATCGCGGCGACGGGCAGACGCAGATCGGCCTGCTCAACGCCATCATCCAGTATTTCGGCGGCCAGCCGCAGGTCTGGATATCGCTGCCGTTCTGGAACAATTTCTTCCTGATGATCATCCTGATCTGGATCCAGACCGGCTTTGCCATGGTCATCCTGTCGTCGGCCTTGCGCGGCATTCCGGAAGAGACGCTGGAAGCCGCCGTCATCGATGGCGCCAACCCTTTCCAGATCTTCTGGAAGATCATGGTGCCGCAGATCTGGGGGACGATCGCCGTCGTCTGGACCACCATCACCATCCTGGTGCTGAAGGTTTTCGACATCGTGCTGACCATGACCAACGGCCAGTGGAACAGCCAGGTGCTGGCCAATCTGATGTTCGACTGGATGTTCCGCGGCGGCGGCGATTTCGGTCGCGGCGCCACCATCGCCATCATCATCATGATCGCGGTCATTCCGATCATGGTCTGGAACATCCGCCAGGCGAACAAAGAGACGGAAGGACATTGAGATGGCCGCGTCGACCGGAAAGTCCTTTGTCAGCCGTTTCGGCGTCCATATCGCCGTCTTCATCTTCGTCGCGATCTGGACGATCCCGACGCTCGGCATTCTGGTCTCGTCGCTGCGCGACAAGGACCAGATCATCGCTTCGGGCTGGTGGAACTCGTTCACCAGTTCCAGCCAGACGGAAGCCGGACGGCTGCCGCCCGCCTCGGCGCAGGTCGAGAAGGACGGCAAGTTCGTCTTGCAAGGCAATATTTTCGGCGATGGCCCGGCCCGTAACATCAGCGCCTTCGGCGTCAAGTCGGCCGCACCGACGCAATATCCCGCCGGCACGACAGCCGATCTCGGCGACGGCGTGACCCTGCAGCTCAATGCCGACGGCAGTTTCGTCATGACCTCGCCGAAGGCTTTCGAAAGCGAACGCGGCCAGCGCGTCTATTACGCCTCGTCGGCGCCGCCGAAATTCACCACCGACAATTACGACACGGTGCTGTTTTCGGAAGGCATCGGCCGCTCATTCATGAACTCGCTGACCGTCACCATTCCGGCCACCGTCATCCCGATCCTGATCGCCGCGTTCGCCGCCTACGCGCTGGCCTGGATGCGCTTTCCCGGCCGGGCCCTGCTCATCGCCGTCATCATCGGCCTCCTGGTCGTGCCGCTGCAGATGTCGCTGATCCCGCTGTTGAAGCTCTATAACGGCGTCGGCAGCTTCTTCGGCGTGCCGTCGAAGACCTATCTCGGCATCTGGCTGGCGCATACCGGCTTCGGCCTGCCTTTTGCCATCTATCTCCTGAGAAGCTATATCGCCGGCTTGCCACGCGAGATCATGGAATCGGCGCGCATCGACGGCGCCAGCGATTTCGAGATCTTCGTCAAGATCGTGCTGCCATTGTCGTTCCCGGTGCTGGCCTCGTTCGCCATCTTCCAGTTTCTCTGGGTGTGGAACGATCTGCTGGTGGCGATGGTTTTCCTTGGTACCGAAGGCGACCAGATCGTGCTGACCGCCAAGCTCAATGCGTTGCTCGGCTCGCGCGGCGGCGACTGGGAGATCCTGACGACATCGGCCTTCGTCACCATCATCGTGCCGCTGATCGTGTTCTTCTCGCTGCAGCGCTATTTCGTCCGCGGGCTGCTTGCCGGCTCGGTGAAAGGAGGTTGAGATCATGCAATCCGCTTTGAAGGCCACCCCGAAGCCCGATCTCGTTACAGATCGCGACTGGTGGCGAGGTGCCGTGATCTACCAGATCTACCCGCGCAGCTATCAGGATTCGAATGGCGACGGCATCGGCGACCTCAGGGGCATGATCGGCCGGCTGCCCTACATCGCCTCGCTCGGTGTCGACGCCATCTGGATCTCGCCATTCTTCAAATCGCCGATGAAGGATTTCGGCTACGACGTGTCGGATTATTGCGATGTCGATCCAATGTTCGGCACGCTGGCCGACTTCGACGCGCTGACC
This sequence comes from Mesorhizobium sp. M0119, assembly GCF_040322615.1. NCBI lineage: Bacteria > Pseudomonadati > Pseudomonadota > Alphaproteobacteria > Hyphomicrobiales > Phyllobacteriaceae > Mesorhizobium > Mesorhizobium sp. M0119. The sequence continues at coordinate 222,761 of NZ_JAMYTU010000002.1, forward strand.
GCCGAGGCGCACCGGCTTGGACTTAAGGTGATGATCGACGAGGTGCTCTCGCACACCGCCGACATCCATCCCTGGTTCAAGGAAAGCCGTTCGAGCCGCAGCAATCCAAAAGCCGACTGGTACGTCTGGGCGGATGCCAAGCCGGACGGCACGCCGCCCAACAACTGGCTGTCGATCTTCGGCGGCTCGGCCTGGCAGTGGGACACCAGCCGCCAGCAATATTATCTGCATAATTTCCTGGCCGAGCAGCCCGACCTCAATTTCCATAGCCGCGCGGTCCAGGACGCGCTGCTCGACGTCACCCGCTTCTGGCTGGAGCGCGGCGTCGATGGCTTCCGCCTCGATACCATCAATTTCTATTTCCACAGCCAGGGCCTGGAAGACAATCCGCCGCTGCCGCCCGAGCAGCGCAACGACCAGACGGCGCCAGCCGTCAACCCCTACAACTACCAGGACCATCTCTATGACAAGAGCCGGCCTGAAAATCTCGGCTTCCTCGAACGCTTCCGCGCCTTGCTCGACGAATATCCGGCGACGGCCGCGGTTGGCGAGGTCGGCGATTCGCAGCGTGGGCTGGAAGTGGTGGCGGCCTATACGGCCGGCGGCAAGCGCGTGCATATGTGTTACTCCTTCGACTTCCTGGCGCCGGAGAAGATCAGCGCGGCAAAGGTGCGCTCGGTGCTGGAAACCTTCGGCAAGGTGGCCAGCGACGGCTGGTCGTGCTGGGCCTTTTCCAACCATGACGTGATGCGTCCCGCCTCGCGCTGGGCAGCCGGCGAGCCCGACCCGACCGCCTATCTCAAGGTCATCTCGGCGCTGCTGATGTCGTTGCGCGGGTCGGTCTGTATCTATCAGGGCGAGGAGCTCGGGCTTAGCGAGGCCGAACTCAGCTTCGAGGATCTGCAGGACCCATACGGCATCCGCTTCTGGCCGGAATTCAAAGGCCGCGACGGCTGCCGCACGCCGATGGTTTGGGACGGCGCGGCCCGCAATGGCGGCTTCTCGACGGCAAAGCCCTGGCTGCCGGTGCCCAGCAAGCACCTTGCCCAAGCCGTCAATGTGCAGCAAGGCGACGACGGCTCGCTGCTCGAGCACTACCGGCGCTTCCTGGCTTTCCGCCGCGCCCATCCGGCACTGGCCAAGGGTGATATCGAGTTCATCGAAAGCGAGGGCGACACCGTCGCCTTCACGCGCCGCGAAGGCAACGAGCAGATCGTCTGCGCCTTCAATCTCGGAGCAAAGCCGGCCGAGGTCGATCTTGGCGGCCGCTCACTGCAGCCCTTGCCGGGACACGGGTTTTCGGGACAGACTGGCGCCGGCACTATCCGCCTCGGCGGCTACGGCGCCTGGTTCGGGCGTATCGACTGAATTCTAGGAAGAACTGGAGGGTACCATGGCCGATGTCACGCTAAGGCAAGTGAGGAAATCATATGGCAATCTCAACATTCTGCACGGCGTCGACCTCGACATAAAGTCGGGCGAATTCATCGTCTTCGTCGGCCCCTCGGGTTGCGGCAAGTCGACCCTGCTGCGCTGCATCGCCGGGCTGGAGGAGATCACCTCCGGCGAGCTCAAGATCGACGGCGAGATTGTCAACGACGTGCCGCCGTCGAAGCGCGGCATCGCCATGGTGTTCCAGTCCTATGCGCTCTATCCGCACATGACGGTCTACGACAACATGGCGTTCTCGATGAAGATCGGTAAGGAAAGCAAGGCCGAGATCGACAAGCGGGTGCGCCAGGCGGCCGAGATCCTGCAGCTGACCAAATATCTCGACCGTCTGCCCAAGGCGATGTCGGGCGGCCAGCGCCAGCGCGTCGCCATCGGCCGCGCCATCGTGCGCAATCCCAAGGTCTTCCTGTTCGACGAGCCGCTATCCAACCTCGACGCGGCGCTGCGTGTCGCCACCCGCATCGAGATCGCCAAGCTCAAGGAATCGATGCCGGCCACAACGATGATCTACGTCACCCACGACCAGGTCGAGGCGATGACGCTGGCCGACCGCATCGTGGTGCTGAAGGAAGGCCATATCGAACAGGTCGGCACGCCGATGGAGCTCTACAAGCGGCCCGGCAATCTATTCGTCGCCCAGTTCATCGGCTCGCCGGCGATGAACATCCTGCCGGCAACGATCGACAGGACCGGCAACCCCACCGTTGTCAGCCATGTCGGCGGCCGCAAGGCGACGGTGCCGATCGCAACGCCTGCCTCGGCGAAAGGCGCTGCGGTGAGCTTCGGGGTGCGGCCGGAGGATCTGATGATTGCCACCGGCGCCGACTATTTGTTCGAAGGGACGGTCGATTATGTCGAGCAGCTCGGCGAGGTCCAGCTCGTCTATGTCGACATCGGCCGCGCCGACCTGCCGCTGGTGACCAAGCTGCCAGGCAATGTCGAGGTCAAGCGCGGAGCGGCGATGCGGCTGACGGCGGACGCCAGCGACCTGCATATTTTCGACGCGGACGGACACTCCTTCGCGCTCCATGAAGCAGAAGCAAAGGCGGCTTGAGGCAGGCGTTTTTCCGCTATGCAAAAAACAAGAGCGGCGGGCGTGGCCCGCCGCTCTTGTTTTTAGTTCCAGTTCGGCTGTTAGTTGTTGCCGAAGAGGTTGCGGTCGGCGCCCTGAGGCGCGGACTTAGGCACATCGCCAGACGAATTCAGCAGCTTGTAGATCGGCGAGTTGCTGTCACGCACCGAATACGTCTGCGTGTTGTCGACATTGTCGGTCGTCTGCTTGTTGATGTCGGTCCCGCCAACATTGTCGTTGCGGGCATAAGCGCTGCCGGCGGCAATCAAGAGAGCGGCGGCAGCAAGAACGATCTTTTTCATTTTAATACTCCTGAATTTCTCGGATCCAGGCGGCGGGCATGCCGCCGCCTTGATGGTGGGATCGGCTGTTAGTTGTTGCCGAAGAGGTTACGGTCGGCGCCCTGGACAACCGGCTGCTTTTCAGCCTGGTCCGACGTCTTGAGGGAAGCCGTGTAGGAGCTATCGACCGAGACAGCAGGCTGGTTGGCACCGTTGGAACCAAAGTTGTCGCTGCCAGCGAAGGCGCTGCCGCCGATGGCCAAAACGGCGGCGGCAGCAAGAACGATCTTTTTCATCTTAATACTCCTGAATTTTTTCAGATCCCGGGCGGCGGATATGCCCGCCGCCCTGATACTGGGATCGGCTGTTAGTTGTTGCCGAAGAGGTTACGGTCGGCGCCCTGGACAGGCTGCTGGTCAGCATGAACCGGCTTCTGAATGGAAGCCGTGTACGAGCTGTCGACCGAAGCGGCAGGCTGGTTCGCACCATTGGAACCAAAGTTGTCGCTGCCAGCGAAGGCGCTGCCGGTGATGGCCAAAACGGCGACGGCGGCAAGAGCGATCTTTTTCATTTTAGTACTCCAGTATCTTAGTTTTCGGTCCGTCTAGCGGCGTGTCTTGGGAGGAATTCGCGTCGTTCGGACAGCCCCGATGTGGGAAAGCCAATGGCCAGTTTCCAATCACGAAGTTGTTTGGTGTGGACCAAGAATCTACACCTTGAAATTGTGCCAGAGATTCCCTTCGCCACAATTTTATTACTAAAGATCAAGTAGATAGCCCATAGCATCGGCCTAGCTGCAAGGCGACTTGGGAAGGCAGCGTTCACAACATCCTGCACGCATTGTCAACAGAAACGAACCGTTCGGTTCGATTTTCCAAACCGATAAAAGTCGCAACCGAGGTTGTTTGTCGAATCGTTAACCATTTCAGCCAAACGCGGCCTCGCCGTTCTGCCTGTTTTTGGCCCGTTTATGCCGGGCAGCGAAGGCAGCAACCGGGCAAGCAGAACCGGGTCAGACCCCGTAGCGTTCGGTGCGGATGAGTGCCGCCGGCACGCCGGCATCGATCAGTGCCTCGGCGGCGGCCGTCACGAATGCGTTCGAGCCGCAGACGAAGGCGAGCTTCGGTGGCGCAGGCAGCCTCGTCATGGCTTGCACCATCATCGCGGCATCGATCCGCCGCGCATAATCCGCCGGACGGCGGGCCGGCTCGCGCGTCAGCGTCAGCACCAGGTCGAAGCCATCCCGGCGCTCGGCGAGGTCGATCAACTCGTCGCGAAAGATCACCTCGTCCCAAACTCGCGCGGAAAACACCAGGGCGGCGGCGACCAGCGACCCCCGTATCGCCCGGTGACGGACCATCGACATCAGCGGCACCACGCCCGACCCACCGCCGACGAGCAGGAGCGGGCCGCCATCGCCGTCGGACCAAACGAAATGGCCGCCGAGCGGCCCGCGCAATTCGACCTCGTCGCCCACTGCCGCGATCTCGTGAAAGAACGGCGAGACCTCGCCGTCCTCGAGTTTTTCAATTGCCAGTTCGATGGTCTCGCCGGTCTCCGGTGCCGAGGCGATGGAATAGGAGCGCCGCGCCTGATAGCCGTCAGGCGCCGTCAGCCTGACATCGACATGCTGTCCGGCACGGTAAGCGAAGGGCCGCGATGGCTGCAGGAAAAAGCTGGTGACGCGCGGCGTGCGCTTTTGGATGCGGGTGATGGTGACCGTCTGCCAGGGCGACTGCGCCGCCGGTGCGTCGCTCATGGATCGTTCGTGTAGCGCTGCTCGCGCCACGGGTCGCCATAGATATGATAGCCTCGCAACTCCCAGAAACCCGGCTCGTCACGCTCGGTGAACTGCAACCCGTTCAGCCATTTGGCCGATTTCCAGAAATAGAGATGCGGAACGAGCAGCCGTGCCGGGCCGCCATGGTCAGGCGTGATCGGCTTGCCTTCGTAAAGCAGTGCCACCATCGCCTTGCCGCCGGTGAGATCCTTCGTCGGCACGTTGGTGGAATAGCCGTCGAAACCCAGCGCCAGCGTGAAGGCGGTGGGCGGCTCGATGCCGGCGTCGGCAAGGATGTCGTCGACCAGCACGCCCTGCCACGCCGTGTCGAACTTGGTCCATGCGGTCACGCAATGGATGTCGCGCGTCATCTTGGTCAAGGGCAGCGCGTTGAACTCGGCCCAGTTCCACTTCTTGATCGGCCGCGCCCCGTGCTTAAGCGTGAACGACCAATCCTCGGTGCGCACATGCGGCGTCGGGCCGGCCGACAGGACCGGGAAACCTTGCTCGAGATATTGCCCCGGCGGGATACGTGCATCCGTATCCGTCGGGGGCTTTCGTCCGGAAGAGAAGCCTCGGGTAACCATCGAGAATATCCATTTGCGCAAGGTCCAATCGACCTTTGTCAGTTTTCTCGAAGACGCGCGCGCGGGCAACCGAAATCTGGGCTCCGGCCCGGCGGCAATGCTCTACATCGATCTTGGCAGCGCGGCGTCTGCTTCAGCCAATGGCGAAGGGCACGGCGACAAACATCTGGGCATCGCCGCGCTCGACAAGCAGCAGCACCGATTTCTTGCCGGATTTCGCAGCCTGCACAATCGCCTGGTTAGCCTGCCTGGCGCTTCTCACCGGATGCTGGTCGACGGCGACGATGATGTCGCCGGGCTGGATGCCGGAAGCCGACGCCGCCTTGTTCGGGTCGACGCGCTCGACCAGCGCGCCATGCTGGTTGCCTGCCAGGTTCATTGCCTGACGCACATCCGGGGTGACATCCATCAGGCCGAGACCGAGCGCCGGTGCGCGAAGGCCCGGCTCCGTCGACGGCTGACCCTGATCGCCGGTCACCGATCCCGTTGCCATGTCGTCTTCGTTGCGCCCGACCTCGACGGAGATCTGCAGGCTTTGCCCCTTGCGCCAGACATTGAGGGTTTCCCTCGTGCCGGGCGCAACGTCTGCGACGCCGCGCGACAGGTCCCTTGGATCCTTTATGTCGCGACCAGCGAAGCTGGTGATGACGTCGCCGGTCTCGATGCCGGCCTTGGCGGCCGGCGATCCGTCGCTGACCTGCGCGACCAGCACGCCGGCGGGGTGATCGAGGCCGATGGCGCTCGCCATGTCAGGCGTCACCGGCTGGATCTGGACGCCGAGATAGCCGTACTGGATGGAGCCGCCCTTCATCAGCTTGGCGACGACCTTTTGCGCCTGGTCCGAGGGAATGGCGAAACCGACGCCGACGCTGCCGCCATTCGGCGAAAAGATCGCCGTGTTGATGCCGACGACATTGCCGTTCACATCCGTCAGCGGGCCGCCGGAATTGCCCCGGTTGATCGGTGCGTCGATCTGGATGAAGTCGTCAAACGGCCCGCTGTGCAGGTCGCGGCCGCGGGCCGAGACGATGCCGGCCGTGACCGTGGTGCCAAGGCCGAAAGGATTGCCGAAGGCGAGCACCTGGTCGCCCGGCATGAGCTTGTCGGAATCGCCCCATTTGACGGTCGGCAAGGGCTTGCCGGCCTTGACCCTGAGCACGGCAAGATCGTTCTTGGCGTCATGGCCGATCAATTTGGCGGGAAGCTCGGTGCCGTCGTCGAGCGTCACCCTGATCGATTGGGCGCCGTCGACAACGTGATTGTTGGTGACAATGGTGCCGTCGGCGCCGACGACGAAACCTGAACCGAGGGCCTCGGCGCGCGGCGCCTGCTCCGGCGGTGTCTTGGGGGCGGGCTGTCCCTGGTCATCGAAGAAATGGCGGAAATAGTCGTCGAAAGGGGAGGTTCCGCCAAAGGGAGAGGCGTCGCTCGTGGTGTCCGGCTGTTGTGCTTCCATGACCGTCGTGATGGTCACCACCGCCGGTTTGTCGGCCGCCACGACCGGCGCGAACGAACCGCTGGGAGCGGTCATGCCGGTGACGGGAGGGGTCACCGTTGCCGCCAGGACATCATTCAGCCTGGGAGCGAGGGGCAAAGCAAAGGGGCTGACGATCAGCGCGGCGCCCAGCAGAGCGGCGACGCGATGTCTGCGAAGGGTCTTGATTGGTGACATGGCCGTTGTCCGGGCGAGAGATTGATCGGGCGCCGCAGCTTTCCATCACCGGAACGCTTTATCGACGTGTCGGCCTTGCCTGTCTCGCCTGGCACGGCGGCCGACCGGATCGACAGCCCCGCATCTAGGGCGCCGATCGTGGTTTCCAGATAATATTACGAAGATTTAATTTCCGGCTGGCAACCGCCCTGCCGGGCTGGCGCCGAAACCCGAAGACAAAAACCCGCCTTGCGGCGGGTCGTTGGGGCGAATCAGCACCATACCCAAATTACTAGCATAGCTGCCGGCACAAAGCAAGAACAAAATAGCTGAGCAAGACAAATCGCTTCAGATTTGCGCCGCCTCAGCAGAGGCCTCCTATTCGCCTTTCCGGTCGGTCCGGCGGAGATAGGCGGTGGCGATCTCGCGCATTCGCCTGCCGTCGAAGCTCGGTCCATGACCGCCATGGCCGATGCGGATCGGCAGCTCGAGCAGGCGCTGCATGGTGCGGCGATAGGCGGCACGATCCGAATCCGGCAGGTCGTCGATCAGCATGGCGTCGTAGATGGCGTCGCCGGCGAAGAACAGGCCGTCTGCCTCGTCGAACAGCGCGATCGAATCCGGAGAGTGGCCGGGCAGATGCAGGACGCGGAATTGACGGTCGCCGAGGTCGATCCTATCGCCCTCGTCCAGGGTCCTAGTCAGCGGCGCCGGCTGAATCCTGTAATCGGCCGCTTTCCAGCCCTCCGCCGGCAGCCTGGAGACGGCGCCTTCCAGATCATGGAACATGTAGGCGTAGGTCACCGCTTCATCCATGCTGTCGAACTGCGCGGCGCTGTGGCGCGGCCCTGCCCGCAACGGAAACTCGTGCAGCGAGCCGACATGATCGAGATGGATATGCGTGGCGACGACGAGCAGCGGCTTGCCGGCCGGCATATCGATCTGCGGCGCCAGCGGGCAGATCCCCATGCCGGTGTCGACCAGCAGGTCGACATCGCGGCCGCGCAAATGCCAGATGTTGGCGCGCACGAATTCATGCACGAAGGGCTCGGTCAGCATCGTCGTCTTGGCATCGACGATGGTTTTGCTGAACCAGCTGTCCATCAGATCAAGGCCGGCATCAGACGAACGGCTTGCCGATCTTGTACTTTTGCGGGACCAGCCGCTTCAGATAGGCCATCCCCGCATCGGACAGCCGGTTGACATCGGGCAGCATGAAATCATCCGGCATATGGCGCGTTTTGCCGGCGACGTTCTTCAGCGGCACCTTCTTCAGCACGGTTTTCTTGCCGTCATATTGCAGCGCCACCGAACCGCCGCCCTCGTCGGCCACCGTGACCGCGAAGGCGCCGGCGTCGAAGGCCTCCTGCGCGTCCACCGCGCTGATGGCGCCGACATAGCCGCGCGGCATGTAACCGAGCGCATCGACGCGCGCCCGCTTGCCCGGCAGCCCCTCGGCGAGCGCGCGCTCCAAGGCTGCCGGCAGGTCGCTGCCCGACAGCTTGACGTTGCCGTGCTGGTCGCGCTCCAGCCTTTCCGGCGGCACCAGGCTTTCGACCAGCGCCTTGCCGTCGGCGGTGCTGACGCCTTCGGAGACGGCAACGATGCAGCGCTTGTGGCGGTCGAGCGTGGCGCGCACGTCGTCGATGAAACCTGCCGCCGAGAACGGCCGCTCCGGCACGTAGACGAGATGCGGGCCGCTGTCCTGGTCGAGCTGCCATGCCGCGGATGCGGCGGTCAGGAAACCGGCATGCCGCCCCATGACGATGCCGACATAGATGCCGGGCAAAGCGCGGAAATCGAGATCGACCGAAAGGAATGCGCCAGCGACGAACTCGGCCGCCGACATGAAGCCGGGCGTGTGATCGTTCTCCTCGAGATCGTTGTCGATGGTTTTCGGCGCGTGCACGAAGGCGATCTTGCCGCCGGCGGCGTCGGTCAGGATCTGCTGCGTGCCCGAGGTGTCGTTGCCGCCGATATAGATGAAGGCGTCGGCGCCGGCTTTCTTCAAGCCGTTGAGGATGAGGTCGCAATAGGCGGCATCCGGCTTGTCGCGCGTCGAACCAAGCGCGGCGCTCGGGGTCGCCGCGATCAGCCGCAGGCGGTCCTCGGGGATGGCTGAAAGATCGACGTAATTGCCGTCACGAATGCCGCGCACGCCGTGGATGGAACCAAGGACTTTGGCGCCGGGATGCCGCTTGCGGATTTCGAGCGTGGCGCCCACCACGGTCTGGTTGATGACGGCGGTCGGGCCGCCGCCTTGCGCGATGACAAAAGTTCCGGCCATTGTTCACGTCTCCCGGGGCGATGAAAATCGCAGGCACATTCGCCTGTCTTGCGGCATCGCGCAACGGCAGAGTGATCATTGAAAGCGAAGCCGCCGTTCAGACGACGACGACCGGGTTTTTCTTGGAGACGCGGCTGTAGAGATCGATGATGTCCTGGTTGATCAGGCGCACGCAGCCCGACGACATCGCCTGTCCGATGCTCCACCATTCGGGCGAGCCGTGGATGCGATAGCCGGTGTCGCTGCCGTTCTGATAGATGTAGAGGGCGCGCGCGCCGAGCGGATTGTCGAGGCCGCCCGGCTGTCCGCTTTGCCATTTTACCAGCTCCGGCCTGCGGGCGATCATCTCGGGCGGCGGGGTCCAGACCGGCCATTCCTTGCCGTACTGGATGTTGGCGCGGCCGGACCAGCGGAACCCGTCCTTGCCGATGCCGACGCCGTAACGGATTGCCTCGCCGCCGGGCTGCACCAGATAGAGCAGCCGCTCCTGCGAGTGAACGACGATCGTGCCGGGTTGCTCGCCGGTCGGATCGACGACGATCTGGCGGCGGAACTCCGGCTTGACCTTGAGATAGGGCACTTCCGGCACATTGAAGCCACCGTCGGTGAGCGAAGCGTACATCACGTCGGGGCTGGTGATGTTCTTGTCGACGCTGATGCTCGGGCGGATCGGCCGGATCGAGCCGGTGGTGACATCGTCGAGCTGGAGCGACGGCAGATCCAGCGTCTGACTGCAGCCGGCGACGCCGAGCAGCGCCAGTGCGCCGCCGCCGGACAGCACCGTGCGGCGGGAAAGCTGTATTTCGGTTTCGATTGCGTCGCCATTACGCGGCAGCGACAGACCTTGCGGCAACTCACGCATTTACCCAAACCCTACGCTATCGGCGGGAAACACGGTCCGGCCGGATAGCAGGTATTTTCACCAATCATGGTTGAAAAAGCGTGAAGGCCGGCCGCCTGGCGTTAACGAGGGGCTTTTTCGATTTTTGCCTCTTTACATCTGCGCGAGGCCAAGGATTTATCCTCTTCTTTGAGCTCGAGGAGAAGAAAATGTCCTTCGAAAACTGGGCCGCCTTTGCCGCCGGCAGTCCTTCTGGTCATCCCGGGCCCGACCATCCTGCTGGTGGTGTCCTATGCGCTCGGCCAGGGCTGGCGTACCGCGCTGCCGATGGCAGTCGGCGTGGCGCTCGGCGACTTCACCGCGATGACACTGTCGATGCTGGGCATCGGCGCGCTGCTGGCGGCGTCGGCCACCGTATTCACCGTGCTGAAGGTGATCGGCGCCGGCTATCTGATCTATCTCGGCATAAAGTTGTTTCGCGCCGGCGGTGCGCTCAGGGCCGAACCGCGCACCGATGCGGTGTCATCGGCCAAGATGACGGCGCACGCCTGGCTGGTTACCGCGCTCAATCCGAAAAGCATCACCTTCTTCGTCGCTTTCCTGCCGCAGTTCCTCGACCGGCACGCGGATTTCTGGACACAGATGCTGATCTTCGAGACGACCTTCCTGGCGCTCGCCTTCGCCAATGCCTTCGGTTATGCGCTGATCGCGGCAAGGGCGCGCAACGTGGTGCGCAATCCAAAGGCGATCCGCATCTTCAATCGCACCGGCGGCACGCTGCTGGTCGGCGCCGGGATCGCGACGGTGGCGATGCGATCGGGCAACTGAGGACAGACCATGGCGGTCAGCGATGCATTCGGCTTGACACTGTCCGGCGCCACGGAGGCCGGGCTCTCGCCCTACAGCCGGGCTGTTCGCGAATTGCAGTGCTTCATCGGCGACCCTGTCGGTTCCGTTGACCGCGCAATCGCCGAAGATCCCGGCTTCGTCATGGCGCATGTGTTCAAGGGCTATCTCTTTGGCCTTGCCACCGAGCGAGAGGCGACCGCGGTGGCCAAGGCATGCCACGAGGCAGCGCTGCCGCTTGTCGCGACGACACGCGAGCAGGCGCATGTCGCCGCCCTTGGCCACCTTGCGGAGGGACGCTGGCACGAGGCCGCTCGGCTGCTGGAGGATATCGCCATCGAGTTCCCGCTCGATGCGCTGGCGCTGCAGACCGGCCACCAGATCGACTTCTTCACCGGCAATGCCCGCATGCTGCGCGACCGCATCGGCCGCGCGCTGCCGTCCTGGCAGAGCGGCATGCCGGGCTACCACGCCATACTCGGCATGCAGGCCTTTGGGCTGGAGGAAATGGGCGACTACGCGCGTGCCGAAAGGCTTGGCCGCACGGCGGTCGATCTCGAGCCGCGCGACGGCTGGGCCCAGCATGCGGTGGCCCATGTCATGGAGATGCAGAGCCGGCAAAAGGACGGCATTCTGTGGATGCGCGCCAATCCCGAAGCGTGGACGCGGGAAAGCTTCCTGCAGGTGCACAATTGGTGGCACCTGGCCCTGTTCCATTACGATCTCGGCGAGACCGACGAGGTGCTGACGCTCTATGACGGGCCGATCTACGGCGAGCGCTCGACGCTGGCGCTCAACATGGTCGATGCCTCCGCGATCCTGTGGCGGCTGCATCTCGGCGGCGTCGATGTCGGCGAGCGCTGGACGGCACTCGCCGCCAACTGGTTGCCCAAGGCCAGCGCCGGCCATTATGCCTTCAACGACGCCCACGCGATGATGGCGTTTACCGGCGCCGGCCTCGAAGCGCCGGCCAGCGGCTTGCTCGAGGCGCAGCGCGAGGCGATGCAGGGCAAAGACGACAACGCTGCTTTCACCAGGGATGTCGGCCATCCCTTGACGCTCGCCATCAAGGCATTCGGCGAGGGCAATTATGCCGGGACGATACGCCTGATCCGGCCGATCCGGGCAATCGCCCATCGCTTCGGCGGCAGCCACGCCCAACGCGACGTCATCGACCTGACGCTGATCGAGGCGGCATTGCGTTCCGGTGATGGCGCGCTGGCGAGGGCGCTTGCGGCGGAACGCGCGCTTGCACGGCCGGACAGCCCGTTGTCGGCGCTGTTTTCACAGCGCGCAACCGCTCTCGCGGCGAATTGACCAAGACTAAATCTTGCCTTAAAAACTGCCCCGGCAAGATTTTTTCGAGTGTCGAAAAAATCTTCGCGTGTTGACCGGAGCGCTTGTCCGGCGGCACGATTGCCGGGATATCTTCGCCGCCTTTGTCGCAGGCAGAGGCGGGGGAGCAAGACAGACCGTCGCCGCCAGGCCTGACGGACATGGGAGGAAACATGTATCTCGGCCTCGATCTCGGCACGTCGGGCGTCAAGGCGCTGCTGATCGATGCAAGGCAGAGCATCGTCGGTTCCGGCCATGCGCCGCTCGACGTGTCGCGCCCGCATCCCGGCTGGTCCGAACAGAACCCGGCCGACTGGATCCGCGCCTGCGAAGCGGCGATCGCCGAGCTGAGGTCCGCGCATGCGAAGGAGCTCGCGGCGGTCAAAGGCATCGGCCTTTCCGGCCATATGCATGGCGCCACCCTGCTCGATGCCGCCGACCAGGTGCTGCGCCCCTGCATTCTGTGGAACGACACACGCAGCCACGCCGAGGCGGCCGCGCTCGATGCCGACCCGCGCTTTCGCAAGCTGACCGGCAACATCGTCTTTCCCGGCTTCACCGCGCCGAAGCTGGCCTGGGTGAAAAACAACGAACCGGCTGTTTTCGCCAAGGTGGCAAAGGTCCTGCTGCCGAAGGACTTTTTGCGGCTCTGGCTCACCGGCGAGCGTATTTCGGAAATGTCGGATTCGGCTGGCACGTCGTGGCTCGATGTCGGCAAACGAGCCTGGTCCGCCGAACTGCTCGCCGCCACGTCGCTCGACGAAAGGCAGATGCCGTCATTGGTCGAAGGCACGGCAAAGGCCGGTGCCTTGCGCAGCGAACTGGCTGCGAAATGGGGCATGCAGACGGGCACCCCGATCGCCGGCGGCGCCGGCGACAACGCGGCCTCGGCCTGCGGCATGGGCACGGTCGGCGCCGGCCAGGCTTTCGTCTCGCTCGGCACGTCCGGTGTGCTTTTTGCCGCCAACGCGTCCTATCTGCCCAATCCGGAAAGTGCGGTACACACCTTCTGCCACGCGCTGCCCGGCACTTGGCACCAGATGGGCGTCATCCTGTCTGCGACCGATTCGCTCAACTGGCTGTCGGGGATCGCTGGAAAAAGCGCCAGCGAACTGACCGCCGAACTCGGCGATGCGCTGCAGGCGCCGACCGGCGTCTCCTTCCTGCCGTACCTCTCAGGCGAGCGGACGCCTCACAATGATTCGGCCATTCGTGGCGCGTTTACCGGGCTTGCACACGAGTCCGGCCGCGTGGCGCTGACCCAGGCCGTGCTCGAAGGCGTCGCCTTCGCCTTCCGCGACAGCCTCGAAGCCCTGGCCAAGGCCGGCACGACGCTGACCCGGGTGACGGCGATCGGCGGCGGCTCGCGTTCGCGCTACTGGCTGAAGGCCATCGCCACCGCGCTTGGCCTGCCAGTCGATATTCCAGCCGACGGCGATTTCGGCGCCGCCTTCGGTGCGGCCCGGCTTGGCCTGATTGCGGCGACCGGTGCCGATCCGCGCGCCGTGTGCACGGCGCCGGCGACAGACACCACGGTCGAGCCGGTCGCCGCCCTCGGCGATGCCTATGCGGATGCTTATCAGCGCTACCGGGCGCTTTATCCGGCGATCAGGGCTGCAACCGCGTGAGCTGGCGCTTACCCCCCTCTGCCCTGCCGGGCATCTCCCCCTCAAGGGGGGAGATCAGCAGTTCCAGCGCTGATGCCAAGCTTGCTGCGCTGGAGATTGGCGAAAGCAGAAAAGCCAGCCAATCTCCCCCCCTGAGGGGGAGATGCCCGGTAGGGCAGAGGGGGGTGCTTGGCCCCCACTTTGCCGAGATTTCCTCACTGCGCCGGCACCTTGTCGAGAAAGCCGGTGATGCTTTTCAGCCGGCCATTTTCGATGACGCCGATATCAGTGCCTTCGATGATGGACTCGACGCCGTCCGGCCCGAGGTTCCACGAGAAGCGGATGGTATCGGCGAAGCCGTCCGGCTTGCCTTTCAGCGAGAACCTGAAGCCGGCAAAGCGCTGCTGCACGCCGTCGATCAGCGCCGCGATGCCGTCATGGCCGTCGCCCTGCATGATCGGATCGCGGTAGCCGATGTCCTCGGTGAAGGTCGCCTCGAGCAAGGCTTTCCTGCGCACGGCGTCGCTCTCGTTCCAGGCGGCGATGTAGTTTTCGGCAATGGTGTTGAGGTCGGTCATGGTCTGTCTCCTTCGTTGAGTGGCTTTGACATGAGCCTTTTCACCCAGCGCCAACGCGAAACCAATTACGCCTGAGGTAATCAGGCCGAACCATGCGAGAGGAAAAGAACATGACCAGCGGTTTTTTCGGCGACATCCAGCAGATCAAATACGAGGGACCGGATTCGACCAATCCGCTGGCCTACCGGTTCTACAATCCCGACGAGATTGTCGCCGGCAAGCGGCTTGAAGACCATCTGCGCTTTGCCGTCGCCTATTGGCATTCCTTTGCCTGGCCGGGCGGCGATCCGTTCGGCGGCCAGACGTTTGAGCGGCCGTGGTTTCCGAAGGCCGGCGGCACCGACACGATGGAGTTGGCCAAGCTCAAGGCCGACGTCGCCTTCGAGATGTTTTCGTTGCTGGGCGCGCCTTATTTCTGCTTCCACGATGCCGATGTGCGGCCGGAGGGCCGGGACTTTTCCGAAAGTGCGGCGCGGCTCGACGAGATCGCCGATTATTTTGCTAAAAAAATGAAGCAGACCGGCGTCAAGCTATTGTGGGGCACGGCCAACCTGTTCTCCAACCGCCGCTTCATGTCGGGCGCCGCCACGAATCCCGATCCGGACGTCTTTGCCTATTCGGCGGCGACGGTGAAACACTGCATCGACGTCACCAAGCGGCTGAACGGCGAGAACTACGTGCTGTGGGGCGGCCGCGAGGGCTATGAGACGCTGCTCAACACCGACCTTGGCCGCGAGCAGGAACAGGCCGGCCGCTTTCTCAATCTGGTCGTCGACTACAAGCACAGGATCGGCTTCGAAGGCACCATCCTGATCGAGCCGAAGCCGCAGGAGCCAACCAAGCACCAATACGATTACGACGTCGCCACCGTCTATGGCTTCCTCAAGCGTTTCGGACTGGAGAATGAGGTCAAGCTCAACATCGAGCAGGGCCACGCCATCCTGGCCGGCCATTCGTTCGAGCATGAACTGGCGCTGGCCAATGCGCTCGGCATTTTCGGCTCGATCGACATGAACCGCAACGACTACCAGTCGGGCTGGGATACCGACCAGTTCCCCAACAATGTGCCGGAGATGGCACTGGCCTATTACCAGGTGCTGCAGGCCGGCGGCTTCAAGACCGGCGGCACCAATTTCGACGCCAAGCTCAGGCGCCAGTCGCTCGATCCGCAGGATCTGCTGATCGGCCATATCGGCGGCATGGATTGCTGCGCTCGCGGCCTCAAGGCGGCAGCGCGCATGGTCGAGGACAAGGCGCTGTCCGCCCCGCTCGCCGAGCGCTATGCCGGCTGGGATTCGGCCGAGGCCAAGGCGATGCTTGCCGGCAAGCGCACGCTGGAGGAGATCGCTGAGCGCGTCGTCAAGGAGAAGATCGAGCCGCAGCCCAGATCCGGCCGCCAGGAACTGCTCGAGAACATCGTCAACCGGTACGTCTGAGGCGTACCCGGTTCGCGGCCGCATTTTCAACGGACGCGGCTAAAGACGACTTCCGCGGGGCTGAAACCGACGCCAAGGTTTGCCCCGTGCGAATTCACGTGACCCTGTTCGCTGACCGGTCTTGGTCGTGATCGAAGCCTCACAGGTAGGCGCAAAACATGTCGGCCATGGCGTCGGCGTAGGCTTCGATCTCCGCGGAGGTTCGGGGCGCCTCCGAGAACTGCTTCCCCACCGTGCTGAGCGTCGTCACGATCAAGTCGCCGGCCAATTCGCGAGTCGCTTGCGAGGCGTTGGGCAACGCCTCCTGCATGAAGAGCTGGATGGTGCGGTCTCCGGACGCCCTTGCCGCCTGCGCCTCGGGCGCATCGCGGTAAAGCGGCGCGGCGTCGTCGAGCGCCACACGAACCGCGGCCTCGTCACACTCCGAGCGGAGGAAGGCGTGGACCAGGTCGCGCAGCCGGTCAAGCGGCGGTTTCCTGATATCCTCGAGGATATCGCGCAGCAAACTGGTCGTCTGCCGCCATTCGTCGCTCTGGAGCCGGAACAGGATCGCCGCCTTGTTCGGAAAATACTGATACAGCGATCCGACACTGACGCCGGCCTTCTCGGCCACCCGCGCCGTGGTGAAGCGCTGCGCGCCTTCTTTCGCCAAAACCTGAACAGCAGCCTGCAAAATCGCAGCGACGAGCTCCGTCGAGCGGGCCTGCCTCGGCTGTTTTCGCGAGGAAATCCGCGGACTTCGGTGATCGCTCATTGAGAGCCGCGCCAATGCGATTAGTGAATGCGAATGATTAGTCGTATTTTGAGTGCCGCACAAGAACGCATTCAATTTTGACTGGAGACCGCTGTGACCACACTGACGACAAAGCCGCTCGCGCCCCTGCTGGACCGCCTGTTCGAGGAAGCCGCTGCCGCAACGAGCCCCGCGGTGGCGGAACTCTCCGCCGAGGAGCGGAGCCGCCTCATTCGAAGCAAGACCGAATACCTCGATTTCTATGGGCGGCTAAAGGACCTCTGGCTTCCCGTCTCGCGAGAGACCGGCATGCTGCTCTACATGCTGGCACGAGGCAGCGGCGCAAGGACGATCGTTGAATTTGGAACCTCGTTCGGCATCTCGACCCTGCACCTTGCCGCAGCCTTGCGGGACAATGGCGGCGGCCGCCTGATCACCAGCGAGTTCGAGCCATCCAAGGTCGCGCGCGCGAGGCGCAATCTGACAGCAGGCGGTCTCATTGACATGGTGGAAATCCGCGAAGGAGACGCGCTGCAAACATTAAGCGTCGATCTTCCCGAAAGCGTCGACCTGCTTCTGCTCGACGGCGCCAAAGCGCTCTATCCCGAGATCTTGAGTCTGGTTGAAAGCCGCCTCAGGCCGGGCGCCTTCGTCGTTGCCGACAACGCAGATCTTTGCCCCGAATACCTCGAGCGGGTGCGCTCGACCGGGAGTGGCTACATGTCCACGCCGTTCGGCGAGGATGTTGAACTGTCGATGCGGCTTGGCTGAAGCACTGCCTGACCTGCCGGAACGATCGTGCCCAAGATGGGCGGCGGCGGACAAAACTTTGCCCGGCATCGCCCATCAATCGCCTCGCTCTTGCCTTCAAACAGCCGTCACGAACCTCCTATAGTGTGGTTCGTGGCGGGATTCAGAAAGAAGGAGGCGAAACGATATGCAGCACGAACGCGAAATCGACGCCCTGCTCTCATCTGGCGAGGCTGGATCGATCATCGACCGGCTGATGGCGCTGCCGCACCCGAAACAAGGTGCGCTGAGTGCAAACGAATGGGATCGCGCGGTCGCCAGCCGCTTCGAGACCCATCTTGCGAGACAGATGCGCTCGCAGATCGACGGCAGCAGCGACCGCCAGGACGCTGCCTGATCTACCTTTGTCTATGCATGTCGTTATCCCAAAACCGCTCCGCACCCTCGGGTCAAGCCCGTGGCCAAGCTTTTGGGCGACATGCATTATCCCCGACGCAGCCTGACCGGCGCTTCGCCGAACGCTCTTGAAAACGCTCTGGAAAATGCCGCGGCGGACGAAAACCCCGTTCGCCCGGCAATGTCCGCCATGGCGATGCGCGTGTCGACCACCAGCCGGCGCGCGGCGCCGAGGCGCAGCCTGAGGTAATAAGCGCCGGGCGTTTCGCCGATCGACTTGCGAAAGATGCTTTCCAGCGTCCGTGCCGTCACCCCGGCGCGCTTTGCCACGGCGGCGATAGTCAGCGGCTGGTCGACATGCGCTTCCATCAGCCGAATGGCTTGCGCCAGCCTGGGATCGTAGCCGTCGAGACGGCCGAGCGAGACCAGCGGTTGCGCGTCCGTCGCGGCGCGCGCCTGATCGTAGATGAAGACGCTCGCGACATCGAGCGCCACGGCCATGCCGAGCCGCGTGCGAATCAGATGCAGCATCAGGTCGAAGGTCGGCGAGGCGCCGCCGGTGGTGAACACGGGGCCATCGATGACGTAGCGGTCGGGGCGCACGTCGACGCCGGGAAAGGCCGACGAGAAATCCTCCATGTCCTCCCAGTGGGTGGTGGCGCTGCGCCCCTCCAGCAGACCCGCGCGGGCAACCAGCCAGGTGCCGGCCTCGACGCCGCCGCAGGCGCGTGCCGCGCGCGCCGCCCGGCGCAGTCCGGACAGCAGGGCCGATGTGGCGTAGTTCTGCGTGCCGAAGCCGGCGACGACGACCAGCATATCGGTTGTGTCAGCCGCATCGAAGCGGCCGCTGACCGCCACCGGCAGGCCGCATGTGGTGACCGGCGCCTCGCCTGTCACCGAGACCAGCCTGAAATCAAACAGCGTCTCACCGGCAATGCGGTTGGCGGCGCGCAACGGATCGACGGCCGACGCGACGCACATGATCGACGAGCCGGAGAATACCAGCAGCGTTACCTTGAGCGGCAAACGCTCGGCCCGAAAGATCGTCGGTTTTTCGTTTTTGGTCACACGATCTTCGTAAAACGCAAAACAGTTTCCGGCAAGTCAGGCATTCTTGCCCTACGTTCTATTGGGAGAGAGTCCGATGCCGTTAGCGATGAACCGTGAGGTTTTCATTACCTGTGCCGTGACCGGGTCCGGCGGTTCGCAGGACCGCAGCCCGCATGTGCCGCGCTCGCCCAGAGAGATCGCCGATTCGGCTATCGAGGCGGCAAAGGCAGGTGCTGCAATCGTGCACTGCCATGTGCGCGATCCCGAGACCGGCAAGCCTAGGCGCGACGTGCATCTCTATCGCGAAGTAACCGAGCGCATCCGCGCGGCGGACGTCGACGTGGTGCTGAACCTGACCGCCGGCATGGGGGGTGACATGGTATTCGGCCCGCCGGAGAAGCCGCTGCCGCTGAACGAAAAAGGCACGGACATGGGCGGCGCGAGCAACCGCATGGAACATGTGAGCCAGTGCCTGCCGGAAATCTGCACGCTCGATTGCGGCACCATGAATTTCGCCGAGGCCGATTATGTCATGACCAATACGCCCGGCATGCTGCGTGCCATGGGCGGCATGATGACGGCGCTCGGCGTCAAGCCGGAGATCGAGGCCTTCGACACCGGGCATCTGTGGTTCGCCAAGCAATTGGTCGAGGAAGAAGTGCTGAAGCCGGACGCGCTGGTGCAATTGTGCATGGGCGTGCCGTGGGGCGCGCCGGACGACCTCAACACCTTCATGGCCATGGTCAACAATGTACCGTCGACCTGGAACTGGTCGGCCTTTGCCATTGGCCGCAACCAGATGGCCTATGTCGCAGCCGCGGTGCTGGCCGGCGGCAATGTCCGCGTCGGACTGGAGGATAATCTCTGGCTCGACAAGGGCGTGCTGGCGACCAATGCGCAGCTGGTCGAGCGGGCGGTCAGCATCGTGTCGAATATGGGCGCCAGGGTCATCGGCCCGGACGAAGTCCGCAAGAAGCTGAACCTGACGAAGCGCGCACCGCTTTGAAAGCCGGTAGCCGGTTGGGAGGAGCCGCCGATGAAGACCGTGAAATTCACCGCCATGAAGGACGGCGACCGCGAGGACTATGCCTTCCTCACCGAGCACGAGATCGACTATGCGGCAAAGACCGGCGAGCGGCTGCTCGACGCGCTCGTCCAGCTTGATGCGGGCCTCTCGGGCTACAAGATCACCCGGCTCGGCCATTCACTGCAAGCGGCAACACGGGCCTGGCGCGACGGCGCCGACACCGACTGGATTGCCTGCGCCTTGCTGCACGATATTGGCGACATCTACGCGCCCTATAACCACGACGAGTATGCGGCGTCGATCCTGAAGCCTTTTGTGCGCGAGCAATGCACCTGGGTGGTGGAGAAGCACGGCGATTTCCAGCGCCTCTATTACGCCCACCACCTCGGCGGCAATCCACACGCCCGCGACCGTTTCGCCGGGCACATCTACTTCGACGATTGCGATAAGTTTTGCGAACGCTGGGATCAGTCGAGCTTCGATCCCGACTACGAGACATTGCCGATCGATTTCTTCCGGCCCTTCGTGCTCGAAGTGTTCGCGCGCAAGGCCTATGACGCATCCGTGATCCGTGCCGGCGAGCGTGTCGCCCTCACCGACCCCGCAACAGCCCGCACAAGAACCGGAGCTTCCGCATGAGCATCATCAACAAGGCGGCCGCGATCGGCGGCGGCGTCATCGGCGCCGGCTGGGTGGCGCGGCTGCTGCTCAACGGCATCGACGTGTCGATCTTCGATCCCGATCCCGAGGCGTCACGCAAGGTCGGCGAGGTGATGAAGGGCGCACGCCGCGCCTACAAGCAGATGCTGCCCGGCGGCCTGCCGAAAGAGGGCAAGCTTACCTTCGCCAAGACGATCGCCGAGGCGGTGGCCGACGCCGACTTCATCCAGGAAAGCGTGCCGGAGCGGCTCGACCTGAAGCACCGCGTGCTGGCCGAGATCGACCTTTATGCACCGGCCAACGCCATTATCGGCTCCTCCACCTCCGGCATCAAACCGACCGACATGCAGGTGGCGATGAAGAAGCACCCGGAGCGGCTGGTCGTCGGCCATCCGTTCAACCCCGTCTATCTGCTGCCGCTGGTCGAAATCGTCGGCGGCGAACAGACCTTTCCCGAGGCGATCGAAGTCGCCACGGAGATGTATGCCTCGATCGGCATGAAGCCGGTGGTGATCCGCAAGGAGATCGAAGCGTTCGTCGGCGACCGGCTGCTCGAAGCGGCCTGGCGCGAGGCGCTGTGGCTGGTCAAGGACGGCATCTGCACGGTCGAGGAGCTCGACGACATCATGCGCTACGGCTTCGGCCTGCGCTGGGCGCAGATGGGCATGTTCCAAGTCTATCGCGTCGCCGGCGGCGAGGCCGGCATGCGCCACTTCATGGCGCAGTTCGGCCCGTGCCTGAAATGGCCGTGGACCAAGCTGATGGACGTGCCGGAGTTCAACGATGAGCTGGTCGAGCTGATCGCCACCCAGTCGGACGATCAGGCGCACGGTCTGTCGATCCGCGAGCTCGAAAAGATCCGCGACGACAATCTGGTCGCCATCATGGAGGCACTGTCGAAGCAGAACAAAGGCAAAGGCTGGGGTGCCGGCGCCCTGCATAAGGACTACACCAGGCAGCTGGCCAAGCTCGCGGCCAAGAAGCCCACCGCCTCCAAGGCGGCCGAAAAGGCAAAGGCTGAAAAGCCGAAGAAAAGGAAGAAAGGCTGAGACCATGGATTTTGGTCTTTCGGAGGAGCAGAAGCTCATCGTCGAGACGACGCGGGCCTTCGTCGAGAACGAGCTTTACCCACATGAGCGCGAAGTGGAGCGTACCGGCGTGCTGCGCCGCGAGCTGATCGAGGAGATCAAGGCCAAGGCGATCGAAGCCGGCCTCTATGCCGCCAACATGCCGGCCGATGTCGGCGGCGCCGGGCTCGATACGGTGACCTGGCTGCTCTATGAAAAGGAACTCGGCCGCGCCAATTACGCGCTGCATTGGACCTGCGTGGCGCGGCCTTCGAACATCCTTCTCGCCGGCACGCTGGAGCAGCGCGAAAAATATCTGTTTCCCTGCATTCGCGGCGAGAAATGGGATTGCCTGGCAATGACCGAGCCGGGCGCCGGCTCCGATCTGCGCGGCATGAAGGCAACCGCCGTGCAAGACGGCGACGACTGGGTGCTGAACGGCACCAAGCATTTCATCAGCCATGCGGACCTCGCCGATTTCGCCATCGTCTTCATGGCCTCGGGTGAGGAAGAGTCTTCGCGTGGAAAACGCAAGAAGATCACCGCCTTCTTTGTCGACAAGGGCACCAAGGGTTTTACGGTGCGCGACGGCTACCGCAACGTCTCGCATCGCGGCTACACCAATGCCATCCTCGAATTCGACGATTGCCGGCTGCCCGGGGCCCAAGTGCTCGGCGAGGTCCACAAAGGCTTCGATGTCGCCAATTCATGGCTTGGCGCGACGCGCCTGCAGGTCGGCGCCACCTGCCTCGGCCGCGCCGAGCGGGCGCTTGGCCACGCCATCGAATACGCCGCGCAGCGCCAGCAGTTCGGCCAGCCGATCGGCAAGTTCCAGGGCGTGTCGTTCAAGCTCGCCGACATGGCGACCGAGCTGAAGGCCGCCGACCTGATGGTGTTCGAAGCCGGCTGGAAGTACGATCAGGGCACCGTCACCGACCAGGACATGGCCATGGCCAAGCTGAAGGCCACCGAGATGCTTGCCTTCGTCGCCGACGAGGCGATCCAGATCCATGGCGGCATGGGGCTGATGGACGATTTGCCGCTCGAGCGCATCTGGCGCGACGCCCGCGTCGAGCGCATCTGGGAAGGCACTTCGGAAATCCAGCGCCACATCATCTCGCGGGCGCTGCTGCGCCCGTTCGGGGGCTGAACAGCGCAATGTTTGCATTCCTTCCCACCCCCCTCTGTCCTATCGGACATCTCCCCCTCAAGGGGAGAGATCGGCCGCCATTCCTGATTTCGCCAGTTATTACCGTTGCATGCCTCGGGCCGGCGGCCCAGCTGCCAATCTCCCCCCTTGAGGGGGAGATGCCCAGCAGGGCAGAGGGGGGTCTTCGTGCACAGGCTTGAACGTCTTTTGCGGCCGAAATCGATCGCGGTCTTCGGTGGTGCGCAGGCTGCCGCCGTCGTCGCGCAATCGATCAAGATGGGCTTTGCCGGCGAGATCTGGCCGGTGCATCCGAGCAAGGCCGAGGTCGCCGGCCGCAAGGCCTATCGCTCGGTGGCCGAATTGCCCGGTGCGCCGGATGCCGCTTTCGTCGGCGTCAACCGGCACTTGACCATCGAAGTGGTCAAAGCACTGGCCGAGCGCGGCGCCGGCGGTGCGGTCTGCTTCGCCGCCGGCTTCCTCGAAACCGAGGCCTATGACGAGGACGGCGAGCGGCTGCAGGCCGAGCTGGTCGCGGCGGCGGGCCAAATGCCAATCATCGGGCCGAACTGCTACGGGCTCATCAACTATGCCGACGGCGCGCTTTTGTGGCCCGACCAGCATGGCGGCATCAGGCTGCCAGAAGGCGGTCGCGGCGTTGCCATCATCACCCAGTCGTCGAACATCGCCATCAACATGACGATGCAGAAGCGCGGCCTGCCGATCGCCTTTCTGATGACCGCCGGCAACCAGGCGCAGACCGGGCTTTCCGAAATGGCGCTCGGCCTGATCGAGGACGACCGTGTCACCGCGCTCGGCTTGCATATCGAGGCTTTCGATTCGGTAGCCGGCTTCGAAAGGCTGGCGGCACGGGCGCGCGAGCTGAAAAAGCCTGTCATCTCCATGAAGGTCGGCCGCTCCGAGCAGGCGCGGCAGGCGGCCGTTTCCCATACCGCGTCGCTGGCCGGCTCGGACGCAGCGTCCGGCGCCTTCCTGAAGCGGCTCGGCATCGCGCGCATCGATTCGATCCCGGCCTTCATCGAGGCGCTCAAGCTGCTGCACGTCACCGGCCCCCTGCCCGGCTACCGGCTGTCGTCGATGAGCTGTTCGGGCGGCGAGGCGTCAGTGATGGCCGACAGCGCCGAAGGCCGCTGGGTGACGTTTCCGCCACTCACCCCCGAGCACCGCGCGCATGTCAAATCGACGCTCGGGCCGCTGGTCGCGGTGGCCAACCCGCTCGACTACCACACCTTCATCTGGAACAACGAGCCGGCGATGACCGCCACCTTCACCGCGATGGTGTCGGGCGGCTTCGACCTCAACATGCTGGTGCTCGATTTCCCGCGCCCCGACCGCTGCTCGGACACCGACTGGTGGGCGACGCTGCGTGCCTTCGAATCGGCGCTGAAGACCAACAGCGCGCAAGGCGCGATCGTCTCCTCGCTGCCGGAGAACCTGCCCGAGGAATACACTGCCGGGCTGATGGCGCGGGGCATGGTGCCGCTGTTCGGCATCTCCGAAGCCATTGACGCCGCCCAGGCGGCGGCCTTCATCGGCTGGGCCTGGCGCGAGCCGCAGGCGCAGCCGATCGACACTTCGGCGTCCGGCGCGCCGGCCGGCGACCATGTCACGCCGGACGAGGCCGAGGCGAAGGCGCGGCTCATCGAGGCCGGGCTCCCCGTGCCGAAGGGCGAGCGCGCCGGCAACGCGGTCGAAGCTGTCATCTCCTCGATGGCGCTCGGCTTCCCGGTGGCGCTGAAGGCCCTTGGTGTCATCCACAAGTCCGAGCTCGACGCGGTCCGGCTCAATTTGAGGGATGCCGAATCCGTCAGCACCGCCGCCCACGATCTCGGCCCGCTCGGCACGGGCCTTTATGTCGAGCGCATGGTGCGCGACGGCGTCGCCGAGCTGCTCGTCGGCTTCACCCGCGACCCGATGTTCGGCGCGGTGATGACGCTCGGCACCGGCGGCGTGCTGGTCGAGCTGTTGCGCGACAGCGTCACGCTGATGCTGCCGGCGACCCGCGACGATATCGAGGCCGCTTTGCGCGGGCTGAAACTGTTCCCGCTGCTCGACGGCTATCGCGGTCGGCCGAAGGCCGATGTTGCAGCGGCAATCGATGCGATATCTGGCATTGCCGCTTTCGTGCAGCAAAACGCCGGCGAGATCGAGGAACTCGACATCAATCCGCTGATCGTCTGCACCGAAGGCAAGGGCGCCTGGATCGCCGATGCGCTGCTGGTACTTGGAGACAAGAAGAATGTCTGAAATCATTTCGACCCGCCGCGAAGGCGCTGTCCTCGAAGTCACGCTCGACCGGCCCAAGGCCAATGCCATCGACCTGAAGACGTCGCGGCTGATGGGCGAGACTTTCAAGGCGTTTCGCGACGATCCCGACTTGCGCGTCGCCATCGTCAAGACCGCCGGTGACAAGTTCTTCTGCGCCGGCTGGGACCTGAAGGCCGCGGCCGGCGGCGACGCGGTCGACGGCGACTACGGCGTCGGCGGCTTCGGCGGGCTGCAGGAACTGCGCGACCTCAACAAGCCGGTGATCGCCTGCGTCAACGGCATGGCGGTCGGCGGCGGCTTCGAACTGGCGCTATCCTGCGACCTCATCTATGCGTCGGACCACTCCTCCTTCGCGCTGCCCGAAATCCGCGCCGGCACGCTGGCCGATGCGGCGACGATCAAGCTGCCGAAGCGCATCCCCTACCATGTCGCCATGGACCTTTTGCTCACCGGCCGCTGGATGGACGTCGCCGAGGCGAATCGCTGGGGCCTGGTCAACGAGGTGCTGCCCAAGGACAGGCTGGAGGACCGCGTCTGGGAGATCGCGCGGCTGCTCGCCAGCGGCCCGCCGCTGGTCTTCGCCGCGATCAAGGAGACGGCCCGGGTCGCAGAATCGCTGACTTTCCAGGACGCGATGAACCGGGTGACGCGCCGGCAACTGTCGACGGTTGACGCACTCTACGGCTCGGAGGACAATCTCGAGGGCTTTCGCGCCTTTGCCGAAAAGCGCGATCCGGTGTGGAAGGGGAAGTAGTGGTATTGCAGGAATGATGGCGCTCACCCCCCTCTGTCCTGCCGGACATCTCCCCCTCAAGGGGGGAGATTGGATGTCATCATCGCTTTCGCCAATTGTCGACGCCGGAGAAAAGGCGGTTTCGCCGAAGCTGCCGATCTCCCCACTTGAGGGGGAGATGGCCGGCAGGCCAGAGGGGGGTGTTCAGGCGGATTCATTGCGATCCATCCAGCGCCCATGACCGACTACAAAACCCTCATCGACGCCGAGACCTGGGCCTTCATCGAGCGGACCAATTCTTATTATCCGCCCGATACGATCGACTACACCATCGCCGAGCAGCGCCAGATCTATAACCGGATGTGCCGCGAGTTCTTTGCCGGCTATCCCCAAGGCGTCACGGCGGAAACCACCGCCATTGCCACACCATGGCACATTCCGATCCGCGTCTACCGCGCCCCGGCGCCGGAAGCGGCGGCGATGGTGCTTTATTTCCATGGCGGCGGTTTTATCCTCGGCGGGCTCGACAGCCATGACGACCTCTGCGCCGAGCTTTGCAGCCGCACCGGCTACGAAGTGGTTTCGGTCGACTACCGGCTGGCACCGGAACACCTTCATCCGGCCGCCTTCGACGATGCCATCAGCGCCTTCGAATGGGCGGCGGCGACTTACGAGCGTCCTGTCCTGCTCTGCGGCGACAGTGCCGGCGGCAATCTCGCCGCCGCTGTCAGTCACGCAACGCGCGGCCATGCGCGCAAGCCGATCGGCCAGATTCTGGTCTATCCCGGCCTTGGCGGCGACAGCTCCGCCGGTTCCTACGTCACCCACGCGGAAGCGCCGATGCTTACCGCGCGCGACCTCGTTTTCTACAGGGACATCAGGACCGGTGGCGAGGATCGCACCGGCGATCTCACTCTGTGGCCGCTCGCCGACGCCGAGTTCGCCAATCTGCCGCCCACCGTCGTGATCACCGCTGAATGCGACCCGCTGTCGTCGGACGGCGAAGCCTATCGCGACCGCATCGTTGCCGCGGGCGGGCGCGCCTGGTGGCTCGAGGAGCCGGGGCTGGTGCATGGCTATTTGCGCGCCAGGCACACGGCCGGCCGCGCCCGCTCGAGCTTTACCCGGATTGTCGATGCGGTAGCGGTTTTGGGAAGGGGCGAGTGGATATGGTGAGGGATGTCTTCCCGACCAGAACGGGCCTTTGTCGGCCGGTACAGCTCTATTTGCGGCGGCGTCGCCGGCCGGAAACCTGCTTCAGCCAAGGTCCTAAATGAAAGCCGCTCATCAGCAGGTACATCGGGACCATGCCGCCCAGCGGTGACGCCTCTTGCCCGGTCGAGCACATCATGTCCGGCGCGCCGCCGAGAAGCGTCAGCAGCGCCATGGTTGCGAAGGTCGGCGCGGCCGCAAAGGACAGCCAATCGGCTGCACTATGGCCGGCCGGGGTCGCATCGCCGGTGGATCCGCCTGCATGAATCTCGCTCATGTCCGTAGTCCTACATAGCGAGCGGGATGCGGTCGAACCGTGCATCCCGCTCCATCCATTTGCCCTAGCCGCATTTCCGCGACGCCAAAGACGTTCTATTCGGTGCGGTTCCGGAACGCGGCCTCTCCGGCGTCCGACACCTCGACCCACTTTTTGTCGGGAACGGCTTCGGCGCCGTAATTGTCGTGCCAGTTCCACCACTTGTACGTCGGCGTCTGCGGATAGCCCTCGGGCGAATCCTCCCAAACCTCCTGGCGGCCGAGCGGCGACAGGTCGAGATAGCTCCATACGGTCCCCATCGCCTCGTCGCCGCGGTTGTTGATGAAGTAGGTACGGAACACGCGATCGCCATCGCGGATGAACACGTTATGGCCGTGCCATTCGTCAACGCCGAAGTCGGCATCGAAGCTGTCGGTGATGGTGTACCAGGGCATCTTCCAGTCCATCCGCGCCTTCAGCCGCGCAATGTCGGCCTGCGGTGCGCGCGAGGCGTAGGCAAGCGTGGTGTCGCGGGCGTTCAGATGGGCAAGATTGCCGACCTGGTCCGCCCCCAGCGAGCAGCCGCGGCAAGCGTGGTCGGGCCAGCCGAATACGCCGGGCTCGAAGAAAGCGCGGTAGACGATCAGTTGACGGCGGCCCTCGAACAGGTCGAGCAGGCTCACCTTTCCGTCAGGCCCTTCGAACGTATAGGTCTTCTCCACCGCCATCCACGGCATCCGCCGGCGCTCGGCGGCCAGTGCGTCGCGAGCCCGGGTCACGGTCTTCTCCTTCACGAGCAACTGCTGGCGCGCGGCCTCCCACGCGTCAGGCGAAACGACCGGTGGTGTCTTCATCGCGAGCCGCGTCGTCTGCTCGCCTGTGCCATTCTGATGTGCCGTCATTGTGCATCTCCCTTGCTGGTTTGTCGCCGCAGGCGCGACGGGTTGGGTCGTGAGCCAGGATAGGGGCGATAGCGGATTGGCGAGAGTGACAAGTGTGACGCGATTCCGACGGGTCCGCTGATCACGGCCAATTTCGCCGCCGGCGACGCCCCTGCGCTCATTCGTGCCCGGACTGCTGAATGGGCCGAGCGCCGGCCAGATAGCGGTCATTGTCAAACGGCTCGGCCTGGTTGCTATCCGGACTCCACAGCTGCCGGTGGGTTCGGGTAAGATCGCCGAGGTAGACATGCAGCGCACCCGATCGCGCACCGCTCGTATTCGCAACCGCATGAACGGTATTTGACGCCATGTGCACCACGGCAGGCGCTGCGATGTCCTGCCTTTCGGGAACATCGAGTTCGCTGCCGGCAACGGGATAGATGAAGTTCGTCTCGCTGCCCTTGTAGATGCCGATCAAGGCATCCATCAGGTGGTTGTGAGGCGGGTACTGCAGGCCGGGCGACAGAGTGATGTGATAGATCGTCAGGTTCGGACTCGCATGCAGAAGCACCTCGTCGTCGTCTTCTTCGTGAGCGAGTGTTCCCGATGCGTGAAAGCGGTTGGTGTAGTCGCCCAGGACCGTCCTTACCGCTTCGAGGGGATCTGGTCCCCTCGCGGCATTGACGATATCGTCGGCAACGGCGTAGAGAGGCGAGTTGGCGGGTAAAGGCATATCAGTTATCCTCCCTGAGATGCTCAGATTACCAATCTGAGCATCTCACGCTAGCGAATGCCGATGCCAGCGTCAACCGGACAGCCAGACGGACAAAATATGAAAACGACGAAGTTGACGGCCGAACCGGCAAGGCCGGCCACGGTCGAGGCGACAGCACTGTCAGCCGCCGACGTCCTTCGCAGGGAACAGGCATATGAGCAGCTGAGGAACGACATCATTGCCTGCGTGCTGCGCCCCGGTGAAGCGCTGACCGAGAAACAGATCGGCGATCGATACCAGATCAAAAAGGCGACCATCCGCGCGGCGTTGGCCCGTCTGATGCAGGAAGGGCTGGTCAGGAGCGAGCCGCGCCGCGGCTACGTCGTTGCAACGCTCAGCCTGCGCGACGTCAACGAGATATTCGATGTCCGCAGCTTGATCGAACCGGAAGTGTTCAAGGTGGCGGCATCGAACATGACCGAGCGCGGGCTGGAGGACATCGGGCTGGCAGCGAAAAAGGTGCTGAAGCCGGAGACGCTACGCAGCCACGTCGCCTTCCTGGCGGCCGATCGTGCCTTTCGTCTGGCCCTTGCGGAGCTCTCGGGAAATCTACGACTGGCGCATCTGCTGGACCAGATACTCGACCAGTCGGCGCGGGTTCTCCACCTCGGGTTCAAGTCGCGCGACCTCACCCAGTTGATCATCGCCCAGCAAAAGGAACTGGTTCTTGCCTGCGAAGCAGGCGACGTTTCCGGCATCGTCAAACTTGCCCGTTCGCAGTGCCTGTTTCTCAAAAAGCAGGTGCTCGAGGCTTTGCTTGCCGGCTCCAAGCTTCAGGACGTCAATTTGCAGCCCTTCGCCTAAAGCGCGTTGCGGTCGACTTTGTTTCACCCCACCGCGCGTGCCGCCGCCCGTCCAGCGCTGCGGCCGGAAAAGATGCAGCCGCCGAGAAACGTGCCTTCGAGCGCTGCATAGCCGTGCATGCCGCCGCCGCCGAAACCGGCGGCCTCGCCCACCGCGTACAGCCCCTCGACCGGTTGGCCGCCGGTGCCCAGCACGCGGCTGTCGAGGTCAGTCTCAAGCCCGCCGAGCGTCTTGCGGGTCAGGATGCCGAGCCTGACGGCAATCAGCGGGCCATTGGCGGGATCGAGCAGCTTGTGCGGCCTTGCGGTGCGGATGAGCCGGTCGCCGAGATAGGCGCGCGCACCGCGCAGCGCGGTGATCTGCATGTCCTTGGAGAACGGATTGTCGAGCTGCCGGTCGCGGGCGCGGATTTCGCGCTCGACCTGCCCCAGTTCGAGCAGCGGCTCGCCGCCGGCCAATGCGTTCATGCGGGCGACCAGCGCCGGCAGCTCGGGCTCGACGATGAAATCATCGCCCTTCTCCATGAACGCCCTGACCGGCGCGGGCACGCCGCTGGTGGCGCGGCCAAGCACCTGGCGCCAGCTTTTCCCCGTCAGATCGGGGTTCTGCTCGGAGCCCGACAGCGCGAACTCCTTCTGGATGATCTTTCTGGTCAGGATGAACCAGGAATAGTCGTATCCGGTGCTCATGATACGGCTGAGCGTCGCCAGCGTATCGAAGCCGGGATAGAGCGGCACCGGCAGGCGTTTGCCGCGCGCATCGAGCCACAGCGATGACGGGCCGGGCAGGATGCGGATCGCATGATCGGTCCAGATCGGTGCCCAGTTCCTGACGCCCTCGACATAGTGCCACATGCGGTCGCGGTTGATGAGCCTGCCGCCGGCAGCCTCGGCGATCGCCAGCATGCGGCCATCGACATAATCGGGAACGCCGGTGATCATGCGTTTCGGCGGCGCACCCAGCCGCTGCGGCCAATTCTCCCGAACCAGCTGGTGATTGGCGCCGATGCCGCCGGAGGCGACGATGACGGCCTGCGCCTTCAGCTCGAAATCGCCGGCGATCTCGCGCGAGCTCTTGCGGCCGCGCTCGGCATCGCTCGCCGCCAATAGGTCGCCACGCACGCCGTTGACGACGCCGCCCGTCCGGGTCAATTCGTTGACCCGGTGACGGAATTTGAAGCGGATCAGCCCACGCTTGACGGCCTCGCGCACGCGCTGCACGAACGGTTCGAGCACGCCAGGCCCGGTGCCCCAGGTGATGTGGAAGCGCGGCACCGAATTGCCGTGGCCGACGGCATTGCCGCCGCCGCGTTCGGCCCAGCCGACCACCGGAAAGAATTTCAGGCCGCGCTGCATGAGCCAGGAACGCTTCTCGCCGGCGGCGAAGCCGACATAGGCCTCGGCCCAGCGGCGGGGCCAGAGATCTTCCGCGCGATCGAAGGCTGCGGTGCCCAGCCAGTCCTCGAGCGCCAGCTCATACGAATCCCGGATGCGCATGCGCCGCTGTTCGGGCGAATCGACAAGGAAGATGCCGCCGAGCGACCAGAATGCCTGGCCGCCAAGCGACTGTTCCGGCTCCTGCTCGACGATGATGGCCTTCTTGCCGGCCGCAGTCAGTTCGGCCGCCGCGACAAGACCGGCAAGGCCGGCGCCGACAATGATCACATCCGCGTCGTCGGGCATTTTATTTGGCCATGATCTCGTCCAAAAACCGGTCCCGTTGTGGGATCACGGCCGGCCTAGACTGCCTCCCAGCCTTCCTTCTCGCCGGCGCGGAAGACGGCATCGATGACCTTCTGGTTGAGCACCGATTCTTCCAGGGTGAAGACTCGGTCCTTGCCGCCCTGCGCAGCCCGCGCGAAGGCCTCGACTTCCAGCCGGTACTGCTGCGTGCCGGGAAAGCGGAACACCTGCGCCTCGCTGTGGTTCTGGTTGTGCAGCTCGACGCGGTGATGGTCGTAGAGCCCGGCGTTGAACGGTGAGAACACCTCGATGAAGCCCTTCTCGCCGTGGAACACCATCACCTGCCGCGCCGCCATCTGCGTCGACAGGTAGAAGGACAGCTCGAAGTCGCCGAAATCGGCGCGGATCGAGGAATAGATGTCGGTGCCGAATGTCTTGTCGCGCTCGATCGTCGCCTGGACGCGCAGCGGTTCCTTGCCGGTCGAAAAGCGTGTCGACACCGTCGGATAGACGCCGATGTCGGGCAGCGCGCCACCGCCGAGATCGAGCTTGTTGCGCATGTTGTTGGGATCGACATTGTAATAGGAGAACGCGCCCTGGACATGGCGCAGCCGGCCGATGGCGCCGTTGGCGATCAGCTCGCGCACCTTGATCCATTGCGGATGGTAGACGACCATGAAGGCTTCGCAGACCAGAACCTTCCTGGCATCGCGCAGCTTGATCAGCGGCGGAATGTCCTTGGCATCGAGCGCCAGCGGCTTTTCGACCAGAACATGCTTGCCGGCCTCGATCGCCTTGGCCGTCCATTCGACATGCTGCGAGGTCGGCAGCGGAATGTAGACGCCGTCGATGTCGCTGGAGGCGAGCAGCTCCTCATAGGAGCCGAAAGCGTGGCGCGCGCCGAAGCGTTCACCGAGTGCCCGGGCTTTCGACAGATCGCGGCTGGCGATCGCCGACAGCACGCCATTTTCCGCCTCGACGATTGCCGGCAAAAGCTGCTCGCGGCCGATCTTGGCCGTCGACAAAACACCCCATCGGAACATCAGCTTTCTCCTCTCGATTGCAGGCCTGGAGGTTTGCCCTAATTCAAGAGAAAAGCCAATGCGGGAGCATGGCGGCGAACAGGGCGATCGTCTGCGGCTTGTCCGGATGCCGGCGCCCTTGCGGAACCTGGGTTCCTCGCCCCACGAAGTGGGGAGAGGTGGCTCGGGCGCAGCCCGCCACGGAGAGGGGCCTTTGCGGCGGCCGAATTGGCTGTTCACGCGCCCGTTATGGGCTTCGCACCATAATCAGTCCGCGCCCTGCCCCTGCAGGATTCTGGCTTGGCGGCCGTCGTCCCCCTCTCCGTCCCGGCTTCGCCGGGCCACCTCTCCCCCGCTTTGCGGGGGCGAGGAACCCAGGTTCTGCAAAGGCTATCCCCTTCTACCCGTCAGCGTCATGTCGAAGTCGACGACGTTGGAATAAATCGGCGTGCCGACATCCATGCCATAGCGCGACCGCAACACCTTGCCGGTGACGTGGAATTTTATCGTGCCCGCCTTGAGGCCGCCAAGCTCGGCCGTGAATTTTTCCTGAAAGGTCTTGCCGCGCGCCGTCAGCCGGCCGGTGACAAGGGCTGACGTGTCGCCGGTCCGTTTGACGCTGGTCGAACGGAACTGGATCTCCGGATTGTTGGCTGCGTCGAAAACCGCGTCCGAGCGGAGAAAGGCGTCGATGCGGCTTTGGCCGGTACCGACGCTTTCGGGAAAGATGGTGAAATTGACTTGGGACCGGCCGACATCGCTGTTGTCGATGAGGATACTGCCCTTGAAGCGGGAGAAAGCGCCGTCGAGCCCGCCGCCGCCGAGCTTGCCGATAGAGAAGTGGATGCTGGAACTCCCCGGGCTGATGGTGTAGCTGCCGGCCGCGTCGCCAAGGGCAACGGCGGCGAAAACAGGTATGGCAAAACAAGCGGCGGCGGCCGCAAATCCGAAGATGCGCGCGTACATGGAAATGGTCCTCTTGGTAGGCAACGCTTTCTTGCGTCCTCGCCCCATCAACGAATGAGCCGTCCGCTCTATTCCGTGTCGCGATCTGACGAAGCCGTGATCATGCGCGTCAGCACGGTATCCCTCAGCCAGAAATGGTGGCGCAGCGCTGCGGCGAGATGCAAAGCGACAAGTCCGATGCCGGCATAGGCGAGATACCAGTGCGTCGCTGCCCAGAAGCTTTCTGCCATGTCCGATACGCCAAGCGGCAGATTGGGCATGACAAACAGATTGAACGGCACGCTCGGGATCTCCAGCACCGAGACCGAGACCAGCGCCCAGCCGGACAACGGCAGAGCGAGCTGAAACGCATAGAGCGCGAGATGGACCAGCGGCGCCATCCGGCGCTCGAACGGCCCGACCGAGCGCGGCAGCGGCGGGGCCGGTCTGCCTAGGCGCCAGGCGATGCGCAGGATGACCAGCCCAAGCAGCAGAAAGCCGAAGGATTTATGCAGCTGGATCAGCTCGAAGGCGGTGCGCTGGCTGGACAGCCGCACCATGACGAAGCCGAGCACGAACTGGCCGATAAAGATCGCCGCGATCAGCCAGTGAAGGATGATCGCCGTCCAGCCGTAGCCGGCCGTTTGGTTTTTGGGCAGTGCAGACATGGTCGGTGAACGAATGCCAGGTCGGGTTTCTTCCAGGCCAGAAAGGCGGTTCCACTTGTGTTTGGAGACGAATAATTGCCGGCGCTGGCGCCGCCAACGGCCGTGAGATGAGCATTCAGCCTGAAGAGATTGCCCTCCGCTGTTCCGACGGTGCCCCTATGCACTCATCCCGAAGAAATCGACAAAGGCCCTGAGTGCCGGCCGCATCTGGCGGCGGCTGGGGTAATAGACGAAGAAGCCGTCGAAGGGCGGGCACCAGTCCTCCAGCACGCGAACGAGCTTCCCGGCGGCTAGCGCGTCGCGGACATAGTCCTCGAACACGAAGGCGAGCCCGGCGCCGTCAACCGCGGCGTTGGCAATCAGATGGTCCTCGTCGAGGATCAGCGGCCCTTGCACCGCTATCTCGATCTCTTCGCCGTTTTTCTCGAATTCCCAGCGGTAGAGAATGCCGCTGGAGAAGCGGAAACGGATGCAGCGGTGGCCGGCAAGATCGTGCGGATGGATCGGCCTGGGCCTGGTCTCGAAATAGGATGGCGCGCCGACCACGGCGCCGCGGAGGTTCGGCCCGATACGCACCGCGATCATGTCGCGCTGCAGGCTCTCGCCCAGCCGCACGCCGGCGTCGAAGCCGCCTTCGACGACATCGGTGAAGCGGTCCTCGATGACGATCTCCAGCACGATGTCCGGATAGGCCGCGGCAAAGGCGCCGAGTCGAGGCGTCAGCGTCAGATGGGCCGCGGTGCGCGGCACGTTGAGCCTCAGATTGCCGGCTGGCCGGTCGCGCGCCTCGATCGCCGATTCCAGCGCCAGGTCGATCTCCGACAGCGCCGGCCTGAGACGCTCGAGCAGCTGCGCGCCTTCCTCGGTCGGGGCGACGCTGCGCGTGCTGCGCGCCAGAAGACGGACGCCGAGGCGGGCTTCGAGGCTGGAAACGGCATGGCTGACCGCGGATGGCGCGATTGCCAGCTCCTTGGCGGCACCGCGAAAACTGCCGCATTGGGCGACAGTTGCCAGCACAGCGAGCTGTGAAAGATGGGTTCGCTTCATTGATCTATTTCTTGGAACAGCCCGTGCAGATGAGAGCCGATTATCGAACGCAGCGCAAGAGGCTATCTCTGCGGCATCACAACCATCACAACAAGGAGACAGGTGATGCAAACCCGCAAGCTTGGCAATGAACTCGACGTCTACCCGGTCGGCCTCGGCTGCATGGGGATGAGCTTTGCCTATGGCGGCCAGCCGGAGGCAGACGCGATCGCCACGCTGCGCCACGCCGTCGAGATCGGCGTCAATTTCTTCGACACGGCCGAAGTCTATGGCCCCTACGAGAACGAGGTCCTGGTCGGCAAGGCGCTGAAGCCGGTGCGTGACAAGGTGACGATCGCAACCAAATTCGGCTTCAAGATCCTCGAGGAAGGCAGCGGCATGGAGCGCATGGCCGGCGTCGACAGCCGCCCCGAACATGTCAAGGCGGTTGCCGAAGCGTCGCTGAAGCGGCTGGATACTGAAGTGATCGACCTCTACTACCAGCACCGCGTCGACCCCAACGTGCCGATCGAGGATACGGTCGGCGCCATGGCCGAGCTGGTGCGCGAGGGCAAGGTGCGGGCGCTCGGCCTGTCGGAGGCGAGTGCGGCTACCATCCGCCGGGCGCATGCCGTGCATCCGATCGCCGCCGTGCAGAGCGAGTATTCGCTGTGGACCCGCGATCCGGAAGAAGAAGTGTTTGCCGTCTGCCGCGAGCTCGGCATCGGCTTTGTCCCCTATAGCCCGCTCGGCCGCGGCCTGCTCACCGGCACGATCGCCAAGCCCGATGTTCTCGGCGCCGACGACTGGCGCCGCGGGTTGCCGCGCTTCCAGGCCGACGCCATGGCGGCCAATGCGGCGGTCGTCGCCGTGCTGGAAAAGATGGCCGCCGAGAAGGGCGTGACGCCGGCGCAGCTGGCGCTCGCCTGGGTGCTGCATCAGGGCGACTTCATCGTGCCAATCCCTGGTGCACGAAAAATCCGCCATCTGGAGCAGAATACGGCGGCAGCCGATATCGTGCTGAGCCAGGCCGAAGTGGCGTCCATCGGCGACGCCCTGTCGCCGGAGAAGGTGGTGGGCAAGCGCTACACCGAAGAGCTGCTGGCGCTGGTCAATGGGTGAACGACACAGTAGTCGAAACGGGGCGTTTCGGCGCCCCATTTGAACGCCGCACGGTGCAGAAAGTCGCGAGACGTCGGCGGGACAGCGCCCCCCTCTGTCCTGCCGGACATCTCCCCCTCAAGGGGGGAGATTGGCAGCTTAGGCTCTCCGCTCACTCCTGCAACGTCCGCGATTGGCGAAAGACGAGGTGACGTCCAATCTCCCTCCTTGAGGGGGAGATGTCCGGCAGGACAGAGGGGGGTGCCTCGCGCCGACATTTTCCAATTTCAGGAAGTCACCACGGTACGACCGATATCTGCGGCCAATGCTCCTGCGCCCGCGCAGCCTTGGCCTCATGCGTCCGCTGATTGTTCAGCGCCCGGTTCGGGGTGATGCGAAACGAAAAGATATCGTCGAGCCCGAACGGCGCCACCAGATCAAGCTGCCCGGCGGCATCGAAGCGGACGCCGACCGCGTGGGTTTTCGAGGCGAACCAGGATAGCGCCTCGGCGGACGAAGCAAGGCGGGGATAGGCTTCCCCGAAGCGTGCTTCGTACCACAGATGCACCCGTGCCTGGTTGCGCACTTCGACCGGCAGCGTCAGTCCTTCGAACTGCTTCGCCGCCCGGCGGATGACCAAATCCTCGGCCTCGTACGACAGATCGCTTTCGTCGAAATAAAACAGGTCGACATCCCTGATGCCATAGCCCGAATGCTTGCCGGTCAGATGGTTCCAGACGCCGTTGTAGAGCGCGCCGGAAACGATCAGCCAGTCCGGGAGGTAGAGACCGCGCGCGCGAACCAGCGCTTCATGGATCAGGGCGTCTTTCGAGACGATGTCGAGAAACGCCGTGCGCTGAGTTTCGAAGGAGAGCCCGGAATAGCGCAGATGGTCCATCGGCTCTTGGAAGGCGATTCGCGATGCCTCCGCAATCCATCAGTTCATTATTCGTCAGGCTCTGCCCAGAAGACCGGTTCTTCGATTGAGGGCCATTCTTCGCCATATACAAAGCCCTCGATGGCGGCGAGCCTTCCTGTAATTTCGTCGAAGAACAAAACCATGCCGCAAGGAAGCCGGTCGGGTCCGACATGCGCTGCCCTGGGCGAACTGAACACCCGACTCTCGCATCGCAATTCCGGAGCAACCGATGAGGGAGTGACTCTGGTCATGAATCCCACAGGATCGCGGCTGCGTTCTTTGACTTTCAGCGCACTCATCATGTCAGGAGAAATGCCGGCGGAACGGCAGAACTCCTGGACGAAAAACACTTCCAGCGGGGTCAGGTGCATCTCGCTCAGCGGCACAACGAACAGCCTTTCATTGGCGCTTGTACATCACGTCCGTTCGGATGACGTACTTGCGCCCCGACAGCACCTCGTCGCCGCGATGCTCGATCGGATGGTAGAACGCCAGTGCCATTCCTTTCTTCGGCTTCACCAGAAGACTGCTACCGGCATAGCCCGGCATCTCGCCGCGAAACGAGGTTCCTCCCCCTTCAAATCCATCCGATAGATAAATCATGAACGTGAACTGACTGCGCTCCAAGGCGTGGCGCTCGAAATAGCCGTCATGGTGCCAATCGAACTTCTGGCCCGGCCCATAGCGATAGAAACGGAAACGCTCATTCAGCCCGGTCAAGCGCCAGTCGCCGAGACCACGATAGAGCAGAGGCCGCGCCCGTACGAAGAGCAAATCCGCAAGGTCCTCGTCATCGAAGACAACCCGGTCGTTGTTGCGAAGCTCCTTCAGGACGGTGGCGCCGCCGGAGCTGTTCACCTTGGCCGCCTCGAAACCGCGCCGTTCACTGTCAGCGATCAGATCGGCGCATTCCTGGTCATCCAGGAAGCCGTCGATCGTCCCGATGTGAGTTGCCAGCCAGGTGATGGAGAGCTTGCTGGTGTGAACCATCATCGCATCCGTTCTAGGTTCTGAGCACGCCGCCGGTCTGCTTGCCGACATTCTCGACGATGCGCTTGGCAAGCGCCTCGAAATCCTCATCGGTCAGCGTCTTTTCGACCGGCTGGATCGACACTTCGATGGCGATCGACTTCTTCGCCGCGCCGAGCGCTGCACCCTCGAAAACATCGAACACCGAGACACCGGAAATCAGCTTCCGGTCGGCGGCAAGGGCAGCGCGAACGAGTGTGCCGGCTTCGACCGCCTTGTCGACGACGAAGGCGAAATCACGCTTGACCGCCTGGAAGGGGGACAGATCGAGCCTCGGCTTCGTCCGCGTCGGCTTGGCCTTCGGCTCGGGCACCGCATCGATGAACACTTCGAAGCCGCAGAGCGGGCCGGAGACGTCCAGCCCCTCCAGCGTCTTCGGATGGAATTCGCCGAATGTGCCAAGCACGACCTTCGGCCCGAGTTTGATCGTGCCGGAGCGGCCGGGATGATACCAGGCCGGGCCGCCAGCCTCGATCTGCAGCCGCTCGACCGGCGCGCCGCAGGCTTCGAGTGCTGCGATCGCGTCGGCCTTGGCGTCGAAGACACCGACCGCGCCGGCGTTGCCGGCCCAATGACGGCCGGAGCCCTCGAGCTTGGCGGTGCCGCGCCGCACGCCGGCGGCAACACGCCGCTGCTGGTCGGCGCCGTCGCCCTCGTAAGTGCCCGACACTTCGAACAGCGCGACATCGCCGATGCCCTTGTCGGCATTGCGTTGCGCTGCCGCGATCAGCCCCGGCAGCAGTGATGGCCGCATGTCGGACATATCGGCGGCGATCGGGTTGGCAAGCTTCAGCGCCTGCTGGCCGCCGCCGAACAATTCGGCGTGTTTTGCCGGAATGAACGACCAGGTGACGGCCTCCATCATGCCGCGCACGGCAAGTGCCCGTTTGGCGGCGCGGGTGCGGATCTGCAGCACAGTCAGGATCTTGGCGTTGACCGCGTCGTGGCTGCCGAGCGGCTGCGGCGCGATATTGTCGACGCCGTGGATGCGCATGACCTCCTCGACCAGGTCGGCCTTGCCGGCGACATCCGGCCGCCAGGACGGGACCGCCACATTGACGACATCGCCCGTGCCCTCCGGCTCGAAGCCGAGGCGGGCAAGAATGTCGAGGCTCGTCGAGCGCGGCACTTCGATGCCGGTCAGCCGCTTCACTTCCGACAACGGAAACGAGACGATCTTCGGCTGATGGCCGGCATAGCCGACGACTTCAGTTTGCGCCGGCGTGCCGCCGCAGAAATCGAGCACCAGCTTCGTCGCCAGCTCCACGCCGGGAATCATCATTTCCGGGTCGACGCCACGCTCGAACCGATAGCGTGCATCGGTGATGATGCCGAGCGTGCGGCCAGTGCGGGCGGTCGCGATCGGGTCCCAAAGCGCCGACTCGATCAGCACGTCGGTGGTGTTCTCGTCGCAGCCGGAATGCTCGCCGCCCATGATGCCGGCGATCGATTCGATGCCGTCCTGGTCGGCGATCACGCACATCTCCGGCGTAAGCGTGTATTCGCGGCCGTCGAGCGCCAGCACCTTTTCGCCGTCACGCGCCCGGCGCACGGCGAGATTGCCGGTGACCTTCCTAGCGTCGAAGACATGCAGCGGCCGGCCGCGGTCGAAGGTGACGTAATTGGTGATATCGACGAGCGCGCTGATCGGCCTCAAGCCGATGGCGAGAAGCCTTTGCTGCAGCCATTTCGGCGACGGGCCGTTCTTGACGCCGCGCACCAGGCGCAGCGCAAAACCGGGACAGAGCTCCGGCGCTTCGATCGTCACCTTGACCGGCGTCTCGCCCTTGCCGGGGACCGGCTCTATCGGTGCGCTCTTCAGCGTGCCGAGCCCGCTCGCCGCCAGATCGCGGGCGATGCCATGGACGCTGGTCGCATCCGGCCGGTTCGGCGTCAGATTGATCTCGATCAGCGGGTCGTCGAGATGGGCATAGGCGGCGAAGCTGGTACCGACAGGCGCATCGGCCGGCAGGTCGATGATGCCGTCATGCTCCTCGGACAGTTCTAGCTCGCGCTCGGAGCACATCATGCCGTGGCTTTCAACGCCGCGGATCTTGCCGACGGTCAGCGTCACGTCGATGCCGGGAATATAGGTGCCGGGTGCTGCAAAGGCGCCGATCAGGCCGGCGCGGGCGTTCGGCGCTCCACACACGACCTGCACAGGCGGCTTGCCGTCGCCGGTGTCGATGGTCAGCACGCGAAGCCGGTCGGCGTCTGGGTGCTGCACCGCCGTCACCACCTTGGCGATGACGAAGGGGGCTAGGCTCGCCCGGTCGTCGACATGCTCGACCTCGAGGCCGATCGAGGTGAGACGCTCGACGATTTCCGCCAGCGAGGCGTCGGTCTCGAGATGATCCTTGAGCCAGGAGAGGGTAAGTTTCATGACTGTGTTCCGTCTGGTCTAGGCACGCTGCACTTGAAGCTATGCGGCCGCGCGTCGGACATGTGCAGGAAGGCGAGCTGCCCGCGGATTTGCTGCGGCCCGGTTGTCACGCGCTCAAGCCCCCGAACAGCGTCGGCATGTCGAGCGGCCTAAAACCGTAATGCGACAGCCAGCGCACATCCGCGTCGAAGAAGGCGCGCAGATCTGGCATGCCGTATTTCAGCATGGCGATACGGTCGATGCCCATGCCCCAGGCAAAGCCCTGGTATTCGTCTGGATCGAGGCCGCCGTAGCGGAGCACATTGGGGTGGACCATGCCGCAGCCGAGGATCTCCATCCAGTCCGAGCCCTCGCCGAAGCGCACTTCGCCCGGCCGCGAACGATCGCACTGGATGTCGACCTCGAGGCTGGGCTCGGTGAACGGGAAGAAGGACGGCCGGAAGCGCATCTTGACGCTCGGCACCTCGAAGAAGGCCTTGCAGAACTCCTCCAGCACCCATTTCATGTTGGCGACGTTGGCCGATTTGTCGATCACCAGCCCCTCGACCTGATGGAACATCGGTGAGTGGGTGGCATCGGAATCCTGCCGGTAGGTCTTGCCGGGAATGACGATGCGGATCGGCGGCTTCTGCATCTCCATGGTGCGGATCTGCACCGGCGAGGTGTGGGTGCGCAAAAGCTTGCGCTCGCCCTGCTCGTCCGGCTGGAAGAAGAAGGTGTCGTGCATCTCGCGCGCCGGGTGGCCTTCCGGGAAGTTCAGCGAGGTGAAATTGTAATAGTCGGTCTCGATGTCCGGACCTTCGGCGATGGCAAAGCCGAGATCGCCGAAGATCGCCGCGATCTCGTCGATAACCTGGCTGATCGGATGGATGCGGCCGCGCTCGGCCGGAGATTGCCTGACCGGCAGCGTCACGTCAACCTTCTCGGCGGCAAGCCGTGCCGTAATCGCCGCGTCCTTCAGCTCGGCGCGGCGAACAGAAAGCGCCTCGGTGACGCGGTTCTTGAGGCCGTTGATCGCCGGGCCCTTGACCTGGCGCTCCTCGGCGCTCATCGAGCCGAGTGTCTTCAGTATCTCGGAAACCGAGCCCTTCTTGCCGAGTGCCGAGACACGCACCGCCTCGATCGCCTGCTCATCGGCGGCCGAGGCAATCTCGGCCATCAGGGAATTTTCGAGAGTTTCCATG
Organism: Mesorhizobium sp. M0119; assembly: GCF_040322615.1. Taxonomy (NCBI): domain Bacteria; kingdom Pseudomonadati; phylum Pseudomonadota; class Alphaproteobacteria; order Hyphomicrobiales; family Phyllobacteriaceae; genus Mesorhizobium; species Mesorhizobium sp. M0119. The sequence goes on from NZ_JAMYTU010000002.1 coordinate 264,253, forward strand.
TCACTCATGTTCCAGATCCGATTGGAAGCAAAGAAAAACCCGCGCCAGCCCTGCCAGCGCGGGTTTCCCAAATCAAGTGTCGAATAGCTTGGGAAGCGCTGGTCTTAAGCGACAGCGCTTTCAAAAGCATTCGGCGTGGTGTTCTTGAGGTATTCGAGTGCAACCTTGGCCTTGGCCACGAGTGCGGCGAAGGCCTGCGGCTCGTGGATGGCCATATCCGACAGGATCTTACGGTCGATCTCGATGCCGGCCTTGTTGAGACCGTCGATGAAGCGGCCATAGGTCAGGCCATGCTCATGCGTCGCCGCGTTGATGCGCTGGATCCACAGAGCGCGAAACGAGCGCTTGCGGTTCTTGCGGTCGCGATAGGCGTACTGCAGCGACTTTTCCACCGCCTGCTTGGCGATGCGGATGGTGTTCTTGCGACGGCCGTAAAAACCCTTGGCGGCTTTCAGGACCTTCTTGTGCTTGGCGTGCGAGGTGACGCCTCTCTTTACGCGTGCCATGTCATGATCTCCTTAAAAGCAATTCCAGGAAAAGTGCCTAGCGGTTTTCCGTTCGGAATTGCGTAAAACAAATGCGTGTCCAGACCGAATGCTCTTATTTTGGCGCATGATGTTTCCAAAAAGTCTGCAACTTTTTGGCATCATGCCCTAGAGGCCGTTCGGCAGAAAATTCTTGATGACCTTCTTGCCATCCGGTTCAGCCAGAACCATCGTGCCGCGGGCATTTCGAATGAACTTGTTGGAACGCTTGATCATGCCGTGACGCTTGCCGGCCGCAGCCGACAGAACTTTACCCGTACCTGTGATCTTGAACCGCTTCTTGGCGGCCGATTTGGTCTTCATCTTGGGCATTTTGCTACTCCGTTTATATGCGCACCAATGCGCTTTTTGTTCGCTTCAGGCCGACCAAAGCCCGAAAAGCAAATGAAACCGCCACGGCATGCCCTGCCGGGCGGTTTTTTTGGGAACGGCGGTCCTATACGTCAAAGCGGGCTGGCGCGCAACACCCCGTGCTCGGCAACACTGTACTCAGCAACACTGTACTCAGGGGAAACGGAACAGCACCGGCAATATGCCGGACTGCTGGGCGCCGTCGATCAGTTCGAAAGCCGGCAAGGCAACCAGGAAGACCAGACCGTCCAGCAGCGTGGTTCGCAGCAGGCGCGGCTTGAAGCCGCCGGTGTCGCCTTCCTGATACAGCGACAGCTTCGGAAAAAAGCGCGGCACTTTCGCCAGGTAGGCCTGGTATGGCGCGCCGAGAACCTCCTTGAGGAATTTCTCCTCGCGCAGGATAACGATGTAAAAGGCACCCGCGCAGAGCGCTCCAAAGCCGATCGTGGCGGTGATGGAGCCGATCTGTGCGCCGACACCGGCGGCAGCTAAGGTAGAGAAGACATAGAGCGGGTTGCGGGTGATCGAATAGGGTCCGCCGGTCACCACTTCGGAGGATTTGCGTCCGCCAATATAGAGCGTCGACCACAAGCGCCCGACGATGCCGAGAAAGATCAGCACGACGCCGAGCATTTCGATCGTTTCATGCACTGGCGTATCGGGCGGAAAAACCGACTGCCCGAACAGAAGCATCGCGAACAGGACGACGACGGCGACGGCAAGCACCATCCTGCGCGTGTGCTGGTAGCTGCCCAGCCCATATTTGGCTTCCGAATGCTTGACGTCATTGACCATGTCGGGAATCCGATCGTCGAGGGAACCAGTGCGTCTTGCTCTCGCGATCGCAGCGTCTGGCCAAGAAACAGGCGCCCCGCCGATCGCCGGGACGCCTTGCAACATGATTCAGGCAGATTTAATGCATGTTGCCCAAAAATGCGCAGCGGTTTTGGGACAACGACATGCACAAAACAGAACTAAAGCGCAACGCGCTTTAGCGGGGCGCCAGCACCATCATCATCTGGCGGCCTTCGAGCTTCGGTTCGGCTTCGACCTTGGCGATGGGCGCCACTTCCTCGCGAACCTTGTTCAGAAGCTGCATGCCGAGTTCCATATGCGCCATCTCGCGACCGCGGAAGCGCAGCGTCAGCTTGACCTTGTCGCCTTCCTCGAAAAAGCGCCGGACGGCCTTCATCTTGGTCTCATAGTCGTGGCTGTCGATGTTCGGGCGCATCTTGATCTCCTTGATCTCGATGACCTTCTGGTTCTTGCGCGCCTCGGCCGCCTTCTTCTGGTTGGCGTATTTCAGCTTGCCGAGATCGAGGATCTTTACGACGGGCGGCACTGCATTGGGCGATATCTCGACCAGATCGAGCCCAGCCTCTTCGGCGAGCAGCAATGCGTCGTTGATGGAGACATCGCCGCGGTTCTGGCCTTCGGCGTCGATTAGCTGGACCCGGGGAACCCGGATGTCACGGTTGGAGCGCGGGCCTTCCTTGGTGGGCGCCGCTGCTTTGAAAGGTCTGCGAATGGTCGTGGTCTCCTTGAGCCGTTTCGTTAAGGGGTTCTTCAGTTCAGAATTGCGAACGCGCAATGTGGTGAGCGCGCGGTCGGAGTCAATAGCACAGCATTCTCAGGAAATCACCTGCTCGATGAATGCTCCTCTGCACCAAGCGAAGAAAGTAGCAGAGCACTTTTCGTTGAACCCCCGCTTGTGCCAAAAGACCGGCGTGAGGGAATACACCATGAGCGTCACCACCCCGGTCTTCCTGGACGTCGACGGGACGAGCATCGCCGTCAGGCATGCGGCAGGTGCCGAGCCCGGCATCGTCTGGCTTGGCGGCTACAAATCCGACATGTTGGGCACCAAGGCCGAAACCCTGTCGGAATGGACGCGCAAACAAGGCCGCGCCTTCCTGCGCCACGATTATTCCGGCCACGGCGAATCGAGTGGCGCCTTTGCCGACGGCACCATCTCGAAATGGGTGGACGAGAGCCTTGCCGTTTACCGTCGCTTCACCCAGGGCAGGCAAATCCTGGTCGGTTCATCGATGGGCGCCTGGATCGCGCTGCGCATGGTGCAGGAATTGCGCAAGGCGGGCGAGAACAGCGTTGCCGGCCTTGTGCTGCTGGCCCCGGCGCCTGATTTCACGTTCGAACTGGTGGAGCCGGTGCTGACCGGGGCGCAGAAGCGCGACCTCAGAAAAAAGGGTTTTTTCGAAGAGCCGTCGGATTATTCAGCCGAGCCTTACATCTACACGCGCGCACTGATCGAGGACGGCCGCAGCAACCGGGTGATGACCGGGCCGATCGACACGCACTGCCCGGTCCACATCCTGCAAGGACTGGCCGATCCCGACGTGCCGTCGAGCCATGCGCTGAAGCTGGTCAGCCTGCTGCCGGCCGACGACGTCACGCTGTCGCTCATTCCGGACGGCGACCACCGTCTGTCGCGGCCTCAGGATCTCGACATGCTGGTGCGGGCGGTGGACGCGATGGTGCGGCAGGCGGGATAAGGACATGCGCATTTCCATTCCGATGTCTGCCTTTGTGGCGGCGATCGTCGGCTTCGGCGGTACGCTGGCCATCGTCATCGCCGCCGCCAAGGCGGTCGGCGCAACGCAGGTTGAGACCGCAAGCTGGGCGACGGCGCTTTGCCTGGCGATGGCGATCGAGAGCCTGTGGCTGTCCTGGCGCACAAAAATGCCGGTCATCACCGCCTGGTCGACGCCGGGCGTGGCGCTGATCGCTGCATCGACCGGCTTTTCGATGGGCGAGGCGGTTGGCGCCTTCATCGTCACCGCGGTCCTGCTGATCGCCACAGGCATGTTCCGGCCCTTGACCAAGCTGATCGCCAGGATACCGGCTTCGGTCGCGTCCGGAATGCTGGCCGGCATCGTCGTCACCTTCGCCATCAATGCGGTGAAAACCGTTCCCGTCGACCCGTGGCTGATCCTGCCGCTGGTTGCGGCGTTCTTCGTCATCCGCCTGTTCAACCCGGCGCTGTCGGTGCTGCTGGTGCTGATCGGCGGCGGTCTCGCGGCCTTTCTCACCGGCAGGGTCGGCGGTCTGCCGGCACCGGAACTCTCGAGCTTGACGCTGGTGATGCCGCAGTTCACCGCCACCGCGATCATCGGCCTCGCTTTGCCGCTCTACCTCGTCACCATGGCCTCGCAGAACCTGTCCGGCCTCGCCGTGCTGAGGGCAGCCGGCTATCATCCCGAACCCGGGCCGCTGATCGGCGTCACCGGCCTGTTTTCGCTGCTGACGGCGCCGTTCGGCGCCTCGACCACCAATCTGGCGGCGATCTCGGCAGCGATCTGCACCGGACCCGACGTGCATCCCGATCCGGCCGAGCGCTGGAAGACCGGGCCGTTCTACGCGCTGGCCTACCTCGTCTTTGCCCTGTTCGGCGCCTCGCTCGTGGCGATCTTCGCCGTATTGCCGCCGAGCCTGATCGCGCTGGTCGCCGGCCTGGCGCTGATGGCACCGCTCGCCAATGCGCTATCGATCGCCCTGAAAGACGAGGACGAGCGGATGGCCGCCACCGTCACCTTCGCCGTCACCGCATCGGGGCTGACGTTATTCGGCGTCGGCGCGGCGTTCTGGGGGCTGATTGCGGGATTGGTCGTGCTTTTCCTCGAAAAGCTCAAAAAGCGATAATCATTTCAGCCCTTTGTCCGGTTTTGGCGGTTGCTGTCTTGAATCGCCGTTTTCTCCATCCCATTTCGATTCCACGCAGCCGGATTTGGCTGTCTCCAACTGAAGGATTGGGAGAAATGAACACATCTGCATTGATCCGTCCGGCCTGGACGCCGGCGACCATCGCGTTGATGGTGATCGGGTTCATGGTGTTCTGGCCGCTCGGCTTAGCCATGCTCGCCTACATCATCTGGGGCGACAGGCTCGACGGCTTCAAGCGTGACGTCAACCGCGCCACCGACGGCATCTTCGCCGGCTGCCGCCGCGGTTCCGACAAGGCCGCGCGCTGGGGTCATGGCTCCGCCCGCACCGGCAACGTCGCTTTCGACGACTGGCGCGAAAAGGAACTCGAGCGGCTTGCCGAGGAACGCCGCAAGCTCGACGAGATGCTGAGCGAGTTCGACGAATATGCCCGCGAATTGCGCCGCGCCAAGGACCAGGACGAGTTCGACCGCTTCATGGCCAACCGCAACAAGTCGACGTCACCCACCACCGGGTCGACGACGAACAACAAATCCAGCGGCGCGCCAGGCCTGCTCGACGAGTAAGGTCCCGTGCGCAGATAGATAATCCAACGGCGTCGCGTCAGCGGCGCCGTTTCTTTTTTGTTCTAGTCGTTTCCCTCGAATCACGTATCGTCCCGGAATGTCCTTCGGCTTCTTTCGCACCCCGACGAAACCCAAGCCCACGCCCGTCGTGGAGCGCGAGCATTGTGTTGCCGGCCGCACTCTGCCGCTCAAGATCGTCGAGAACGACCGGGCGCGGCGCCTGACGCTGCGCATCGATTCCGGCGGCCGCGGCCTGCGCATCACCGTGCCGCCGGGGCTGCGCCGCGGCGAGGTCGAAAAATTCCTCGACCGCCATCAGGACTGGCTGGAGCAAAGGCTGGCCAAAGTGCCTAATCGGCCGCAGGTGCGGCCCGGCATCAAGATACCGATGCGCGGCGTGCCGCATCGCATCGTCCATGAACCGTCGAAACGCGGCACCGTCACGCTGTCCCGCGACGAGCGCGGGCCGCTGATGATCGTGCATGGCGAACGCGTGCATCTGCCGCGCCGCATCGCCGATTTCCTCAAGCGCGAAGCCAAGCGCGAGATCGAGGCGCTGGTGACCAAGCACAGTGCTGCGGTCGGCAAGCGCGCCAAGGCGATCCGCTTCAAGGATACGTCGAGCCGCTGGGGATCGTGCACGTCGGAGGGCAATCTGTCGTTTTCCTGGCGCATCATGATGGCGCCGCGGCCGGTGATAAACTACCTCGTCGCGCATGAGGTGGCGCATCTCAAGGAGATGAACCACGGCCCGAAATTCTGGAAATTATGCGAGCAGCTTTGCCCGGACACTGACCGCTGCAAGGACTGGCTCAAGCGCAATGGCGGCGCGCTGCAGGCGATCACGTTCGAGTAGTTGTCCGATCAATCGTCATTCGCCGCGTTCAACTCCTCCGGCCGCAACCCCTCATCGACATGGCGCGGCCAGGGCAGAAAATCCTGCTCGAAGGTGTCGTTGCTGAAATAGGCCAGCGCCCGGTGCGCCTCGGCGCCGTTGAAAGCGGCCTTGTCCATCAAATGAGCGATGACCTCATGGGCCTGCGCCAGCTTGTGCCTGAGTTCCGCGACGGTCTTTTCCGGCATGGTCTTTGTTCTCCCGCCTTTGTGCCTGAGCAAGTAGCGCGTTGCGCTCTTATATTAGCAAGGTGGCGCGTTCCGCTCTTACATTAGCAAGGTAGCGCGTTCCGCGCTGGCGGCAAACAGGATGCTTTTTCTCGACTCTTTGGCCGTTTCGTGCCAATCCCGCGCCATGGCGCTCGACATCAAGATATGCGGGTTGAAGACCGACAAGGCACTGGCTGCGGCATTGGCCGGCGGCGCCAGCCATGTCGGCTTCATTTTCTTTGCCAAAAGCCCGCGCTATGTCGAGCCGGCGGAAGCCGGCCGCCTGCGCGAAGCGGCGCGCACCAAGGCTAAGGCGGTTGCGGTGACGGTCGACGCCAGCGACGTGTTCCTGGATGAGATCGTCGAAAAGATGCAGCCCGACATGCTGCAGCTTCACGGCGCCGAAACGCCCGGGCGGGTGGCCGAGGTGAAGGCCCGCTACGGCTTGCCGGTGATGAAGGCGCTGCCGGTCAGCGAGGCTGCCGATCTCGAGCGGGTCAAACCCTTCATCGGCATTGCCGACCGTTTCCTGTTCGATGCCAAGCCGCCTAAGGGTTCGGAATTGCCGGGCGGCAACGGTCTCGCCTTCGACTGGCGCGTTCTGGCTGGCCTTGACGCCGGCGTCGATTACATGCTTTCCGGTGGGCTCAATGCCGGCAATATCGGCGACGCCCTTCGGCTGGCGAACCCGCCAGGAATAGATGTTTCCTCAGGCGTGGAGAGCGCGCCGGGCGTCAAGGAACCGGCGCTGATCGAACAATTTTTCCGGGCCGTCGGGACAGCACGCGACAACCGCGCCGCCTGACCGCGCTTCAAACCACAGACCAGGAGATCGGCGATGGACAGGCCGGCGACACCCAATTCCTTCCGCACCGGCCCCGACGAGCAGGGCATGTTCGGCATTTTTGGCGGTCGTTTCGTTGCCGAAACGCTGATGCCGCTGATCCTCGAGCTGGAGCGGCACTGGAACGAGGTGAAGAACGACCCGGATTTCAAGGCAGAACTGACCGATCTCTCGACGCACTATGCCGGGCGGCCTTCGAAGCTCTATTTCGCCGAAGGCCTTACCCGGCATCTTCGCGGGGTTTCCGCGGCTAAGGGCCTCGGGGGCGGCGCAAAGGTCTATTTCAAGCGCGAGGACCTGAACCACACCGGCTCGCACAAGATCAACAACTGCCTCGGCCAGATCCTGCTCGCCAAGCGCATGGGCAAGACGCGGATCATCGCCGAGACCGGTGCCGGCCAGCATGGCGTCGCTTCCGCTACAGTGGCGGCGCGCTTCGGGCTTCCCTGCATAGTCTATATGGGTGCAACCGATGTCGCCCGGCAAAGCCCCAACGTGTTTCGCATGAAGCTTCTGGGCGCCGAGGTGCGGCCGGTGACCGCCGGCCACGGCACGCTGAAGGACGCCATGAACGAGGCGCTGCGCGACTGGGTGACCAATGTCGAGGATACCTATTACCTGATCGGCACCGCCGCCGGCCCGCACCCCTATCCGGAGCTGGTGCGCGACTTCCAGTCGGTGATCGGCACCGAGGCGCGCGCCCAGATCCTCGAGCAGGAAGGCCGGCTGCCGGACACCATCATCGCTTGTGTCGGCGGCGGTTCCAACGCCATCGGCCTGTTTCATCCCTTCCTCGACGACAGGCAGGTGCGCATCATCGGCGTCGAAGCCGGCGGCCGCGGCCTCGACGGCATCGAGCATTGCGCCTCGATGAGTGCCGGCGCGCCCGGCGTGCTGCATGGCAACCGCACCTACCTCCTGCAGAACGCCGACGGCCAGATCATGGACGGCCACTCGATCTCGGCCGGCCTCGACTATCCCGGCGTCGGGCCGGAGCACTCATGGCTGCGCGATTCCGGCCGCGTCGACTATGTGCCGATCCTCGACGAAGAGGCGCTGGAGGCGTTCCAGTTGACGACACGCGTCGAGGGCATCATTCCTGCGCTTGAATCGGCCCATGCCATCGCACAGGCGGTGAAGATCGTGCCCGATATGGACAAGGACCAGATCGTCATCGTCAACCTGTCCGGCCGCGGCGACAAGGACGTGCATACGGTGGCCAATATGCTGGGCATGGAGATCTGATCATGGCCACCCGTATCGACCGCCGCATGGCAAAGCTGAAGGCCGAAGGTCGACCGGCACTCGTCACCTATTTCATGGGCGGCGACCCGGACTACGACACGTCCCTGTCGATCATGAAGGCGCTGCCCGGCGCCGGCAGCGACATCATCGAGCTCGGCATGCCGTTTTCGGATCCAATGGCCGACGGCCCAGCGATCCAGGCGGCCGGCCTGCGGGCGCTGAAGGGCGGCCAGACACTGGTCAAAACGCTGAAGATGGCCTCGGAATTCCGCGCCGGCGACAATGAAACGCCGATCGTCTTGATGGGCTATTACAATCCGATCTACATCTACGGCGTCGAGCGCTTCCTGAGCGATGCGCTGGCCAGCGGGATAGACGGGCTGATCGTCGTCGACCTGCCGCCTGAGATGGACGAGGAACTTTGTATCCCGGCACTCAAGGCCGGCATCAATTTCATCCGGCTGGCGACGCCGACCACCGACGACAAGCGCCTGCCCAAGGTGCTGCAGAACACCTCCGGCTTCGTCTATTATGTTTCGATGACCGGTATCACCGGTTCGGCGCTGGCCGACACCGGCAAGGTGGCGGCGGCGGTCAAGCGCATCAAGAGCCATACCCACCTGCCGGTCTGCGTCGGCTTCGGCGTCAAGACCGCCGAGCAGGCGCGCACCATCGGCGCGTCGGCCGACGGCGTCGTCGTCGGCACCGCGATTGTCCATGCCGTCGCCAACGTGCTCGGGCCGAAGGGCGAAAAGACCGCCGATCCGGCCGAGGCCGTCGCCACGCTGGTCAGCGGACTTTCGCAAGGGGTTCGCGCGGCACGCCTTGCTGCCGCCGAATAATCTTGATCTTCTGGTTGGCCATGATCTTTGCCGAAAACCGGTTTCCACTTTTCGGGATCATGGTCTAACTCTTCGTAAGGACAGGAGCCGAAGCGATGAACTGGATCACCAATTACGTCCGCCCGAAGATCAATTCGATGCTCGGCCGCCGCACCGACATGCCGGAAAACCTGTGGATCAAGGATCCCGAGACCGGCGAAATGGTGTTCCACAAGGATCTGGAGCAGAACCAGTTCGTCATCCCGTCCTCCGGCCACCATATGAAGATATCGGCCAAGGAACGGCTGAAATTCTTCCTCGACGACGGCAAATACGAGACGCTGGAAAACCCCAAGGTCGTTCAGGATCCGCTCAAGTTCCGCGATGAGAAGCGCTATCTAGACCGGCTGAAGGATGCCAAGGCCAAGACCGGCATGGAAGACGCCATCATCAATGCGCTGGGCGCCGTCGAAGGTCTGCCGGTGGTAGTGACGGTGCAGGATTTTGCCTTCATGGGCGGCTCACTCGGCATGGCGGCCGGCGACGCCATCGTGCATGCCTTCGAGGTCGCCTTGCAGCGCAAGCGGCCGCTGATTCTGTTTGCAGCCTCCGGTGGCGCCCGTATGCAGGAAGGCATCCTGTCGCTGATGCAGTTGCCGCGGACCACGGTCGGCGTCGACAGGCTGAAGGAGGCCGGCCTTCCCTACATCGTCGTCCTGACCAACCCGACGACCGGCGGCGTCACCGCCTCCTACGCCATGCTGGGTGACGTGCATATTGCCGAACCAGGCGCCCTGATCGGCTTTGCCGGACCGCGTGTCATCGAGCAGACGATCAGGGAAAAGCTGCCCGAAGGCTTCCAGCGCGCCGAATATCTGATGGAACATGGCATGGTCGACATGGTGGTGTCGCGGCTGGAGATGCGTCAGACGATTGCACGGCTGCTGAGAATGCTGCTCAAGCTGCCAGAAGAGCAAAAACCGCAGGAGCCGGAAATCCTGCCGCCGTCGGTGATTCCGGCCGAAGCACGGCCGCACGCCTGACGCGACATCACGCGGCGCCAGCGGCTGTTGTGTGCCGTTGCGCACGCGCCTAGGATTCTCCCATGACCACGCTTGCCGCCGACCGCGAAATCGAAAGCCTGATGGCGCTTCACCCGAAGGGCTTCGACCTTTCGCTCGACCGCATTTCGCGGCTGCTCGAGCGGCTCGGCAATCCGCAGGACCAGCTGCCGCGGGTCATCCACATCGCCGGCACCAACGGCAAGGGCTCCTGTGCCGCCTTTTCACGGGCGCTGCTCGAAGCCGCCGGCTACCGCGTCCACGTCCACACCTCGCCACATCTGGTGAACTGGCACGAGCGCTACCGGCTGGCCGCCGATGGCGGCGGCAAGCTGGTGGACGACAAGGTCTTCGCCGAAGCCATCGCCCGCGTCGCCAAAGCCAATCAAGGCCAGAAGATCACCGTCTTCGAAATCCTCACCGCCGTCACCTTCCTGCTGTTTTCCGAACATCCGGCCGATGCCGTCATCCTCGAGGTCGGCCTTGGCGGCCGCTTCGACGCCACCAATGTCATCGCCGAGCCGGCCGTGTCGGTGATCATGCCGGTGTCGCTCGACCACGAAGCCTATCTCGGCGACCGCGTCGAGCTGATCGCCGCCGAAAAGGCCGGCATCATCAAGCGCGGATGCCCGGTCGTCATCGGCGCGCAGGAAAGCGAGACGGCCCAGCAGGTGCTCATCGAAACCGCCGAGCGGCTCGACTGCCCCGCCTTCCTCTATGGCCAGGACTTCCTTGCCTATGAGGAAAACGGCCGCATGGTCTATCAGGACGAAGACGGATTGATGGACCTGCCGCCGCCGCGCCTGCCGGGACGCCACCAATTCGCCAATGCGGCGGCGGCGATCGCGGCGGTCAAGGCGGCGGGTTTCGAGATCAGCCACCGCGCCGCCGAGAAGGCGATGGCCAATGTTGCCTGGCCGGGCCGGATGCAGAAGCTGCCTCAGGGCCGGCTGAGCGAACTGGCGCCAAAGGGCGCCGACATCTGGCTCGACGGCGGCCACAATCCCGGCGCCGGCGTGGTCGTCGCCGAGGCGCTGGCCGAGCAGGAGGAAAAGAACCCGCGGCCGCTGTTCCTGATCTCGGGCATGATCAACACCAAGGACCAGAGCGGCTATTTCCGCGCCTTCAAAGGGCTGGTCCGGCATGTCTACACCGTGCCGGTGAGCCTGAGCGACGCCGGCGTGCCGAACGACGAACTGGCGACCCGCGCCATCGAGGCCGGCCTGTCGGCCGAACCGGTCAGTTCCGTCGCCAATGCGCTGATGCTGCTGCGCGACACATGGGACGGACCGCCGCCACGCATCCTGATTGGCGGATCGCTTTACCTGGCCGGTGCGGTATTGGCCGAAAACGGCACGCCGCCGGTTTGAGGCGTGCTTCAGCCTGGCCACGATAACGCCACACCTATCAGACCACCGCGAGGAGCCAATCATGATCAAGGTAAAGCAGCTCGCTCACGTTTGCATTTTCGCGAATGACCTGGAGATGACGCGAAGCTTCTATCGGGACGTCCTCGGCATGGATACGCAGTTCAATTTCCTGCGCGACGGGAAGATTTTCGGCTTCTACCTCAATTGCGGCAGCCGTAGCCATGTCGAGGTGTTCCAGAAAGACGGCGCCAGCTATAGCGACTTGAACCAGATCAACCACTTCTGCCTCGAAGTGGAAAACATCGACACCGCGATCGCCCATCTCAGGTCAAAGGGCGTTGATATCACCTCAAAGAAACGCGCGTGCGATGACACCTACCAGGCCTGGATCCGCGACCCCAACGGCGTGAAGATCGAACTGTTCGAATATACTGAGAAAAGCGCACAATTCGTCGGCGGCGATCGTATCGCGGATTGGTGATCGCGCCTCGCCGGACAATTGTAGCGGCGCAGCCGATGGTTGGTGGACTACTTCAGCTCGACCTCGATGAAGGCGAATTCGCCATCGTTTGCGCTGATGACGTCATGTTCGACGCCCTCGTTGCGGAAATACGGCGCGCCCTTCTTCATCTCGGCGAAGGATTCGCCATCCTTGGTCAGGAGCTTCACCTTGCCGTCGGTCAACGGCACGATCACATAGTCGTGGCCATGGCGGTGCCAGCCGGTGTTGTCGCCCGGGGCGAAGCGGTATTCGGTGACGATGACGCGCTCATTGTCGATGAAGACGGTGGCCTTGGCGGATCCGGTCATATCGCTTCTCCTGCTTTAAGCCAGACAAGAGCATGAGACGGCAAGTGGCGAGTGCCAGATCTGCGGATCGGTGACGCCACAAGAAAGCCCGGCGCGAGGCCGGGCTTTTCTGCAAAATTTTGATCGGATCAGGCGAGACTGCCGTTGATCCAGTGCGACAATGCCGTTTTCGGCGCAGCACCGACCTTCATGTCGGCGACTTCGCCGCCCTTGAAGATCATCAGTGTCGGGATCGAGCGCACGCCGAACTGCGCGGCCAGCTCAGGATTCTCGTCGATGTTGAGCTTGGCGATCTTTATCTTGCTGCCGAGTTCAATGGCAATGTCCTCGAGCGCCGGGGCGATCATCTTGCACGGGCCGCACCATTCCGCCCAGAAATCGACCACGACCGGCTCCTTGGCGTTGAGCACGTCGGCCTGGAAATTGCTCTTGTCGACCTTGACGGTGGCCATGCTGAGATCCTTTCGATTTGTTCGTCGCACCAAATGTGGTGGTGATCGCGTCCGTGTTCAAGCAAGTGTTGTGTCACGCTCCCGTGAGTCTAGCAAGCGCGTCGTCCATGGCCGCCGCCGGCAGCTCGATCAGCCGCGGCGCCTCGGTGAACAGCAGCGCCGCCGAGACCTCGCGTCCCGGATAGAGCGGCTGAAGCAGCGCGCGATAGAGTGCGAGCTGCAATACATAGGCCTGCGGCACTTCGGCGAGCGTAGCCGGCGCTGGCCGATTGGTCTTGTAGTCGACGATCGAAACCTTGTCCGGCGTCACTGCCAGCCGGTCGATCTTGCCGGAAATCGAGCGCAGTTTGCCCCTCACTCCCAGGCTGCCCATGATGGCGACTTCAGCGCGCGAGTTTGGTGCAAACAGCGGCGCAAAGCGGCTGTCGGCAAGAATTCTGAAAACGCCAGCCAAGGCCTTGTCGCGCTCGTCGTCGGGCCATTCCGCGCCGGCTCTTGCCAGATAGCGTTCGGCGGCATCCCGGCGTTCTCCCTCGGCGATCCCGGGCAGCATCTGCAGCAATTTGTGCAGCGCCAGCCCGCGCATGACGGCAAAGCCGGGCTCGGCGTCGGCATCCAGTACCGGCGAACGCGTGTCGGCCACCGCTTGCCGCGCCTCGTCGATCAGCACCGAGGCGCCGGACGGCGAGAGCGGCCGCGGCAATTCCTCGAAGGGCGGCAGAGGCCGGAACAGGGTTTCAGGCAGTGGCGCAAAGCGTTCCGCCTGTCGTGCCTCATCCACTGCCGCCAGTGGCATGGGCGGCAGCTTCGTCACCTGGAAACGATGCACGGTCTCGCCAGTGGCGCGATGCCGGCGTTCTTCGCTCTCCGCGGCACCGACCAGTGCGCGGCTGACGATCGAATGCCAGGTGCCGGTATTCGGCGCCCGCTTGCCATGGTAGCCGCAGACGATCAGCCGATCCTCGGCGCGGGTCATGCCGACATAGAGCAGCCGGCGGTATTCGTCGTCGGCGAGCTCGCGGGCGCGGGCCGATGCGGCGCGTGAAAATCCATTGGCGACATCGCCGCCCGAGCGCCAGAGATAGCCCTTGCCCTCCCAGCAGTCGCCCGAGCCTTCGAACGGCATCAATCTCGGCAGATGCTGGTCGCTGAACGGCGCGGAACCGCCATCGACGAGGAATACCACCGGCGCTTCCAGGCCTTTGGCGGCATGCACGGTCATGACGCGAACCTCGTCGCGGGTCTGGTCCATTTCGCGCTTGATCTCGGGGCCGGCGTTTTCCAGCGTCGACAGGAAGGATTCCAGCCCTGGCAGGCCGGTTCGCTCCTCGGCCAGGCAGAAATTCAGAAATTCGTCGAGGATATCGCCGGCCTCCGGCCCGAGCCGCGCGATCATCTTCTTGCGCAGGCCGTCGCGGGCGAGAGCCGCGGCATAGAATTCGAACACCGGCTTGAATGCGGCTTCGTTCGACCATGTGTCGATCCGGCTGACTACGGCGGCCAACGCATCGCTTTCGCCGGCATGCCGGCGCAGCGAGGCGATCAGCGAGACGCCCGGCGGCCTCTCAGCAGCAAGCGCGAAAAGCTGCTCTTCCGAGACATCGAAGATCGGGCTGCGCAGCACGGCGGCCAGCGACAGATCGTCCTCGGGCTGGATGAGAAAATGGCCAAGTGCGATCAGGTCTTTCACCGCGATGTGGCCGGGCAGGCTGAGCCGGTCGGCGCCGGCCACCGGAATGTCGCGGCGCTTCAGCGCCCGCGTCAGCGCATGGACGAAGCGATCGCGTTTGCGCACCAGCACCAGCACGTCGCCGGGGCGGAGTTTCTTGCCACGCCCTTCGATGACCTCGCCGCCGCCGATCCAGCCGGCAATGGTCGCTGCGACGTTTTCAGCGACGCGAACTGCCGGCGCGTGGGCATGGTCGACCGCTTGCGTCCAATCGTCTGGTTCGTCGACGACGTCGGCGCCGAGCGACGGCCAGACCTCGACATGACCCGGCGCATCGGTGCGGATCGCCTTGTGGTCGAGCGGATCAGGATCGTGGCTGATGCCGCGCCGCACGTTCGGGTCGGCAAAGACCCGGTCGACGGCGGCAAGAACATCCTCGGTCGAGCGGAACGACCAGGTCAGCTTGAGATCGGCGAAGGCGGCGGCGGCAGATCTAACTTTGCCGGCAAACAAAAGCCGGCTGTCGGCAAAGGAATCCGGGGCGGCTCCCTGGAAGGAATAGATCGACTGCTTTTCGTCGCCGACCGCAAAGATGGTGCGGTGGACGGCGTCGCGTGCGCCGAGCCCGGCAAAGAACTCCTCCGCCATCCGCTTGACCACCTCCCACTGGTCGGGACTGGTGTCCTGCGCCTCGTCGAGGAGGATGTGGTCGATGCCCTGGTCGAGCTTGTACTGCACCCATGGGCCGGCGTCGGGCCGCGCCAGTAGATTGACCGTGCGGGTGATCAGGTCGTTGAAGTCGAGGAAGCCGCGGGCGCGCTTCAATTGCTCGTAGCGGGCGATCAGCCAGTCGGCGATGGTCAGCGCGGCACGCGTGCCATCCAGCATCCTGAACAAGGCCAGCCGGTCGGAGATTTCGAGAATGGCGTCGACCGCCGCCAGATAACGTTCGGCAAGATCGGGCAGCCGGTCAAGCAATGCCCTTTTAAACGTCTTTGCCGGATCGTAAGGCTCGCCGTCGGCCCTCAGGAAAGCCTTGGAGAGCAAATTCAGGCGACGGACCGGATGCTCCTCGGCGAAGGCAAGACGGGCGTATGGCAAGAGATTGTTCAGCACGATGCGCGCATCGGCGGCCTCGGCCGCCCGTGAAAAAGTGACGAGATAATCCGGCAGGAAGCCGGGCAGCGGCCAGACCGAGGCGGCTATGCCTTCGGCGGTCTGGCCGGCGCGAAACTGAAACTCGTCGAACAGCGCCTGAAAACCATGGCCGCCGGCTGCGGAGATGAACGCACGCAAACCATCGCGCTTGCGCACGATCTCGGCCAGCAGTGCGTCGAGCCCATGTTCGCCACCGCGCTCCAGCACGGTGGCGAAGGCCTCGGCCAATGCCGCATCGCCTGCAACGCCGCCCGAAATCATGTCGCGGCGGGCGGCGGCAAACAGCGAAGCCTCCATCTGTGGATCAAGCATTTCGAAATGCGCCGGGATATTGGCTTCCAGCGGGAACTGATGCAGCACCGATTCGCAGAAGGCGTGGATGGTCTGGATCTTCAGCCCGCCCGGCGTTTCCAGCGCCTCGGCAAACAACCGCCGCGCCCGGCGCATGGTTTCGCGGTCGGGCTGGCGGCCGTCCAGCGCCTCTATCCGTCCCGCGAGCTCGGCATCGCCAAGCGCCGTCCATTGCGACAGGGTGGAAAACACCCGGTTGGACATGTTGGCGGCGGCGGCACGCGTATAGGTCAGGCACAGGATCTTGGACGGATCGGTGCCGCGCAGCAAAAGCCGGATGACGCGCTGGGCGAGCACATGGGTCTTGCCCGATCCGGCGTTGGCCGACACCCAGGCGGAATTTCGCGGGTCGGAGGCACTCGCTTGGCTGGCGGCGGTGTCGCTCGGAATGGGATAGGCCTTCTTCACGCCTCCCCTCCCTCGTCATCGGCGTCGCCGCCGGCGGACCATTCGAGCACGCGGGCGAGATGGTCGTAGTCGCCGTCGGTCTCACCCTCGCGGAACGGCAGCGCCCGCGACAGATAGCCAGTCGCCGGATCGGCATAGTGGATCAGCAGTTTTTCCAGCCGCGCCCACGCCTCTTCGGCAAGATCGGCGGCGGTTCGCGGCTTGCGGTTGTATTCGAGGATCGATTCCTCGAACACCTCGCCATTCGGCTTCAGCCGCACGAAGGCCAGTTGCGACGGCTCACGCGCGCCAAGCTCCGCAAAAGCGCCGCGCCTGAGCAGCGCGCCCTCCAGCGCCAGTTGCGGCGCGAGCAGCGTGTGCGCCTGCGCCTTCGATGGCGACGAGCCGGTCTTGTAGTCGAGGATGTCGGCCATTCCGCCAGCCAGCAGATCGATGCGATCGGCATAGCCGGACAGGGTCACGCCGGATCGGCCGACACCGGTCTTTTCGGCGCGTTCCTCGGCGTGCCGCCGTGCCACGGCTGCGGCCCGGCCGCGCTCCCATTCGATGATGCCGGCGGCAAGCTTTTCGAAGCGTGGCCACCACACCGCCTCGACATCGGCGGGCAGGGCCGCGTCGGCAAAGCAGGAGCGGCCGGCGGCGATGAGCCCGTCCAGCGCCTCCGGCGCGCGCGGGTCGGCCACCGTCCGCGAGAACAAGTGGAGAATGGCGTGAAACAGCGTGCCGCGCTCGGCGGCGCCCGGATCGCGAATGACCGGATCGAGCGGCATCAGGCCGAGTATCCTTCTGGCATAGACCGCATAGGGATCGCGACGTAGCGTTTCGATTTCGGTGACCGAGAAGTGGTGCGGCCGTGCGGCGAGCGGCGGTTTCGGCTGCGGCCGCGGCGCAAAGTCCTGCTTTTCGCCGGCATCGAGCGCACGGGCCCAGGCAAGCAGTTCATCGCCGCGCCGGCGAAGTGCCGCAGAATGGTCCTCGCCGACGAAGGTAAGGATACGCTGCAGCCAGCGCGACGGCACCGACGGAGCGTCGCCGGAACGGGCGGAGCGAGCCAGCACCACTTTTTTGGCGCCCATGGCCATCTGGAAATCATGGGCGGCAAGGCCGATGCGCCGCTCCGGCGGTTCAAGATCGATGCCGGTCTTCATCAGCCGCGACATGAAGCGGTCACTCTCCGGCTTGCGCGGCCACACGCCTTCGTTGAGCCCGCCGACGACCAGCGTATCGACGTCCTGAAGCCGCGCTTCCAGCACGCCCCAGATGGCGATGTTCCTGTCGGTGCCCTGCGCCGGCTTGACCGTCTCGGGCGCGATCAGCGCCTCCATCACGTCAGGCCATTCGTCAGCGGCGAAGGAGAACGACACCGAGGCCGCGACCAGACCGCGCAAGAGTTCGGCAAGCTTTTCGCCGGCATCGCCGGCATAGAGCTCGCCAAGGCTGCCGTCAGCAGCGCGTCCGAGGCTTTCGAGCACGTCGACACTGGCGCGCACAAGCGTGGCAAGATCGGCATTCTCCTCGCCTCGAAAAGCAACCAGCGGCGCCAGCGCGGCCGTCAGCCGGATCAGCAGGTCGCGGGCCTGCTCAATGCGCCTGACCGAGAGGCGCGATCGCCAGAAAGGCGGGCGGCGATTGCCGCCGCCGTCGAATTCGAGGAGCCGGGTGTCGAAGAGCTGCGGCAGCGACGCCACGTCCGGACGCCCTGTGCCGCCGCGCAGCCCCACGAGTTCGACGATCTCGGCCGCATGGCGCACGCTTGCCCGCTCCAGGCCGAGGCCAAGCAGCGGATGCTTGAGCAGCGACAGCAGGGCGACGGGGTCGCCGGGGCGGAAGGCTGCCTGAAGCGCCAGCCTGAGCAGGCTGGCGGCTGGCGTGTTGATGAGCGGCGTGCCGCCGGAATCGTCGGCGGCAACGCCGAAGCGCAACAGCTCAACCGCGACGCGCCGCGCCAGAGCACGGTCGCCGGTGACGAGTGCGGCGCGCTGGCCGGGCTGTTCGACGGCCTGTTTGAGCGCGACGGCGATCGCCACAGCTTCGTCGCGTTCACTGGCCGCTTCGAGAAGCGTCACATCGGCGAAGGCCTCGGCAATATCGCCGGCCGTAAAGCGGGCGCGCGTCTGCGCCCACAGCTCGGTAGTCTCCGCCGGCCGCAGCGCTTCGCCGACAAGTGCGGCGCGCAGCGCAAGCGGTCGCGGCGCAACAGCGATCTCCTCGACATCGGCGCGCGGCACGCCGATCTTGCCGATCAACTTTGCCAGGCCGTATTGCGGGTGGCCAAGCAGGGCCGGGCGCGCGCCCGGTGTGGTGATCGCGGTAAAGGACGGCTCGTCCAGCGCCCGGTCGAGCCCGGGCAGCACAACGGCGCCATTGGGCAGACCGGCGATCACGGCAAGCAGCTCGGCGGTAGCGGGAATGGAGCCGGTGGAACCGGCGGCGATCACCGGTCCGGCCGGAGGACTACGCTTCAGCCGCGCCGCCTCCAGCCTTATCAGGGCATTACGATGCGCGGCCGGATTGGAGCGATGGCGTTCCTCGAGCAGCTTTGGCCAGTTCTCGGTCACGATGCTCAGGAAATCGAGCGTCACCTGCCACCAGCCTGCAAGATTGCCGGTTACAAGGTCGGCGAGCCTTGCCCAATCCGTGCCTTCGGTCTCGATCTCATCCATCAGGCGTGCAAGGTCGCGCGCCAGCCAGATGGCATCGGCGGCGGAGGCCGGGATGACTATCTCCTCGTCGAACAATGCCGCGACATGTGCCGGCAGGCGCCGTTTCCACGCCCGCACCAGCGGCGCAAGCAGCAGAAGACGCTCTACCGCGGCGATCGGCGGCGCAAGGTCGATGGCGGCCGAAGCTCCTGCCTCGAAGGCGGCTTCATCTTCATCGAACTCGCCAAGCGGGCGGATGACCGGCAGGATCGCCGAGCGGCTTCCCGAGCGCGAGAGAGCATCGACGAAGACGCCGCGAAGCGCCCGCGCCGCACGGCGCGTCGGCACATAGATGGTGAGATCGGCCAGCACCAGCGGATCGCCATCATAGGCAAAGCCGGGAACCAGGCGCCCTGCAAGCAGCGCCTCGGCCAGCGTCGGCAGGAACGGCGCTCCGGGCGGGATCGAGAAAACGCGGCGGGAGCCGCTCATTTCGACTCGGTAAGAGCGCCGGGTGCCTCAGCAAGAGCATCGGGCGTGCCGGCAAGCGCAGCGGCGACCGCTGCTTCCGCCCGCGGGATCGCGTCAGGTGTGCCGACAGTGATCCAGTGGCCACGCATCGTCATGCCGAACAGGCGGCCGGCGGCGATTGCCGCATCGAAATAGGCGTTGAGAGAGTGTGGACCGGCCGGCGCATCCTTGAAGATGCGCGGATGGATGATTGCGGCGCCGGCATAGATCAGGCCGGCCGGATCGTTGTTCGCACGCCGCAAGGCGCCATCCGGCGCCATCAGGAAATCGGTGCCGCCGCTATGTCCGGTTGCCGACTGGAGATCCGCAAGCATCAGCAGAATGTCCATTGTCGCGCCCTCCCATGCAAGGGCAAGTCGCCTGACATTGGAAACGCCGCTGTCGATCCAGAAGGTGTCCGCGTTAAGCACATAGAAGGGCGCCCCTAAGCTGGGCAATGCCTTGACGATACCGCCGGCAGAGTCGAGCAGGCCGCTGCTCTCATCCGAGATGACGATTCTCGGCGCACTGCGGCGGGCTACATGGTCCACGATCTGTTGCGGCAGGTAATGGACGTTGACGACGGCCTTGGCGACGCCGGCTTCGGCTAGGCAGTCCAGCCCCCAGTCGAGCAATGTCTTGCCGGCGATCTTGACCAGCGGCTTCGGCATGGTGTCGGTGATCGGCCGCATGCGCTTGCCGAGCCCGGCGGCGAGCACCATGGCGGTCGTCGGCATCGGCTGCTCATCCGACGCCTTCAGGCCCAAATCCTTAGCCGTCAAATCGAGCGTTCCTCCAGCAAGCCGTGGGCGATGTAGAAATCCTGCAGCCCGGCCAGCGCCGGATGCGCCAGCGCCCGGCGAAGATAATCGCGGATACGCGGCAGATGCTTCAGATAATAAGGCTTGCCGTCACGTTTTTCGAGCCGCACGAAAATGCCGAGGATCTTGGAATTGCGCTGTGCGGCCATGATTGCATAGGTTTCGCGGAATTCGTTCTCGTCGAAGGCGCCGGCGGCGCGTCGCGCGGCGATATAGGCGGCGAGCGTGTGCTTTTCGATTTCGGGTGAAATGGTGACGCGCGCGTCCATGGCGAGCGACGCGACGTCGTAGGCGGACGGTCCGATCAGCGCGTCCTGGACATCGACGACGCCGAGGCGATCGTGACCGGAACGGTCAGCGCGCCAGATCAGGTTGGGCGAATGGAAGTCGCGCAACATAAGCGTGTATTCGCGCCCTTCGAGCCGATCGAGCACCGCATTCCATTCGCTGCGGTAACCGGCGCGCAGCGCCTCGCTTGGCGGAGCGCCTGATATCGCCGGGACATACCAGTCGACCAGCAATTCGGCCTCGATCATCATGGCGTCGCGGTCGAAAGGCGGCACCTCGTGGAAGACGCCGGGGCCGGCCGGCATGCGGGCCGGCCATGTTTTGCCGTGCATCATGGCAAGCAGTTCGGCCGCCGCCGCATAACGCTCGGCCACCGGCTGGCCGCGCTTGTCCAGAAACCCTTGGGAACCGAGATGTTCCAGCAGGAGAAAACCCTGGTCGAGGTCCTGGTCATGGATTTCCGGGACGCTGACACCGCCGGCCCGCAAGGCCCGGTCGATGGCCACGAAAGCCGAAACGGATTGCGCGGTGTGGGCGATCTCGGCATAGGGTTTGCCGTCGCGGACTGGCGGTCCGAGCACCAGCCTTGGCGAGTTCATCAGCACGCGCGGCGGAAAGCCGGCAAGCGTGACGATCTCGTAGGAGCGAGCCGAGGCATCGCCGATGAAATATCGCCGCTGCGCCTCGCCCCAACCGGCCTGGCCGAGAAAATCGCGCATCGCCAGCGATCGCGCCGCGCGCTCGAAGGCGGCGCCCTCTCCCGACAGTCTCGCCAGTCGGCCGTCGCCCTGCTGGAGAAGTTCGACCAGCACCGAGGTTTTCGGCAAATATGCCTCTGCCCGCTCCGGCCATTCGACCAGTGCAGCCCCTTGCGTCAGCGCCTCGTCGAAGCCCATCTCGTCCAGCTCGGATGCCGTGCCCAGGCGGTAGAGATCGAAATGATGGACCGGCACACGCGCGTCGTAGCTCTGGACCAGGGTGAAGGTCGGGCTCGGCACGTCGAGGCCGGCATCGTCGGCCAATGCCCTGATCAGCGCCCGTGCCAAGGTCGATTTGCCGGCGCCGAGATCGCCCTTGAGAGCGAGCACGTCGCCGATGCGCAGCGACATGGCGAGATCCTCGCCGAGCCTTGCCGTCGCAGCCTCGTCGGCGAGAAGACGCTCCAGCACCAATACCGCCATCGAACGCGCTACTCGGCCGCCGCGCGGATGCCGGACGGCGTGTCGGGAAAGGCGCAAACAACCGTGGTGCCCTTATCCCTGCCGGTCTCGATGCGGACGCTGCCGCCATGCAGTTCGACAAAGCTCTTGACGATCGACAGGCCGAGCCCGGCGCCACGGCGGCGGCCGCCATTGGTGCGCGGCTCGAAGCGCCGGAACACGGAGTCAAGCAGGTCCGGCGGCATGCCGGGACCGTCATCGTGAACGGAAAATTCCACGCCGTTGGCAAGCTGGCGGCAGGCGAGCGTTATGGTGCTCGCCTCCGGCGCGTAATTGGCGGCATTGCTAAGCAGATTGTAGAGTATCTGACGGACGCGGATCTCGTCGCCATGGAAGGTTTTCGGCGCGGCAGCCGCGTCGATCCTAAGCTTGATCGCATGTTCCTCCAGCCGGTCGGCGACCAGTTCGGCGGCGGCCGTAATGGTTCGATCGATGTGAACTTCGGAAATGTCGAGTTCCATGATGCCGGCATCCACCGTCGCCAGATCGAGGATGTCGTTGACGATGGTGAGAAGGACCGAGGAGGACGAGCCGACATGCCCGATATATTCGCGTTGCTTCTGGTTCAGCGGACCAGTCGACGGCAGTGAAAGAAGCTCGGTAAAGCCGATGATGTTGGTTAGTGGCGAGCGCAGCTCATATGAGACGTGCTGCACGAATTCATTCTTGATCTGGTCGGACTTTTGCAGCGCCTCATTCTTGTCCTTCAGCGCCCGCTCGACATTGACGCTGTCGGTAACGTCGACGAAGGTCATCATCACCTGGCCGTTGGGCAAAGGGATGACGGCGTAGCGCAAAACAGTGCCGTTGTTCAATTCGGTTTGGCCGTGGCGGTCGCGGCGCTCGTCGTCGAAGCCGGTGATGGCGGCAACGAACCCGCCCCACGGACTGTCGACGGCACGCCGGTCGCAAAGGTCGCGGATCGTCGAGACATGGACGTTGGGTTTTGAGGCATCGGCATCCAGCCCCCACAGTGCCGCGAAGGCCGGGTTGGACAATCTCAGCCTGCCGTCGGGACCGAACACAGCGACGCCTTCGGCAAGGTTGTCGAGCGTCTCACCCTGAACCCGGACGGCGGTCTGGTAGCGGCTTTCAAGGTCCATCTTCTCGGTCAAATTCTCGAACACCCAGGTCACGCCGCCCTTGGGCTGCGGGTTGGCGACGACGCGAATGGTCTTGCCGTCCGGCAGATGCCACCAATGCTCCTGCGATTCAACCGCGCGGTAAGCGCCGAGCAAGCTCTCTTTCCAGCGCCGCCATTCGGGCTGCTCGGCAATCTTGCCTTCGCTGCGCAGGCGATCGAGCAGCAAGGCGTTGTCCGGCGCGCTGTGCAGGAAGCCGCTGTCGAGGCCCCATAGTTTCTGGAACGCCTGATTGAAAAACCGCAATTTCTCGTCGGTATCGAAAATCGCCACGGCAGTGTTGAGCTGATCGAGCGTATCGGCGTGGCTCTGCACGGTCCGCTCATACTCGCCGCGAATGGCCTCGATGGCGCTGATGTCGCAGGCAAGACCAGCCGAACCATCCGCCCCGGCAAAGTCGGTCACGGCAAACATACGCCGGTCGCCTTCGATCACCGTGGAGAGCGCCTGTTCGAAGACGGGGTGCGACTTGTGCTGCGCAGCGATCGTGTCGCGCGCCTGGCCGCCGAGGAATTCCTTGCCGTCACGGACCGCCGCTTCGGCATTCTCGGCCTCGACCGCTTCGGCATAGGCCCGGTTGACCCATTTCAGCCGCCCGTCGACGGTGCGCAGCCATGATGGCATCTTGAGCGCATCCAGAAGGCCGATCAGCGTCTCATGGTCGGCGGCTAAGCGCTGGTTCTCGATCTTCAGCCTGGCCTGGCTTCGCTGTGTCTCCGACAGCGAGACGAAGCGAACTAATACATGCGCCGCACTCTTGCGGCCGTGAACCTCGAGCGGCTGGCCGGCCTGCGATTCGATGACCAGATCGAAGGGCTTTGCCTTGTCCCGCAGCGCTGCGACGGCATGTTCGAGTGCGGCCGCCGAACGCGGCATCAGCCAGCGTCCGAAAGCCAGGAAGGCCGCCCGGTCCTCTGGCGCGCCGCTCTCGATCGGCAATGTCCCGACAAGCTCTGGTTTCTTGTTCTCGGCGGCCCATACGACCACGCGCTGATCGCGGGAATGGAGCAGCGCTTCCGAGCGCTGCAGCGCGGCATTAACGTCGGCGATGCGGGTCCTGAGCTCGGCATTTTCCGCCGAGGTGCGCGCCCTTTCGCGGATCAGAAAGATGGCCGATAGCAATGCCGCCCCCATGACGCCGACGAACATGGCGAGTTGCATGACCTCGACCGTGCTGACCGACAGCCCGGCCTTTTGCGCCACGCGGGTTTGGGCATGTGCAGTAAAGCCAAGCAGCGGACCAACCAGCGCGGAAGAAGCAAGCAGCACCCCGACACGGCTGCCGGCACGCCATAAAAGGCTGCCGCCTCTGGCAGCGGAGCCCGTGATTGAATCGTTATGGCCGCCGGAAACGGCCTGTCCCGCGCAAGGCGGGTTATCCCCCGGCATGTCTTGGTCCTCTTCGCCGCCTGAATGCAAGACCGCCCTGATGCGTGCGCCCGGGCCTCGTCCCCGGACCGCGAATCAGCACCATAGCGCTTGCGCGAATCGGCGTGAAGAATCAATCAGCGCAAAAATAAAGCCGGGCGAAAAGTCAATCGCCCGGCTTCAATATCTAGTGGTAAGTTTCGCCGTGGTTAATAGCGGTAGTGTTCCGGCTTGAACGGTCCCTGCGGAGTGACGCCGATATAGGCGGCCTGTTCGCCGGACAGTTCGGTCAGGCGGGCACCGAGCTTGTCGAGATGCAGGCGCGCGACCTTTTCGTCGAGATGCTTCGGCAGGACATAGACCTGGTTTTCGTACTGACCGGGCTTGGTGTACAGCTCGATCTGGGCCAACACCTGGTTAGTGAAGGACGCCGACATGACGAAGCTCGGGTGGCCGGTGGCGTTGCCGAGGTTGAGCAGACGGCCTTCCGACAAAAGGATCATCCGCTTGCCGTCCGGGAAGGTGATCATATCCACCTGCGGCTTGATGTTGGTCCATTTCAGGTTGCGCAGCGACGCCACCTGGATCTCGTTGTCGAAGTGACCGATGTTGCCGACGATCACCATGTCCTTCATCAGGCGCATGTGTTCGAGGGTAACGACGTCCTTGTTGCCGGTGGTGGTGATGACGATGTCGGCCGTCGGCGCTGCGTCTTCGAGCGTGACCACCTCGAAACCGTCCATCGCCGCCTGCAGCGCGC
This sequence comes from Mesorhizobium sp. M0119, assembly GCF_040322615.1. Classification (NCBI taxonomy): domain Bacteria; kingdom Pseudomonadati; phylum Pseudomonadota; class Alphaproteobacteria; order Hyphomicrobiales; family Phyllobacteriaceae; genus Mesorhizobium; species Mesorhizobium sp. M0119. The sequence continues at coordinate 289,440 of NZ_JAMYTU010000002.1, forward strand.
AGATCGGATCGACCTCGGTGACCTTGACGCGGGCGCCGGCGCCCTTGAGCGAAGCCGACGAGCCCTTGCCGACGTCGCCATAGCCGCAGACGACCGCGACCTTGCCGGCCATCATCGTGTCGGTGCCGCGGCGAATGCCGTCGACAAGCGATTCCTTGCAGCCATATTTGTTGTCGAATTTCGACTTGGTGACGGAATCATTGACGTTGATCGCCGGGAACGGCAGCAGGCCTTTTTTCTGCAACTGATAGAGCCGGTTGACGCCGGTCGTCGTCTCTTCGGTGACGCCGCGGATCGCTTCCTTCTGCTTGGTGAAGAAGCCGGGCGATGCCTGCATGCGCTTCTTGATCTGGGCAAACAGGATCTCTTCCTCTTCGCTGCCCGGATTGGACAGCACATCCTCGCCGGCCTCGGCGCGGGCGCCGATCAGGATGTACATGGTGGCATCGCCACCGTCGTCGAGGATCATGTTGGAGGTGCCGCCATCGGCCCACTGGAAGATCTTGTCGGTGTAGACCCAATAATCCTCCAGCGTCTCGCCCTTGACGGCAAACACCGGAATTCCGGCCTCGGCAATGGCCGCGGCAGCGTGGTCCTGGGTCGAGAAGATGTTGCAGGAAGCCCAGCGGATATCGGCGCCGAGCGCCTTAAGCGTTTCGATCAGCACCGCCGTCTGGATGGTCATGTGCAGCGAGCCGGTGATGCGCGCGCCCTTGAGCGGCTTTTTGTCACCGAATTCCTCGCGGCAGGCCATCAGGCCCGGCATTTCGGTTTCGGCGATCTCGATCTCCTTGCGGCCCCAGCCGGCAAGCGCGATGTCTGCGACCACATAGTCCTTGCTACCCGTCATGGCAGTGCTCCGATGCGAATTGATTGCGGGACGCGCCCGCCCCGAAGGCGTGCCGGAGGGCGCGAGTTGCCGGCCTGACTAGCAGATCGAGAGTCGGACGACAATGGGATATAAAGAAATCTTTATCCGTGCATGTCTTAAGCGGCGACCAACACGTCAGCATTCCTCGCCAAAACGGGAAGCAACCAGTTGCTCCAGCGCATCGATGACCTCTTCGGCCTCCGGGCCGGTGGCGGTGACGCGGATCGAATAACCGGGGCTCGCCGCCAGCATCATCAGACCCATGATCGAGGTGCCGCCGACCTTGACCCCGTCCTTCTCGACCTGGACCGTGGCGTTGAAGCCGCTGGCAATTTGAACGAACTTGGCAGAGGCGCGCGCGTGCAGGCCGCGCTGGTTGACGATCGGAAAGTCGCGAACGATCTTGTCCTTTTCCGGCAACAGCGCACTCATTTACTGCTCAGGAGCTGACTGGCGACATTGATGTATTTGCGGCCGGCAGCCTGCGCCTCATCCAGCGCGGCCGTCATGTTGTCGCCTTTGCGAACGCTGGACAGCTTGATCAGCATCGGCAGGTTCATGCCGGCAATGACCTCGATACGGCCGGATTCCATCACTGAAATGGCGAGGTTGGAGGGCGTGCCGCCGAACATGTCGGTCAAAACGATGACGCCTGATCCCGTATCGACGCGGCCGACTGCGTCGATAATGTCGCGGCGGCGCTGTTCCATATCGTCGTCGGCACCGATCGCCACGGTCTCGAAATTGTCTTGTGGCCCAACGACATGTTCCACCGCATTGCGGAACTCGGCGGCCAGTTGACCGTGCGTTACAAGCACGAGTCCGATCATTCTTTGGTGGCTCCCGTCATGGCCGCTTCACAGGCGCATTTTATGCTCGCCGACCGTTCCAGGTGGCGGGAGCGCTATCTTGTCGACGCAAGGCCCGTTGACAAGCCCAAAATTGCGCCGGCCCAGGCCAATTTGACGCATTGCAGCAAAAAATCGAAATCGGATCACAGGAAAGGCGCAATCGACAGGCGCGACATCACTGCCGGCAAGGCCGCCGCGACATTGCGCCCGGCAAGATCGATGCGCGGCACTGGTACGCCGAAAACGAGTTCGCTCCAGTCTTCCTGGAAGCGGGCCATTTTGCCGGCTGGCACCAGCCGGATAATGAGGTCGATCACGCAGCTTGGCTCGAACTGTATCGGCTTGGGGCCGAATCCCGGCACCTCGACGAGGCCGGCTATGCTGGCTGGTGCGCGGCAGACCAGCCGCCCCTCGCAATCGGCGGCATAGAGCTGGTCATCGCCGATCAGCCGGGAAAACAGCCCGCGCTGGCTGCAATGATCGATCAAGGCGAGCGCCAGCGTCGTCTTGCCCAAGCCGGACGGTCCGGTGATGAGAATGCCGCGATCACCTATCAGGATCGCGGTGCCGTGAATATTTTCAGGCTGCACAATAGGACCAGGCGTGATTGGAATTCATCCGTCAGCCTTCGGCCGGCAGCGTTACCACGAAGCGCGCGCCCTTGATCTCGCCAGGCTTGGTGCCCGGGATGTTCTCGGCGCTCAGCGTGCCGCCATGGGCTTCGACGATCTGCCTGGATATGGACAGGCCAAGGCCCGAGTTCTGGCCGAACGCCTCGCCGGCCGGCCGATCGGTATAGAACCGCTCGAAAATGCGATCGATGTTATCGGCCCGGATGCCGGGCCCATTGTCGTCGACGGTGACGATGTTGAACTTGCCGGCGCGCGCCAGCGATATGGTGATGTGGCCACGTTCTTCGGGGACGAACGAGCGGGCATTCTCGATCAGGTTGGTGATCACCTGGCCGATCCTCAGATCATGGCCGACGACGAAGTAGCCTTTCACGCCCTGCGGCAGTTTGGCGACCTTGAATTCGATCTCGACCGCCTTCTTGTTGCGCGTGGCCTCGCGCGAGACGGCGACCAGATCGGTGATGAACTTCTTCAGGTCGACGGTTCCCGCGTCTTCCCGCGCCAGTTCGGCATCGAGACGGGAGGCATCGGAAATATCGGTGATCAAGCGGTCAAGCCGCCTCACATCGTGCTGGATGATATCCATCAGCCGGCTACGCGAATTGTCGTTCCTGGCCAGCGGCAATGTTTCCACCGCGCTGCGCAGCGAGGTGAGCGGGTTCTTCAACTCGTGCGAGACATCCGCGGCAAAACTTTCGATCGCCTCGATGCGGGCGTAGAGTGCATTGGTCATGTCGCGCACGGCGATCGACAGATTGCCGATCTCGTCCTGGCGGTCGGAGAAGTCGGGGATTTCCTCACGGTTCTTGACGCCGCGGCGAACCCTGACCGCCGCCGCGGAAAGCCGGCGCAGCGGGTTGGCGATGGTGGAGGCCAGCAGCATCGACAGGATGGCGGTAACCAGGGCGGCAATGCCGAACACGCGCAGGATCGCCTTGCGCTCGGCCGCGACGATCTTGTCGATGTCGCCGCCTTCGGTCGACAGCATCAGCACGCCGAGAACGGCACGGAAGCGCTGGATCGGCACCGCCACTGAAACGATCTGCTCGCCCTGCTCCGAGATCCGCACGATCGTCGACGGACTGCCGGTAAGCGCCTTGACCACTTCCGGAAACGCGGCACCGTTGCCACCCGGCTGCTCGCGATAGACGGGCAGCTGCTTGTTGCGGAAGAAATCAAAGACGAATTTCTGGATGCGCTCCAGAAGATCCGGCTGTTCCTCTTCGACCGGCGGCAGATCGTAGCGAAGGATCTGGCCGCGCGAATAGAGATGGCGGGAATCGAGCAGCAGGTTGGCGTCGCGGTCGTAAATGCGGGCGCGTGTGCGCGTCGGCGAGATCAATCGCCTGAGCACCGGCGCCACGCGCTCCGGATTGATCGGGAAATCGAGGTTGTCGAGCTGGTCGGAGCCGGGGCCTAGGCTTTCGCCGGCCTGCAACTCGAGCAGCTTCTCCGGATCGATGCTGATCGAATCGGTCTCGACCGTCGCCGAGGCGGCGATCGCGCCGGCGATGATCTCGCCTTGAGTCATCAGGCTCTCGACACGGGCGTCGATCAGCCCGTCGCGAAAGGTGTTGAGATAGAGAATGCCGGTGACCAGGACCGCAAGGCCGGCAAGGTTGAGAAAGAGGATGCGCCGCGTCAGGCTGGAAAAGATGTGATGGCCGAGAAACCGGCGCATCGGCACCGTAATTTTCGACACGAAGGCGGGCAGAATCCGCGGCGGGCGCCTGGCGGCGCCCGACCGTCTCACTCGCTCAACTTGCACTGCCATCGAATAGCAGCCCCCGCTCAGTCTTTAGTTTGATGCATGCCGTTGCCCCAAAACCGGGACCACTTTTGGGCGACATGCATTAGCGTTTTGATGCATGTCGTTGTCCCAAAAACCGGGACCACTTTTGGGCGACATGCATTAACTCATGCTTCGCGGAACCGATACCCGACTCCGTAAAGGGTTTCGATCATTTCGAAGTCATCATCGACGGCCTTGAACTTTTTGCGCAGCCGCTTGATGTGACTGTCGATGGTGCGATCATCGACATACACCTGCTCATCATAAGCCGAATCCATCAGCGCATCACGGCTTTTTACGACGCCCGGACGCTGGGCCAGCGAATGCAGGATGAGGAACTCGGTGACGGTAAGCGTCACCGGCTCGCCCTTCCAGGTGCACGTGTGGCGCTCCTGGTCCATGACAAGCTGGCCGCGCTCAAGCGACCGAGCCTGCTGGTTGGGCGCCTTGGCCGCCGCCTCGCGGGTGCTGGCGCGGCGCAGCACGGCGCGGACGCGTTCGACCAGAAGACGCTGCGAGAAGGGTTTGCGGATGAAGTCGTCGGCGCCCATCTTGAGGCCGAACAGTTCATCGATCTCATCGTCCTTGGAGGTCAGGAAGATTACCGGCAGGTCGGATTTCTGACGCATCCGGCGCAGCAGCTCCATGCCGTCCATGCGCGGCATCTTGATGTCGAGGATGGCGAGGTTCGGCGGGCGCGCCGCCAGTCCCTCCAGCGCCGACGCCCCATCCGTGTAGGTTTCGACCCGATAACCCTCGGATTCGAGGGCGATCGAAACCGAAGTCAGAATGTTGCGATCGTCGTCGACAAGCGCGATTGTTGCCATTTCAAGCGGCTCCCTCATGAGCTGTCCCTTCTTTCGTCGAGAAGGGGCTTTTGCAGGACAAATTAGGTACAAAATGTGGCATAGGCTCTATCCGCTGTCACGCGCGGCATGCCGGCGGCCACAATTGCACCTCGGACGAATGAACATCACCAATCCTTTGGGCAACCATCAGTGTTTTTGCACATATAAACGATTTAAACAACTTTCAAAATATTTAAATCGATTAATGATTTGATATCATTCGCCTTTTCTGGTTTTGACTTTTTTAGCTCCTGCAATGGGAGTTCCGGAATTCGCCGGTAAAGACGCGGTAAATCGAAGAAGGGACACCCATGTCGGAAGCCGGCAAACGCAATCCTGCATGCGCAATCGATCGGATCGGCCTGAGAACCACTGGCGTGGTGCGCTATAATTTCGGCGCGGCCGCGCTCTACGAGGAGGCAATCCGCCGTGGCGAGGCCCGACTCACCGCGCATGGCGCGCTTGCCGCCGAAACCGGACAGCACACGGGCCGCTCGCCCAGGGACAAATTCGTGGTGCGCGACGAAAGCACGGCGCCGCATGTATGGTGGGACAACAACAAGGCGATTTCGCCAGGACAGTTCGATACGCTGCTTGCCGATTTTCGCGCCCATGCGGCTGAAAAGGACCTTTATGTGCAGGACCTGGTCGGCGGTGCCGACGAGGAGCTGAAGCTGCCAACCAGGGTGATCACGGAGCTTGCCTGGCACTCCTTGTTCATCCGCAATCTGCTCATCCGACCGGCAGCCGCCGAACTCGAGCATTTCATGCCCGATTTGACGATCATCGACCTGCCGTCGTTCCGCGCCGATCCCGCCCGCCACGGCACGCGCGGCGAAACGGTGATTGCCGTCGATCTTTCGCGCATGATCGTGTTGATTGGCGGTACCTCCTATGCCGGCGAGATGAAGAAGTCGGTGTTCACCGTGCTCAACTATCTGCTGCCGACAAAAGGCGTGATGCCGATGCATTGCTCGGCCAATGAAGGGCCGGCCGGCGACGCGGCCGTTTTCTTCGGCCTTTCCGGGACCGGCAAGACGACGTTGTCGGCCGATCCGTCGCGCACGCTGGTCGGCGATGACGAGCATGGCTGGGGACCGCACGGCATCTTCAATTTCGAAGGCGGCTGCTATGCCAAGACGATCAAGCTTTCGGCCGAAGCCGAGCCGGAGATCTTCGCCACCACCCAGCGCTTCGGCACGGTGCTGGAGAATGTGGCGCTCGACGCCGGTCGCGTGCCGGATTTCGACGACGGCGGGCTGACCGAAAACACGCGCTGCGCCTACCCGCTCCACTTCATCCCCAACGCCAGCAAGACGGGGCGCGCCAGCCACCCGAAAAACATCATCATGCTGACCGCCGATGCATTCGGTGTGATGCCGCCGATCGCGCGGCTGACCCCGGCGCAGGCTATGTACCATTTCCTCTCCGGCTATACCGCCAAGGTGGCGGGGACCGAGAAGGGCGTTACCGAACCCGAAGCGACATTTTCGACATGCTTCGGCGCACCGTTCATGCCGCGGCATCCATCGGAATACGGCAATCTGCTGCGCGAGCTCATCGCACACCACGGTGTCGATTGCTGGCTGGTCAATACCGGCTGGACCGGCGGCGCCTACGGCACCGGCAAGCGGATGCCGATCAAGGCAACGCGGGCGCTGCTTGCGGCAGCGCTCGACGGCTCGCTGAAAGCGGCCGACTTCCGGACCGACGCCAATTTCGGTTTCGACGTACCGGTGACGGTTGCCGGCGTCGACCGCGCCATTCTCGACCCGAGATCGACCTGGATCGACAAGCCCGCCTATGACCGGCAGGCGGCAAGGCTGGTCGGCATGTTCGTCGACAATTTCGAAAAGTTCGAGGCCCATGTCGACGCCACCGTGCTCGGCGCTGCACCACGCATGCAGGTAGCGGCTGAATAGCCGTCGCCCCTGGTGATGCTTCAAGGCCCGGCTTCGATCGGGCCTTTTCTTTTTTCGCCTGCCGCGCCATGACTGCGGCATGAACGCCGACGACAAGATCATCATCACCGACGATGCGGTGATTAATCCGGGCGACCTGCACGAGGACTTCATCCGTTCGTCGGGCCCGGGCGGCCAGAACGTCAACAAGGTGGCGACGGCGGTGCAATTGCGATTCGATGCCGCCAATGCTCCAGGCCTGTCGGAGCGTGTGCGCGAACGGACCATCAAGCTCGCCGGCCAGCGCGCCACCAAGGACGGCGTCATCGTCATCGAAGCCGGACGCTTCCGCACCCAGGAGCAGAACCGGGCGGACGCCCGGGCGCGGCTGACGGCACTGGTCGCCAAGGCCGCCGAACCACCACCACCGCCGCGCAAGAAGACAAGGCCGTCCAAGGGCGCGGTCGAAAGACGGCTGAAGACCAAGGCCGGGCGCGGTTCGATCAAGAAACTGCGCGGCCGGGTCGGGGATGACTGACAGCCGAAGCGGCTTCGGATTCCAGATCGCCGGTTAAAGCGCGCAGCCACCGTCGGAGGCGGCTTTCGGGGTCGCCGTTTTCGTTTGACGGTGGCATTCTGATTTCTCCAGACCAACGGATCAAGCGACGCGATGCTCGTACTGCCCAAAGGCGTCCGCCATATGCCCGGCTACCTGTCGCGCGCCATGCAGGAAGTGCTGGTGGAAGACATCAGGCAGGTCGTGCAGGAGGCCCCACTGTTCGTGCCGGCGATGCCGCGCACCGGCAAGGAGATGAGCGTGCGCATGACCAATTGCGGCCCGCTTGGCTGGGTCACAGACAAGGAGCAGGGCTATCGCTACCAGCCGACTCACCCCGTGACCGGAAGGCCGTGGCCGCCGATCCCGGAGATGCTGCTCGAACTGTGGCGGGACGTAGCTGCCTATGCGCACCCGCCAGAGGCGTGCCTGGTCAATTTCTATTCGCAGGATGCCAAGATGGGTCTTCACCAGGACCGCGACGAGAGCGATTTCTCCGCGCCCGTCGTCTCGGTGTCGCTCGGCGACGATTGCCTGTTCCGGGTCGGTCAGACGACGCGCGACGGCGCCACCAAATCGTTCAGGCTGAAGAGCGGCGACGTCGTCGTGCTTGGCGGCGAAGGGCGGCTCTGCTTTCACGGCGTCGACCGTATCTACCCGTCGACCTCGGCATTGCTCAGGAATGGCGGCCGCATCAATCTGACGCTGCGACGGGTGACGGTGCCGAAATAGGCTGTTCGGGTGGCCGGTGGCCCGGGCGGACATAATCATCGCGCAGATAGATGCGCTCGGTCTCGTCCTCGACGAGAATGCGGTAGTGCGCCAGGATGGCGTCGAAGCCAAAACGCCCCATCAGTTGGCTTGTCCACATTGTGTTGTTTTTCTTGAAGACGACGACATCCGGACGCAGACGCGCGAATTCTTCGCGTTTGCTTTCGACGTAACGCGCCATGATGGCCTGGTAACGCGTGGCTTCGGCGGTGTCACCCGAGAGGGCTGCCTGCCGGGACAGGGAAAGTGCGAACGCTCCAAGCCAATCGCTGACATGGGTCGAAACGAACTGCCCATCGATCATGCGGTTCAACGGATGTCCCGAGGAAATATCCGAACTGACCAACGCTACGGTCGGCCGATCGGTGGCGGCGCGAATGGTGGCAACCAGCGCCGGCCCTGGTTTCTGGGTGCTCCAGTACGGCAAGAAAGCGATTGCCACCCCCGCCAGTGCCCAAGCTCGCGAAGGAGCCGTCACGAACGCCAACAGCTTTGGCTGCTGCTGCACGATCCTGGGCACCGCCAGCAGGCAGAAAATGGCTGCCACGGCGCAAAAGATCGCGGGATAGGCATGATAAGACCAGCCTTTCGCTTGGTAGAACAGAGGAAACATGCCGGCGATCGATGCCGCCAACGCTACCGCCGCCAGCTCTGGAAACCGCATGGCAGGCCACAGCCGCCAGATCAGGAAGACAAGGAAACACCACGAGAAACCGTAGCCGATCACAATCGGCCAAAAGATGCCGATCTTTCCATAAACATCGGCCAAGAGGGGATAGATATCGCGCATGAATTCCGGATGGATCAGCGTGACCGTGCTGAGATAGACAACGCAGATGCCGCCAATGACCCAGTGTTCCAGGGCGAAGATCGATTTCAGACTGCGCCGGCGCACTGCAACGACCAGCGCCGGCGCCAACACCATGATCGCATAGTAGGGCTTGACCAGCAGCAGAATGCTGCCCGACAGGCCGGCGAGTAAGGCAAGCCGCGGGCCTGGTTGGGCAGCTGCATCTCTGCGCGCGCGCCAGGCATGAAGCGCCAGCAGCGGCATGAAAAGCGCCATGCCGATATGCTCCCGCTCGCTGAAGGCGTTGCCGGGGAAGATCACCAACATTGCGCAAAACGCCGGCCCCAGTGCAAACAATGATGCAGTTTCGGTGAAACCCGCACGCTTGACGATCACGCCCGAGAGCGAAAGTCCGATAAGCACGGCAAGGTATGTCCAGGCCTCAACCAGGATTTCCGGCGCGGCGCCCAGCATTCTGGCCGCAGCCACTGGTGGCAGATAGAGCCAGACGCTGAATGGAGGATTGGTCTCATAGATTTGCGAGTAAAGCCGCTCACCGGACAGCATACGCTCGCAGACCGTGATCAGCCAGCTGGTATCGGGAACAGTCCCCCAACGCCGCTGCCAGAAGATCGAGAAGACGATGACTGTGGCAACGGCCAGGACATTGCGGCTAGGAAGCAGCGACGCTGCGATATCCCGGCCGGGCCAGCGGCTCAAGCCGTCAATGTCGTTCGAGACGCTCATGATGTTGCACCGAGGCTCTCGAGCTCGAGCCATATGTCGTTCAGCGGAGCGATTGGATCCAGCCGTGCCATGGTTTTCTGGTAGCCTCTGCTCAATCGGTTTGGAGCGGTGCGGACCCCGTGTAATGCAGATAGACAGTGATTTCCGGCTCGGCGTGCAGCAGACGATAGTCGGCCAAAGCGGCAGCGATCCGCTTGTCCTGCAGCATCAGGGCAGTCCACGCGGGCGAGCCTGACAGCACGATATCGGGCTTCTTCGCTGATATCTCGGCGGCGTATTCGCCGATCACCCGATCGCGGATGCTTTCAAGTTCTCGTCTCCGTTCGAGATCGCCGGTGACGCGGGCGAGCGTGTCCGCGTTGGAGACCGCCCAGGCGCTCGGATGGCGTGATATGAACCTGCCGTCGACCAGCCTGGCGAGGGGATGGGCAACCTGCATCTGGTCGGCAATCGACATGATGGTCGGGGTTTCGACCGTCGAGCGGATCGCGGCGACAGACCGGGCGATCGGGCCGTCGTCCGTCGTCAGCGCCGCGTACTGTGCCCTGACCGCTATTTGCAGCACCAGCACGCAACCGAAGATCAGGGCGGCCTTACGAACGAAGCCTGCACTGCGGAATGTGCCGAACCGCACAAGCTGGATGCCAAATGCAAGTGCTGCAACAACGACCATCGGCAACGCGTGATTGGGCCAACCCTTGCCCATGATGATGAACGCCGGAATGAACCCCAGTGCGGTCAGAAGCGGAATCCTGACGTCCCAGCTCGTCTGTCTCAGGCCGCCGGCCACAAGCACGGTGGCGGCGGCCAGAAGCAGCACCACTTTTGGCCAGTTTGCCAGCATATCGGCGGAAGAGGCCCTCAACGGAAGATAGACCTCTCTGACCAAGGGCAGGACTTCGCCGACATAAGCGCGGTCGAAGAGCGCGATGGACGCGACATAGGCGGCCACGATCGCAGCGCCAAGCACGTTCTCCACGACGAAGAGCGGTTTCAGCGACCGCCTTTCAACCGCAAGACAGAGTGACGGCAACATGAAGGCCAGCGCAAAATAGGGCGGCTTGACGATGACCACGACCGCCGCGCCGAAGCCCGCGACCATGTGCTCCAGGCGCGAGCCCGCGCTGAAATCCGGGGTCCGCTGACGTGTGCATTGCAACGCCAGCCAAGGCAAAATGGCAATCAATGCGAAGTGCTCGCGTTGGCCGAATTGATCCGGCATGAAACAGAGGATCAAAAACAGGGCCGCCGCTGCCGCCCACAGCGCATGGGGCTGCCGGTAGACCGGTTCATCGCGCGCGAGAATGCGGACGAAAACGAAAAGACTGGCCAGGCTCAGGCAAACGACGCCAAGCGTCAGCCAGAATTCCGCACGTATGTCAGTGAGCTTTTCCAGCAGCATGAACGGCATGTAGAGCCAGATCGAGAAAGGTGGGTTGGTCTCCACGATGTCCGTGTTGAGCCGCTCCCCGCCAAGCAGGCGGTCGCAGACAACCAGAAGCCACGACACGTCGACATTGGCCGGAATTGCAACGGTCGATAGCCAGACGGCGTATGTGACGACCAGGCTGGCCAGCAGCAACGGAGCACCCGCTACGCCCGCAAACGGCGCGAAGCGGTTGGCGCCGGGCAGCAGTTCACTGAGCGATCGCGCGCTAGAAACCACGAAACACCCAGCGCCCGAGGACGACATAGTTGATGACCGGCACGGCAATGCAGGTAAGCAGGATCGGGACTGCGGCAGGGACGCCGAGCATCTGGGTCAAAAGCCCTGGCAGGGCGATCGCGACAGCGAGGCCGGAAGCAGTGAGCAGGAGGAAGCGGGGCAGTTCCATCGCGTGGCTGCCGCCCGAGGTGAAGGTGAAATATTTATGTCCGGTGTAGGAGAACAGCGCGGCAACGGCGTAGGCCGCAAACGATGTGAGCGCCGCCGGCAGGGCCGCCGTTGCCTGCCCACGCGACAGTAGGAAAGCACAAACGGCATAGATCAGCGTCGACGCAATGCCAATTAGCGCAAAGCGCGATAGTCGACGATACGAGCCGGTGCCCATTACGCGGTCAAGCTGCCAATTTCTCGTCGAGGCGACCGGTTTCGACGGCGTCGTCCTTGCGGAATACCGCCAGCAGCGAAACACCGAAGGGCAGGCTTGCATTTGGTATGATGCGGCCTTCCGCCGAAAACACTGCCTTCATCGCCGCATTCAGTGGTTTCGGCGGCGTGGCATGGCCGGCTGGCAAGGCCGACTTGCGCAACCTGTCCACCAGCCGTGCCAGCGCCGCTACAGGAAAGAGTGCGGCATTTGTGTAGCTCAGCCGGTCGATCGTGAAACCAGCCCTTTCAATTCGTTCACGCAGCAGATTGCGTGAATAGCGCCGCATATGATGCAGCCCCACATCATGCGTGCTCCACAACCATTGGTGTGCGGGCACCGTAAGGATGACGCTGCCGGCTGGTTTCAGCATCTGGCGGATAGCGGCAAGCGACGCCTCGTCTTCGGCGACATGTTCCAGCACGTCGAACAGGCAAACCAGGTCGCAGCTTTGCGGCGTGACAGGAATGTTGTCCGGCAGATGTCCGGCAAGGAAGTCGCGGCCGGTCTTTCCCCAGGCAATCCTGCGTGCGAGATCGCTCATCTCGACTGCCGTCACGGCGCCGAACTGCTCCAGCATCCGGATGTTGCCGCCGGTGCCGGCGCCGATCTCGACGATGCGCGCCTTTTCGGGCAGGTCGATGCTGCGAATGACCGCCTCTGCGATGGCGCGACGCCCGCAGAACCACCAATGCTCGTCTTCGGTGGCGGCCATCTGTCGGTAGGCGTCGAGCTCCATCAGCTCATTCCCTCATATTTGCGGCGCACAATGTAGATCGGACGCTGCTTGATCTCCGCGTAGACCCTGCCGAGGTACTGTCCGATGATGCCGATGCCGAGTAACTGGATGCCGCCAAGGAAAAGAACACTGACCAGCAGCGAGGCGTAGCCGGGAACATCAACGCCAAAGATCATTGTCTTGGCGACGATCAGCAGGCCGTAGAGGAACGACAGTGCGGAAATCGTTGCGCCGACATAGGTCCAGATTTCAAGCGGAGCGGTGGAGAAGCTGGTAATGCCTTCGAGCGCGAAGTTCCACAGCTTCCAGCCGGAGAATTTCGACTGGCCGGCGATGCGCTGATCGCGGACATATTCGACGCTTGCGGTGCGGAACCCGACCCAGGCGAACAGGCCCTTCATGAAACGACGGCGTTCGGGCAAAGACCGCAGCGCCTGGATGACCTGACGGTCGATCAAACGGAAGTCGCCGACATCGTGCGGGATCTTCTGCTGCGCGATCCAGTTGTGAACGCGGTAGAACATCGAGGCGGAGCGCTGCTTGAGAAAACTGTCGCTCGACCGGTTGGCTCGCTTGGCCAGAACGACCTCGAAACCCTCGCGCCACTTTTCCACAAGCAGCGGAATGACATGCGGCGGATCCTGCATATCGACATCCATCGGAATCGCTGCATCGGCATCGCAGCTGTCGAGACCCGCGGTCATCGCCGCTTCCTTGCCGAAATTGCGCGAAAGGTCGATTACGTGGATGCGTGGATCGGTTTGTTGAGCTTCGATCAGCTTTTCGAGCGTCGTATCGCTGCTGCCGTCGTTGACGAAGATGAACTCGAGGGCAACGCCTTTGTCCTTCAGCGGAGCAGTGCTTTCACACACGGCCTTCAGGAAGGGGGCAATCGCGCCTTCCTCATTGTGGACCGGCACGATCAGGGCAATCGTTGCGGCGCCGCTGCCCGGACGTGCGGCGCGGCCAGCTGCCGGCCGATCAATATTTAGGAATGGCGCATTCATTGTTTGCCGAGCCCGCAGATCAAGCCCGACAATAGGAAGACTGGGTTAAGATGACTTTAAGGAATGCCTCAGGATTTCAAAGTTTTCGGAGCGCCACTTCCTCGACCAGATGGTTGGCGCCCTTGCGCAGGATGAGATCGGCTCGGGCGCGGGTCGGCAATATATTCTCGCGCAAATTCTTCAGATTGATGTTGGTCCACAGGCCCTCGGCGATGGCGCGGGCCGCATCCTCGGAAAGTTGCGAATAGCGATGGAAGAAGGAAGCCGGGTCGCGGAAGGCGGTTTCGCGCAGCCGCATGAAGCGGGCGATATACCAGTGATGGATCAGCACCTCCTCGGCATCGATATAGATGGCGAAATCGAAGAAATCCGACAGGAAAGGCACGATCTTGCCGTCCTTCGGCAGCTTGCCCGGCTGCAGGACATTGATGCCTTCGAAAATCAGGATGTCCGGCCGGTCAATGGTCTGGAACTCGCCCGGAATGACGTCATAGGTCAGGTGCGAATAGACTGGCGCGAGGACGTTACGCTGCGCCGATTTGATGCCGGACAGGAAGCGCAGCAGCGCGCCGACGTCGTAGCTGTCGGGAAAGCCCTTGCGCTCCATCAGATTGTTGCGGCGCAGTACTTCGTTCGGCAGCAGGAAACCGTCGGTGGTGACCAGGTCGACCTTGGGACTCGACGGCCAGCGCGCCAGCAGCTCCTTTAGGACGCGCGCCGTGGTCGATTTGCCGACCGCCACGGAACCGGCAATGCCGATGATGAACGGTGTCTTGGCCACGTCCAGCGCGTTGAAGAAGACCTGGCGTTGCCTGAACAGGAGTTGACTGGCTTCGACATGGGCCGACAACAGCCGTGACATCGAAAGGTAAATGCGCTCGACCTCGTGGAGATCGACCGGATCGTTCAGCGACCGCAGACGATGGATCTCGTCTGCGGTCAGCGTCATCGGCGTATCGGCGCGGAACCGCGACCATTGCTCGGCCGAGAAGAAACGATAGGGTGAATACTTCTCGGTAGGAGCGAGCTGGTCCATCGAGTTCCTCCGCAGCGATCAGCCCCGGTCCAGCCGAGACGCCTTTTCGGCGATGCCCGAACGACCGGTGCGGCGTTCAAGCTCGTTGAGCACATCGCTCAGCGGAATGCCCGCTACGCCAAGAACGACAAGCCAATGATAAATGAGATCGGCGCTTTCCGAAACAAGCGCGGCCCTGTCGGCGCTGACGGCTGCGATCACCGTTTCGACCGCCTCTTCGCCGAGTTTCTGCGCTGCCTTGCTCATGCCGCGCTGAAAGAGCTTGGCCGTCCACGAATCCGGATCGCCGGAACGTGCGCGTTCGCCAATGATCTTCTCCAGATCGGAGAGCGAGAACTCAGTCATGACGGCGTTTACAGCCTCTTCTTAGCCGGAAAGGCTCTAGGACCGATTACCCGGCGAGTCCAGCCGCATCGGCAGTCCGGCCTGAGCCATATGCAGCTTAGCCTCGGCGATGCTGTAGGTGCCGAAATGGAAGATCGACGCCGCCAGCACCGCGCCGGCATGGCCATCGCGAATGCCTTCGACCAGGTGGTCGAGCGTGCCGACGCCGCCGGAAGCGATAACCGGCACGCGTACGGCGTCGGCGACCGCGCGGGTTAGGGCTATGTCGTAGCCGGCCTTGGTGCCGTCGCGGTCCATCGATGTCAGCAGGATCTCGCCGGCGCCGAGATCGACCACTCGCCGAGCGAACTCGACGGCATCGATGCCGGTCTTCTCGCGGCCGCCATGGGTGAATATCTCCCAGCGATCAGCCTCGCTCGCAGCGGACACTTTCTTGGCATCGATGGCGACGACGATGCACTGGTTGCCGAATTTGTCGGCAGCCTCGGCGACAAAATCTGGGGTCTTCACCGCCGCCGTATTGATCGACACCTTGTCGGCGCCGGCCAAAAGCAGCTTCCTGATGTCGGCGACCTGACGGACGCCACCGCCAACGGTCAGCGGCATGAAACATTGTTCGGCGGTGCGGGCGATGACATCGAAAATGGTCTCGCGGTTTTCCGACGAGGCGGTGATGTCGAGAAAGCAGAGCTCGTCGGCGCCGGCCGCATCATAGGCTTTTGCCGCTTCGACGGGATCGCCGGCATCGACCAGGTCGACGAAATTGACGCCCTTGACGACGCGGCCGTTCTTGACGTCGAGACAGGGGATGACGCGGGCTTTCAGCATCAGATCCTCTCGATCGCCGCAAGAAAATCGACAAGCAGCTGGCCGACGATGGGCGGAACCTCGGCCTGGGAATCAAAGGCCGGGTCGTAGGCCGAGAGCGTCACGCCGACGATCGGGATTGACCTGGCCAGTCCGCAGGCAAGCTGCCGTAGCTGTTCCGGGCTCGGGCCGCCCGGATGCGCGTAGCGGTTCACCTGCAACACATCCGGATCGAGGACATCCAGGTCGAGATGCAGATGTGCCCGCACAGCCCCTGCCGCTGTGAGCTTTCCGACTCTATCGAGTGCACCGGCACATTCGGTGCGCATGATCGGCAAAGTTTCCAGCAGGCGCTTTTCGTCGGGATCGAGGTCGCGGGCATCGATCAGGATGCAGCGCGCCGGGTCTATCGGCCGGAACCCCGGAATCGCTGCCGCCATCGGACGCCAGCAGAGCCCGAGCGTCGCCGCCAGCGCCATGCCCTCGAGAAAGCCGTAGGCGGACGTCTCCGGCGTGTTGAGATCGCCATGCTGGTCGATCCAGATGATCGAATCCGCAACTTCACCGGCGACCGCACCGACGGCGGTCAGGCAATTTCCAGCAAGGACAATGGGGAAGCCTCCTCCGTCGCGGGCGAGGCCGACCTTGGCCGCGACGGCGTTGCAGACGGCGAAGCCGGTTGCAATTTCGCGCCCCTGCTCGTCTCCGACCTTGCCGATATCTTCGACGGTAACATCATGGCCAGCCACGGTCAGGGCTTCGACGAGCCCCCCGCCGATGATGGCGTCCGGCCCCTCGCCACACCCTTCGTGATAGTGCCCGCTGTCGTAGGGAGCGAGGATAATCGAGACTTTCATGATGACGCCCCTGCCATCGGTTTGCCGCGCAGGATCGCCAGTGCCTCGACCGGATCGATGCGGCCGTCGTAGAGCGCGCGGCCAGAGATCGCGCCTTCGAGCTTCTGCGCATCGGGCATGGTCATGCGCACGATGTCGGCGATCGAGGCGAGCCCGCCCGAGGCGATGACCGGGATCGAAACCGCCTCGGCGAGATCGATGGTGGCGTCCCAGTTGATGCCGGTCAGCACCCCGTCGCGATCGATGTCGGTGTAGATGATGGCAGCAACGCCGGCGCCTTCGAATTTCCTCGCCAGTTCGATGACGCCGAGGCTCGATGCCTCGGCCCAGCCTTCGACCGCGACCTTGCCGCCCTTGGCGTCGATGCCGACGGCGATCTTGCCCGGGAACGCCTTGCACGCCTGCCTGACCAGATCCGGATCGCGCACCGCCACGGTGCCAAGAATGACGCGGGCCAGCCCACGGTCGAGCCAGTCCTCGATTTGCGCCAGGGTGCGGATGCCGCCGCCGAGCTGCACCGGATTGTTCGTCGCCTTGAGGATGGCGCCGACCGCCGCGCTGTTGACGCTCTGGCCCTTGAAGGCGCCGTTGAGGTCGACGACGTGCAGCCATTCGAAGCCCTGCTCTTCGAAGGCGCGTGCCTGAGCCGCGGGATCGTCATTGTAGATCGTCGCGGTCGCCATGTCGCCATGCCGGAGGCGCACGCATTTGCCGTCCTTGAGGTCTATCGCCGGAAACAGAAACACCTTCAGGCGCCTTCGACGATGACAAAGTGGCCGGTCGAGCCGGCGAGCCTGTACTTCAAGGCCTCCTGGTACTCAGGCGAGCCGTAGCATTCCATCGCCTTTTCATAGGATTCGAATTCCACCAGCACGTGGCGATTGCCTGTCGGCCCTTCCGGGCTGGTATACCGCCCGGCGCGCACCGGGAACGTCGCGCCGTATTTCGCGAAAGCCGCGGCATTGGCCTCGATGTACTGCTTGTAGATCTCGGGATCGTGGACATCGACCATTGCCATCCAATAGCCCTTCTTGCTCATGATTCAGGGCCTCCAGCCTAGGAAATTGGTGATCAGCGCCAGGCCCAGCGCCTGGCTCTTCTCGGGGTGGAATTGCGTTCCGGCAAGGTTGTCGCGGGCGACAGCGGCCGTTACCGGGCCGCCATAGTCGGCAACCGCCAGCACCTCATCCTCCTTCCGTGCGTCGAGATGGTAGGAGTGGACGAAATAGGCGTGCAGTCCCTTGCCGCCCGTCGCAATGCCGGAAAACAGCGGATGCTTGCGCTTCAGGTCAATCGTGTTCCAGCCGATCTGCGGGATTTTCAGTGTCGGATCGGCCGGCGTGATCTCCTTGACGTCGCCGGCGATCCAGCCAAAGCCCTTTGTGACGGTCTTCTCCAGGCCTCGCTCCGACATCAGCTGCATGCCGACGCAGATGCCAAGGAACGGCCGAGCCTTGGCGATCGCCGCCTCCTCCACCGCTTCCCACATGCCGGCGACCGCGCGCAGTCCAGCGGCGCAATCGGCATAGGCGCCGACGCCGGGCAGGACGATGCGGTCGGCGGTCCTGACCCGCTCGGCATCGGCGGTGAGTTCGATCGCGGCGGCAATGCCGGCTTCATGCGCGGCGCGCTCGAAGGCCTTGGCGGCCGAGCGCAGATTGCCCGACCCGTAGTCGATGATCGCGACCCGCATCTCAGGGCTTTCCCGGAATATGGTTCAGCCCCAGCGCCATGCCCATCTGCGCCGGCCGGGCAAGTGCTGCGTCCGGAACGATGCGTTGCACCGGCGGTTGTTCATCCGACTGGGCTTCGGCTTCCAATGCATAGCGGATGTCGGCGTCGTCGAGCCTGTCGGCCTCGACCACGCCCCATTCATGCCAGCCGCGACGGCGCAGGGCTGCGATCCGCAAGCCCTGCCCTTCCAGTCCGACAAAGAGCATGACAAGCAGGGATAAAAGCGAGCCGGCTGTTTCCTGGCCCAGCCTTTCGCCCAGCATCGACAGCAGCCCCATGGCGACAAAGGCCAATGCCGCCTCGACCCACAGCCGGTGCCAGGCCAGCCACAGCGGGGGTACCAGGAAGCCGAGCCAGGCAAAGCCATCGCGCACAAAGGTGGCGTCCACGCTTTCGCTGCGGCCTGGCGGCTCCATCACGACATAGATGGCCATGGCGTTACCCTTTCAGGGATCCCTTGGTGGAGGGAACCGCATCCGGCTGGCGCGGGTCGCGCTCAAGTGCCGAACGCAACACACGCGCCACGGCCTTGAAGCAGGTCTCAGCGATGTGGTGGTTGTTGGCGCCGTAATAATTGGTGACATGCAGCGTGATGCCGGCATTCTGCGCCAGCGCGTGGAAGAATTCGCGCACCAGCTCGGTGTCGAACGTACCGATCTTCGGCGACGAGAATGAAACATTCCAGACCAGAAAAGGCCGGCCGGAGACATCGATTGCCGCCCGCGTCAGTGTCTCGTCCATGGCAAGATCGATCGACGCGTAGCGCATGATGCCGCGCCGCTCGCCCAATGCCGTGGCCAGCGCCTGCCCAAGCGCGATACCAGTATCCTCGACCGTGTGGTGGTCGTCTATGTGCAGGTCGCCCTTGGCCTTCACCGTCATGTCGATCAGCGAATGGCGCGACAACTGGTCCAGCATATGGTCGAAGAAGCCGACGCCCGTCGAAATGTCGGATTTGCCCGAGCCGTCGACCTGAACCGACACGGAGATGTCGGTTTCCTTGGTCTTGCGGCTTATCTCGGCGGAACGGGGCGCCATGACCTCATCCTTGTCTCAGATTTGCACGATTCAGGCGTTCACATGCCTGAAAACGAAAGCCTTCTAGCAGCATGATCCGGCGATTGCCAGTTACCGCTGCGGAGCACTATCCGGCCCGGCGGATGGCCGGTTTGCAATCGTCCGGCCTATGCATACATATGGCCGATCAAGTCACTCGTAACGCGCCGATCGCCTCGATGGGATCGGTGCTTATCGGAGCAGAAAATGTCGAATGAACTGACCATGCATGCCACGACCATCCTGACCGTGCGCAAGGGCGGCAAGGTGGTGATCGCGGGCGACGGCCAGGTCAGCCTCGGCCAGACCATCATGAAAGGCAACGCCAAGAAGGTACGCCGCATCGGCAAGGGCGGCAACGTCATCGCCGGCTTCGCCGGCGCCACCGCCGATGCCTTCACTCTGCTCGAGCGGCTCGAAGCCAAGCTCGAACAATATCCCGACCAGCTGACACGCGCCTGCGTCGAGCTCGCCAAGGACTGGCGCACCGACCGCTATTTGCGGCGGCTGGAAGCGATGATGCTGGTGGCCGACAAGTCGGTGTCGCTGGCGCTGACCGGCACCGGCGACGTGCTGGAGCCCGAATTTGGCGTCATGGCGATCGGCTCGGGCGGCAATTACGCGCTGGCAGCGGCACGCGCGCTGATAGATAGCGACAAGGGCGCAGAGGAGATCGCCCGCAAGGCGATGCAGATCGCGTCAGACATTTGCGTCTACACCAACAACAGCTTCGTCGTCGAAACCCTCGATGCCGCCTGAGCGGAGCCTCCGCTATGGTTTTCGGCCGGTGACCGAGAGGGACCTGCCGATGATCGCCGGCTGGCTTGCCGAGCCGCATGTCGCCGAATGGTGGAACGATCCAGAGGCCGAGATCGCGGAGATCCGCGAACATATCGACAGCATTTCGGTCGAGCCGCTGATTATCGAGCTCGACGGAAAGCCCTTCGGCTATTTGCAGAGCTACGATCCGCATCTGGAGGACGGCCATCCCTATAGAGACCAGCCGTTCGGCACGCTCGGCATCGATCTGTCGATCGGCGTGCCGGGGCTTGTCGGGATCGGCCACGGCTCGGCGATCGTCCGGCAGTTCGTCAAACAGCTTTTCGAGGAAGGTGCGCCGCGCGTCATCATCGACCCGGATCCCGCCAATGCACGGGCTATCCGTGCCTATGAAAAGGCCGGTTTCACGGCTATCGATCGCAGGAAGTCGGAATATGGCGATGCCGTGCTGATGGCGATTGATGCCCCAGAGGGTGATGCCGAACAGGGTGATGCCGAACAGGGTAACGCAGAAGAGGGGCAATAGCAGCATGAGCGTATCCAGCGACAAAACCGTCTCGGCCTACGAAGACAGCTGGCGAATGGGGCTTCTGCTGGTTCTCGGCCTGGTCATCTTCCAGGCAGGGGTCCTCTACGGCATGGGGCGGACGCCGATTTGCACCTGCGGCTACGTCAAGCTGTGGCATGGCATCGTGCAGAGCTCGGAAAATTCCCAGCATATTTCCGACTGGTACAGCTTCTCGCACATCATTCACGGCTTCCTGTTCTATGCGCTGGCGTGGTGCCTTTTCCCGCGCTCGCCGATCGGGCTCAGGCTGGCCTTTGCGGTGGTGGTGGAGGGCGGCTGGGAACTGCTTGAGAACAGCCCTTTCATCATCGATCGCTACCGCGCCGGCACGATCTCGCTCGACTATTATGGCGACAGCATCATCAATTCGGTGTCCGACACGTTGGCCATGGTGCTGGGGTTTGTCATGGCGCGAAGGCTTCCTATATGGGTGATCGTAACCCTCGCCCTCATCTTCGAATTCGGTGTCGGCTATCTCATCCGGGACAATCTGACACTCAACGTGATCATGCTGCTGCATCCGTTCGAGTCCATTCGGCAGTGGCAAAGTGGAATTTAGTGACATGAGCACCTTCTCTCCCCGCGAAATCGTTTCGGAACTCGACCGCTTCATCATCGGCCAGAAAGACGCCAAGCGCGCCGTGGCGATTGCCTTGCGCAACCGCTGGCGCCGCCAGCAGCTCGAGGGCCAGATGCGCGAAGAGGTGATGCCGAAGAACATCCTGATGATCGGCCCGACCGGTGTCGGCAAGACCGAGATATCGCGCCGCCTGGCGCGCCTTGCCGGTGCGCCTTTCGTCAAGGTCGAAGCCACCAAGTTTACGGAGGTCGGCTATGTCGGCCGCGATGTCGAGCAGATCATCCGCGATCTGGTCGAGATCGCCATCGGGCTGGTGCGCGAGAAGATGCGCGAGGACGTCAAGGCGCGTGCCCACATCAACGCCGAGGAAAGGGTGCTCGAAGCCCTCGTCGGCAAGACGGCAAGCCCGGCCACCCGCGACAGTTTCCGCAAGAAGCTGCGCGACGGCGAACTCGACAACAAGGAGATCGAGATCGAAGTGGCCGATACCGGCAATGGCGGCATGCCCGGCTTCGAGATCCCCGGCATGCCGGGCGCCAATATCGGCGTGCTCAATATCAACGACATGCTGTCGAAGGCGATGGGCGGCAAGAAGACCAAGTTGCGCAAGACGACGGTCAAGGAGTCCTACGGGCTGTTGATCGGCGACGAGTCCGACAAGCTGCTCGATCAGGACGAAGTGGTGCGCAGGGCACTCGAATCGACCGAGAATGACGGCATCGTCTTTCTTGACGAGATCGACAAAATCGCCTCGCGCGAAGGCGGCATCGGTGCCGGTGTTTCGCGTGAAGGCGTGCAGCGCGACCTGCTGCCGCTGGTCGAAGGCACCACGGTTGCGACCAAATACGGACCGGTGAAGACCGACCACATCCTGTTCATCGCCTCGGGCGCGTTCCACGTCGCCAAGCCCTCCGACCTGCTGCCGGAATTGCAGGGCCGCCTGCCGATCCGCGTCGAGCTGCGGGCGCTTGAGAAGGACGATTTCGTCCGCATCCTCACCGAGACCGAAGCCAGCCTGATCAAGCAGTATATCGCGCTGATGAAGACCGAAGGCGTCGACCTGGTCTTCACCGATGACGCGATCGATTCGTTGGCCGGCATCGCCGTGGACCTCAACGCCAGCGTCGAGAACATTGGCGCCAGGCGGCTGCAGACGGTGATGGAGCGGGTGCTGGACGATATCTCCTATGACGCGCCGGACCGCAACGGCACCTCGGTGACCATCGATGCCGCCTATGTCGAGAAGCACGTCGGCGACCTCTCCAGAAACACGGATTTGTCGCGTTTCATCCTGTAGGAGACGCTCCATCCTCGAAGAGGCCGGGGAATTGCTCCCGGTCTCCGCTTAAGTCGGCCCGGCCTCCCCGATGTGTGGCCAAATGGAAGCATCCGGCAAGCTTTCGTCCCGTCCGGTGCAGGCGTCTCTCGACTCCCGGTGGAGCATTACCTAGTTTGCCGGCGATTATTTGGGCGGCGGCGCATGAAAAAACTGATCCTCGTCATTTTGGGGCTGACGCTGGCGGCAGCCATGTTCGCCGCGCAAGCGGCAACGATGGTGCCGCCGGGCAACCGCAACACCGAGCAGCCCGACATACCGGGCGCATCGAGCCGGCGCACCCAGGCGACCAACAGCACGTTCCAGGCGAAATACCGAAAAGTCTTTGCGCTGCTCCAGAACGATGCCGAACTGCGCGGCAAGATCAAGCAGGCAGCCGCGGCCTATGGCATCGACCCAATGCATATCGTTGGAGCCGTCGTCGGCGAGCATACCTATAATGTCGATGCCTATGACCGGCTGCAGACCTATTACGTCAAGGCGATCTCGTATCTGTCGAGCAAGCTCTCCTTTGCCTATGATGGCGAGGACATCACCGATTTCGTGCGACGGCCCCAATTTGCGAAATGCGATGGGAAGTCCGACAGCTACGATCTTTGGGAGTGCCGCGAACAGGTGTGGAACCGGTCGTTCCGCGGCAAAACCGTCAACGGCGAGAGCTTTCCCAACGACCGCTTCGGCGCCACTTTCTTCCAACCTTATTATGCCGGCCAGACTTTTGGCCTTGGCCAGCTCAATCCGCTGACGGCGCTGCAGATGAGCGATCTCGTGCACAAGGTTTCCGGCCTGCCGGAACTCGACGTCGGCGACCCGAACGCGGTCTACAAGACCATCATGGACCCTGACCTGACCCTGCCTTATGTCGCGGCGACAATCCGGAAGTCGATCGACGCCTATGAAAGCATTGCCGGCTTCGACATCTCAGGCAATCCCGGCATCACGTCGACGCTCTACAATGTCGGCAATCCCGAACAGCGTGCCTATGCGCTGAAAGCCGAGAACGACAAGCGCCGCGCCGCGGGCGAGCCGGAAAAGCTGCCGGAGGAAAATTACTATGGCTGGCTGGTCAACGACAAGCTGCCGGAGCTGAAGGCGCTGTTTTAGCCGAACGCGTTCGGCCAACTATCCACGCGGCGGATCAAGCCGCCAGCAGCGACTTCAGCTTGATCGTTTGCGAGCCTAGCGCTTCCGGCGCCGGCTTTGCCTGCTTTGCAATCAGCATCTCGGCCAGCCTTACGTCGCGCGCGACCGCGTTGCCGGGGCCAATGCCGCTTGCCGCAACCAGCCTGCCGTCCTCGGCGAGGTGGAACAGGATGAAGGCGCCGTCGCCGAGATCGCGGCGCACAATGCTGCGGCCTTCGTCCGACAGGCCGGCGATCTGCAAGGTCAGGCCGTACTGATCCGACCAGAACCACGGCACCGCCGCATGCGCCTCGCCGGCGCCAAGCATGTTCCTGGCGGCGAGCGCGCCCTGCTCCTGCGCATTGCGCCAAGCTTCGAGCCGCACGCGCCGGCCGCCATAGATGGCGAGCGGAAACGAGCAGCAATCGCCGGCGGCAAAGATATCGGGGTCGCTGGTGCGAAGCTCGGCGTCGACCGCGATGCCATTGTCGATGAACAGCCCCGCCTCCGCGGCAAGTCCGGTCACCGGAACGGCGCCGATGCCGATCACGGCAAGATCGGCGACAATGTCGTGTCCACCGGCAAGCGCGATGCGCACTTCGGCGCCGTCATCGGCAATGGCGGCGATGCCCTTGCCGCACAGGATTTTGACGCCTTCGGCTTCATGCGCCTGATGGATGATCTCGGCGATCTCGGCCGGCACGCCGCGCATCAGAATGCGCGGCTGCGCCTCGATAACTGTGACCGCCGCACCCAGTCTGCGTGCCGCCGCGGCAAGCTCAAGCCCGATGAAGCCGCCGCCAATGATGGCGATGCGATTTCCGGCGCTGAGATGGGCGCGAATGGCCAGCGCGTCGTTGAAGGTCCGCAGATAGACGCAGCGCCCGTCAAGGCCCGGCATCGGCAGCTTGCGCGGCACCGAACCGGTCGCCAGCAGGAGCTTGTCATAGGTCAGGACGGAACCGTCGGAGAGGCGCACGACATGCGCCGCGCGGTCGATCGCCACAGCCTGAAGCGAATGGATATGCCTGATCGATCTTTCGGCCAGGACCGCCTCACTGGCGATCGCCTTGATCAGGGGCGCGTCGGCGACCATCGCGTCTTTCGACAGCGGCGGCCGCTCATAGGGAAGATGCGGCTCGTCGCCGACCAGCGTCACCGGGCCATCATAGTCGAGTTCGCGCAGCGCAAGGGCAGCGCGCCCGCCGCATTCGCCGGCGCCGATGATGACCATTCCCTTCGTCATCATCAACCGATCCGGACAAGGACTTTGCCGGCGTCGACTTTGACCGGATAAGTTCTTAGATCGACGCAGACCGGCGCGCCCCTGGCAGCCCCTGTCTTGTAGTTGAAGCGGCCATTATGCTTCGGGCATTCGATGATGTCATCCATGACCAGCCCGTCGGCCAGATGCACCTTCTCATGTGTGCAAAGCCCGTCGGTGGCGAAATACTCGTCGTCGGGGCTGCGGTAGACGGCGAAGGTGCGGCCGCCATGGTCGAAGCGCATCACGTCCTCTTCGTCTATGTCCCCGGCGTCACAGGCCTCGACCCAGTCGCTCATTTACGCCTCCCCCCAATTCTTGGCGCCCTCGGCATAGGCTTGTCATTCGGCAGCCACAGCAGCGGCAGCGTTATCGTTGTGGAAATCCTCGCGATAGGACCTCGCCGTCGGCGGCAGTTCGCGCTTGATGAAATAATCCTCATTGCGCAGCTGGCGCAGGAAAGCCGGTATCATCTCGCGGTAGCCGGCCAGGATGGACGGCGTCGGCGCCGGCAGATCGTGCTTGATCAGTTCATGCAGCCTGGGCAGCGCATGATAGGGCACCATGGGAAACATGTGATGTTCGACGTGGTAGTTCATGTTCCAGTAGATGAAGCGGCTTATCGGGTTCATGTAGACGGTGCGGCTGTTGAGCCGGTGATCGGTGACGTTTTCAGCCAGGCCGCCATGCTGCAGCAGGCCGACCATGACATGATGCCAGGCACCATAAAGCCTGGGCAGACCGACCAGCATCAGCGGCAGGAACGAGCCGGTATAAACCGCCAGCGCGACGGTCGCGGCATAGATCGCCGTCCAGATGCGGGCAATGCGAATTGCCTTCGGCTGCTCCTGCTCGGGAATGAAGGTTCTTTCGGCCGGGCTGATGATGCCGGCTGCATTGCGCAGCATGTCACTCATCGCGTGCCAGGCGTCGAGAATGCCGACGAAGTTGAGCACGACGCGCAGCAGATCGGGCGGACGCATCACCGATATCTCCGGATCGCGGCCGACGATGATGGTATCGGTATGGTGGCGCGTATGGCTCCAGCGCCAGGTCACCGGATTGCGCATGATCATGAAGCAGGCGATCTGATAGACCACGTCGTTCATCCACTGCGTCCTGAAGGCGGTGCCGTGGCCGCATTCGTGCCAGCGTGAATCGGTGGAGGAACCGTAGAGGACGCCGTAGACGAAGAAGAACGGCACGCACCACCAACTGCCCCAGAACCAGGCGGCGCCGGCGCCGCTGAGGATCATGGCGCCGAGCCAGATGATGGTATCGCGGATCGCCGGGCCGTCGGAGCGCTGCATCAGCTCCTTCATCTGCTTGCGCGGCACGTCGGTGTGATACCACTCGGCCGCCGCCAGCCCGCTCTCGACGGCGAGCTTCGCGTCGCGGCCGATCAGGCTGTAGTCGCGTCGGGACGCTGCTGCGGAGGTCGTGTTCCCGGTTCGGAGTCCAATATCCACCATGGCGGAGGCCTCGATCATATTCGGTCAGCGTTCAAAATAGCGCCGAGCTCTGATAGGCTCAATATCACAAAGATAGTTTCTATCATTTTCCATCAGAATGGTGTAAAAAGGAGCCGGACAGTAGAGCGAGGCAGCGATGGCGAAACGGCCGACGATCACCGACCTGGCACGCATTTCGGGGGTCAGCGTTGCCACCGTCGACCGGGTGCTGAACAACCGCTTGCCGGTGCGCGAGGAAACCGCGCGCCGCGTCTATGAGGCCGCCACCAGCATCGGCTATCACGCAGCCGGGCTGATCAAGCAGCGGATGCGCCATGAATTGCCCGAATACCGGCTCGGGTTCCTGCTGTTGCGGCGGGAGGACGTCTTCTACAGTGAATTTGCCCGCGAGCTTGAACTGGCGGTATCGCAGTCGCTGCGCTTTCGCGGCGTGGCGACCATCGACTTCGCCGCTTCGCTGGCGCCGGACGAGATCGTCGAGCGGATGCGCAAGCTGGCCGCCAAATCCAGGGCCGTCGCCCTGGTCGGGCCTGATCACCCGACGCTGACGGTCGCCGTCGAGGCGCTCAAAGCCAATGACGTACCGGTGTTCTCCCTGCTTTCCGACTTTGCGTCCGGTATTCGCGAGGGCTATGTCGGCCTCGACAATCGCAAGGTCGGCCGTACCGCTGCCTGGATGATCTCGAAGGCCGCGAAGAGACCTGGCAAGGTCGCCCTCTTCGTCGGCAGCCATCGCTTCCACGGCCACGAGCTTCGCGAGATCGGTTTTCGCTCCTTTTTTCGCGAGCAGGCGCCGGAATTCACTCTCCTCGAGACGTTGGTCAATCTGGAAGCGAACCAGATCACGCATGATGCAATGATCGAGCTTCTGGCCCGCCACCCCGATCTTGCCGGCTGCTATGTTGCCGGTGGCGGCATGGAAGGCGCGATCTCGGCGCTGAGGGAGGCAAAGCCGGCAGAGATGCCAGCGGTCGTCTGCAACGAGATCACGCCCGACTCCCGCGCGGCGCTGGCGGATAGTTTCCTGACGATGGTGATCTCGACGCCTCTGGCAGCGCTTTGCCGCGAGCTTGTCGGGCTGATGGCGCACGCCATCGAGACCGGCGCTGCGAATGCGCCGGGCCAGACCTTTCTGCCCTTCGACATTTATCTGCCGGAAAACATCTGACGTCGCGGTCATCGGCGGCAGACATGATGTAATCTATCAGAACGCTTTCAGGCCTGGCTTGCGTTAGCGTCCGTCTAAAAGCGCTCGAAATGCCGAAAATCCATTCCTCATAGCGAAATCTCGCTTGACGCCCACGCGAAATGGAATAAATATTTCACCAACTGAGTATTTTGGTTCTTTCGTTCCGGAAGATCTGTTTCAGGCAAATGCCTTCCGGAACTGAAAATGGCAATCGGGAGAGAATTCCCTGCGAGATCGGGGATTCCGGGTAGATCGGTGCAGCCGGACACCAATGTGGAGGAGAGATAAAATGAAAAAACTGCTTTTGGGCGTCGCGTTCGCGGCGCTGATGAGTTCGTCCGCCTTTGCTGCCAAGATCGGCGTGTCGATGGCGTTGTTCGACGACAATTTTCTCACCGTGCTGCGCAACGGCATGATTGAGCAGGCCAAGGGCATGGACGGCGTCGAACTGCAGGTGGAGGATGCGCAGAACGACGTCGCCAAGCAACTCGACCAGATCAAGAACTTCGCCGCCTCGGGCGTCGACGCCATCATCGTCAACCCGGTCGACACCTCGGCCACCCAGGCGATGTCGGACGCAGCCGCCGCTGCCAAGATTCCACTGGTCTATGTCAATCGCGAGCCGGTCAACGTCGACACGCTGCCCGAAAACCAGGCCTTCGTCGCCTCGAACGAAGCCGATTCCGGCACGCTCGAGACCAAGGAGGTCTGCCGCCTGTTCAAGGAGGCCGACAAGACTGAAGCCAATGTCTATGTGATCATGGGCGAGCTGTCGAACCAGGCAGCGGTGCAGCGCACCAAGGACATTGACAACGTGATCGCCACGCCGGAGTGCAGCTTCATCAAGATCATCGACAAGCAGACGTCGAACTGGAAGCGCGAAGAAGCGCAGAACCTGATGACCAACTGGCTGTCGACAGGCAAGCCGTTCGACGGCGTCATCGCCAACAATGACGAAAGCGCCATCGGCGCCATCCAGGCGATGAAGGCCGCCAACATCGACATGAAGTCGGTTGTCGTCGGCGGCGTCGACGCTACCCAGGATGCGCTTGCGGCGATGCAGTCGGGCGACCTCGATGCGACGGTGTTCCAGGACGCAGCCGGCCAGGGCGCCGGCGCGCTTGACGCAGCGCTCAAGCTGGCGAAGGGCGAGAAGGTCGAGCACAAGGTCTACATCCCGTTCCAGCTGGTCACGCCGGCAAACATCGACAAGTTCCTGAAGAAGAACTGAGGCGGACCTGTCCGATACGGAGCGGCGCGCCAAAGTAAGACAGGCGCCGCTCCGCTTTTTCCCTCTCGGCGTGAACAGCGCCGAGTGGAGACCGCGGCTGACGGAGGAAGCACGATTGGCACAGACATCTCACGGCGTCGGCGGGCTCAGCTATGATGCGAAGCGGCGCGCATGGCCGGCCGAATTCAACGTCTTCCTGGCGCTCGTCATCCTGGTCGGCGCTTTCGAGCTGATCGGCCGGGTTTTCCTGGGCGACAGCTTCCTGTTCAATACCCGCGACAATATCGATGCGATCTTCAACGAAGCGCGCCTGCAGATCATCATCCTGCAGGTGTCGATCGTCGGCATCATCGCCATCGGCGTGACGCAGGTGATCATTACCGGCGGCATCGATCTGTCCTCGGGTTCGATCGTCGGCGCCACGGCGATGATAGCCATGAGCTTCGCCCAGGTGGCGACGGTCAACGGCAACCCGAACCCCAAGGCAATGTTCATCGCCCAGGGCTGGACCGACCTCCCGGTGATCGTGCCGGTGCTGGTCGCGATCGGCTGCGGTCTGCTGGCCGGTCTGGTCAACGGTGCATTGATCGCCTACACGCGCATTCCGCCGTTCATCGCCACGCTCGGCATGATGGTCACCGCGCGCGGCATCGCCAAATGGTGGTCGAAGGGACAGCCGATCTCGTTTCCGACCGAGAGTTTCGCCGCCATCGGCAAGGGGCTGATGCCGGTCATCATTTTCATATCACTCGCGGTGCTGTTCCAGCTGATCCTGAGCTACACCAAATATGGCAAGCACTGCTATGCAATCGGCTCAAATGAGGACGCCGCGCGCATGTCCGGCATCAACATCGCCAACCACAAGATCCTCGTCTACGTCATTGCCGGCGTCCTCGCCGCGCTCGCCGCCGTGGTGCTGAGCTCGAAAAATCTCACCGCCCAGGCCGGCATGGGTGTAATGTACGAGCTCGACGCGATCGCCATGGCAGTTATCGGCGGCGTGTCGCTGTCGGGCGGTCGCGGCTCGATTATCGGGACAGTGATCGGCTCGCTGATCTTCGGCGTCATCATCTCCGGCTTCACCTTTCTGCGCCTCGACGCCTATTATCAGGAGATGGTCAAGGGCGTGATCATCGTCGGCGCAGTCGTACTCGACCAGTGGCGCCAACGCCTGCGGGCAATGAGGGCTTGATCATGTCGGACATCGTCCTGAAGACCGAAAACCTGACCAAGTATTATGGCGGCGTCCATGCGCTGGAAGGTGCCAACTTCGAGCTGCGCAAGGGCGAGCATGTCGCCATCATGGGCGACAACGGTGCCGGCAAATCGACCTTCGTGCGCCAGATTACCGGCGTAGAGCAGCGCACCAGCGGCAGGATGTGGTTCGACGGCAAGGAAGTGAATTTCGCCGGGCCTATCGAAGCCCGCGAGGCGGGCATCGAGACGGTGTTCCAGAACCTGGCGCTCGCCGACGACCTCGACGTACCGTCGAACCTATTCCTCGGCCGCGAGCGAGTGCTGTTCAATCTCGGACCCTTCTCGATCCTCGATCGCAAATTCATGCGCAAGGCGACCGAGGCAGCCTTGGTCCGCACCGCAGTCAAGATTCCCAATCTTTCCAACACCATCCGCCATATGTCGGGTGGCCAGCGCCAGTGCGTAGCGATCGCCAGAACCGCGACCTTTGCTTCCAAGCTCATCATCATGGATGAGCCGACGGCGGCACTCGGAGTGCAGGAGACGATGCAGGTCGAAAACATCATCCGCACGCTGAAGGAGAATGGCGAACCGCTGATCCTGATCTCTCACAACATGCGCCAGGTGTTCGACCTGGTCGACCGCATCGTCGTGTTCCGGCGCGGCCGCATCGTCGCCAATTTGCGCAAGCAGGATACCGACGGCAACGATATCGTCTCCTACATCACCGGTGCCAAGACCGGGCAAGCGGAGCTTGCGGCGTAACGGCCAACGCCAGGCTACAGGCGCTTACACGCTTTCCCTTCCGAACCATCTTCAAAGGAAAATTCTTCATGCCTCTTCGCTTTGCTCTTCTCGGTGCCGGTCGTATCGGCAAGGTCCATGCTCGCGCCGTTGGTTCCAATCCGCAGGCCAGGCTGGTTGCAGTTGCCGACGCCTTCGAGAAGGCGGCGGCCGATCTGGCCGCTGCCTATGGCGCCGAAGTGCGCAGCATCGATGACATCGAGAAGGCTGGCGATATCGATGCGGTCATCATCTGCACGCCGACCGACACTCATGCCGATCTGATCGAACGCTTCGCCAAAGCGGGTAAAGCGATCTTCTGCGAAAAGCCGATCGACCTCGACGCCGGCAGGGTGGAACAATGCCTGGCCGTCGTCGACAAGACCGGCGCCACCCTGATGGTCGGCTTCAACCGCCGCTTCGATCCGCATTTTGCCGCCGTGCGCAAGGCGATCGACGACGGTGCCATCGGCACGGTCGAGATGGTGACCATCACCTCGCGCGATCCCGGCCCGCCGCCGCTCGACTATATCGGCCGCTCGGGCGGCATCTTCCGCGACATGACCATTCATGATTTCGACATGGCGCGCTTCCTGCTCGGCGAGGAGCCGGTGGCGGTCAGCGCACACGCTTCGGTGCTGGTCGACAAGAAGATCGGCGAGGCCGGCGACTTCGACAGCGTCAGCGTCATCCTCGAAACTGCCTCCGGCAAGCAATGCGTCATCTCCAACTCGCGCCGCGCCACCTATGGCTACGATCAGCGCATCGAGGTGCATGGCTCGAAAGGCATGATTGCGGCCGAGAACCAGCGGCCGGTGTCGATCGAACTGGCCAATGAGAAAGGCTATACGCGGCCGCCGCTGCACGACTTCTTCATGACCCGTTATCTCGACGCCTATGCCAACGAGATCGCTGCCTTCATCGCGGCAGCGACGTCAGGCACGAAGGCGGCGCCGAGCGGCAAGGACGGGCTGGTGGCGCTCAGGCTGGCAGATGCGGCGCTGAAATCGGCCAAGGAAGGCAAGACCGTCCGCCTCGATAAAACAATCTGACTATCAAGCACAGGAGCAAGGCGATGAACGGTTCAGCCGGTCGCAATTCCGAAACACGCGCCATCGTCACCGGCGGCGCACAAGGCATCGGCTTTGCCGTCGCCGAAGCGCTGGCCGATGAGGGCTGCCGGGCACTGGCGCTGATCGGCCGCTCGCAGGAGAAGGGCGACAAGGCTGTCGCCGCTCTCAAGCGCGCAGGCGTCGATGCCATCTTCATCAGCGCCGACGTCTCAAAAGTGGCCGACTGCAAGCGTGCGGTCGAAACGGCGATTGGCCATTTCGGTACCGTCAACGCGCTGGTCAACGCCGCTGCCACCTCGGCTCGCGGCTCGCTGGTCGAGACCTCCGAGGATCTGTTCGACCAGATATTCCAGACCAATGTGCGCGGCCCGTTCTTTCTGATGCAGGGCGTGGTGAAGCATCTGCTGGCGCGCCAGGCGCCAGGCTCGATCGTCAACGTGCTGTCGATGTCGGCGCATTGCGGCCAGTCGTTCCTGGCACCCTATTCGTCGAGCAAGGGAGCGCTGGCGACACTGACCAAGAATGTCGCCAATGCCTATCGCGGCAATCGCATCCGCTGCAATGCGGTGCTGCCCGGCTGGATGGACACCGAGGGCGAGGCGATCGTGCAGAAGAAATGGCACGACGCGCCGGAGGACTGGTTGGAGAAGGCCGAAGCCGCGCAGCCGATGGGCCAATTGGTGAAGCCGGCGCAGCTTGCCCGGTTGATCAGCTATATGATCAGCCCGCAGTCCGGCGTCATGACCGGGTCGCTGGTCGACTACGATCAGAGCATCGCCGGGGCGTCACCGGAATAACGCCGGCAAGTCTAGCGGAACGCTGCCCATCACTTCGTCATCCACGGGCGGAGCAAGGAGCGCAGCGACGCGGCGCAGACCCGAGGATCCATGCCGTGACATCCAGGCGTCGCTACAATGCAGAATTCAGTTCCGCAGCACTCCTTGGCCAAGGCAACGGCATGGATCCCAGGGTCTCCGCGACGGAGCTCCGCTCCTGCTTCGCCCTGGGATGACGAAGTTCGGGGGGCTTCAGCCAATCGCGAATGGGCTGGAGTAGACCTCCTCCTCATCAGGCACGTGACAAGCGCTTCCGCATCGACTATATCAGCCCTCATGATCAACCTGACCGCCACGTATTGGTACTTTAGGAGCTCGCTGGCGGCGGGAGGATTGCGCTCGATCTGAAGATTGCAGCATAAAAATCCGAACAGCCGCCAGACCTGGCGGCTTTTTTTGTTTCAGCTGGCAGGTCTCCCCAATCAGGAGCAGAAAGCCGTGTTGACCACCACCGACGATCTTCGGGTCAAAGAAATAAGGGAATTGAGCACGCCGGACGAGGTGATGCGGGAAATACCCCGCACGCTGACGGCGACGCGCACCATTGCCGCGTCACGCAATTCGATCCACGCCGTGCTAACCGGCACCGACGACCGGCTGGTGGTCGTCGTCGGGCCCTGTTCGATCCATGACCCGGCGGCCGCCGTAGACTATGCCAGCCGTTTGGCATCGCTTCGGGAAAGCCTGTCGGATCGGCTGGAGATTGTGATGCGCGTCTATTTCGAGAAACCGCGCACGACGGTCGGCTGGAAAGGCCTGATCAACGATCCCGACCTCGACGGCAGCTTCAACATCGACAAGGGACTGCGGATGGCCCGCAACGTGCTCTCCGCCGTCAACAATCTCGGCCTGCCGGCGGCGACCGAATTCCTCGATATGGCCACCCCGCAATATATCGCCGACCTCGTCGCCTGGGGCGCGATCGGCGCGCGCACGACCGAGAGCCAGATCCACCGCGAACTGGCATCAGGCCTGTCCTGCCCGGTCGGCTTCAAGAACGGCACCGACGGCAATTTGCGGATCGCGGCCGAGGCCGTGAAATCCGCCGCCCAGCCGCATCATTTCATGGCGGTGACGAAGGGCGGACGCAGTGCCATCGCGACGACCACCGGCAACGAGGACTGCCACGTCATCCTGCGCGGCGGTATTGTGCCGAATTATAACGCGGCCAGCATTGCTGCTGCCTGCGCGGAACTCGGCCGGATCGGCGTAGCGCCGCGGCTGATGATCGATGTCAGCCACGCCAACAGCAGCAAGAAGCCGGAAAACCAGCCAGGGGTGGCGGCCGACGTGGCTGGCCAGGTCGCGGCAGGCGACGAGCGCATCATCGGCGTCATGATCGAGAGCAACCTTGTCGCCGGCCGGCAGGACGTCATGCCCGGCAAGCCGCTCGTCTATGGCCAGAGCATCACCGATGGCTGCATCGACTGGGCGACAACCGAGACGGTGCTGCACGGCCTTGCCGACGCCGTCGAGCGGCGCAGGTCGGTGCGACGCGCCATGATCGCCGACCGTCCGGGAGCCGCCTGACGAGGCCGAAGATGCCAGCGAGGACAAGGCGGGGGTTCCTGATTTCAAGCCAGGACTTCACGCCGCCTTCAGACCTTGCCAGGCGGTTAGCACTGAAACCGCAACGAGAAGCAGTCCGGCCGTCCGGCCGGCAAATGCGGTCGCCCGGGGATTGGCGACCAGGAGATTGCGGCTGCGACCGGCGGTAACGGCAAGCCCGCCATAGACGGCAAACTGCAGGGCGATCGTCATCAATCCCATGATGGACGCCTGCATCCAGATCGGGCCGTAGGCGGGCTTCAGAAACTGCGGATAGACCGCAAAGACGAAGAGATAGGCTTTGGGATTGATCAAGCAGATCACCAGCCCCTGGCGAAACGCCTTCCAAGTGGAGCGGCTGCCGGCTAGCCGCTCGTGGCCGATCTTGATCGAGCTGCGCATCAGCGTCAGGCCGATAAAGGCCATGTAGGCAGCGCCGGCAATCAGCAGCGGATTGTAGAGGATCGGCACGAAGTGCATCAGCAAACCGACGCCGACAGCGCCGTTCAGCGTATGCACCATGCCGCCCAGCATGATGCCGCCGGTCGCGGCAAGCCCCCTCTTGCCGCCTCCGGTCAGCGCATTGGCGAGCACGAAAAGCATGTCCATGCCGGGCACGATGATGATGCCGAACAAGAGGAGGAAGAACAGCCAGAGATTTTCCGCATAACCCATGTCAGTTGCCTGTCGCCTCGACCGGTCAAGCCGCTGAGGAATGCGTTGATTTTCAATTCGATAAGCAGTGGTATAGGTCAGCTCAACTGACGATGTAGTGTCAGTTGTGATCGAAGCGGGCGAGGAAATGCGCAAGGCGTCGCGTCTGTTCGAGATCATCCAGATCGTGCGGCTGGCCAGGCAACCGGTGACGGCAGCCATGATGGCCGAGCGGCTGGAAGTGACGGTGCGCTCCGTCTATCGCGACATTGCCGCGCTGCAGGCAATGCGCGTGCCGATTGAGGGCGGGCGAGGCATCGGCTATGTCCTGCGCCCCGGATTCGATCTGCCGCCGCTGATGTTTTCGATCGAAGAAATGGAGGCGATCGTTCTGTCGCTCGCACTGCTGGAGCGCACGGGCGACAGCGAGCTCAAGCAGGCGGCCAAACGCGTCAGCGTCAAGATCGCCGGCGCGGTGCCGCCTCCTTTGCGCCAGACATTCGACGCCAATGCGCTGCATGCATGGGGGTTCGCCGCGCCTTCGGCCGGCGCGGTCGATCTGGCGCTGGTACGGCGCGCCATCCGCGACGAGGAGAAGCTGGACCTATCCTATCGCGACGAACTTGGCCGCGCCTCCGAGCGCCTCATCCGCCCGATCGCGCTGATCTATTACGCAGAAACCGCCAACATCGTCGCCTGGTGCGAGTTGCGCCAGGCGATCCGCAATTTCCGCAGCGACCGGATCAGGGACTGCCGGGCAACAGGGCTGCGGTTCAAGGGCGAAGGCGATCGGTTGCGGCAGATCTGGGTAAACGGCTGGGAGACGAACGCCCCCGCTGCCGGCGATTGAAGCAACCATCGCGAAAAGCAGATGCCAGACCTATCCAAGCGGGAGACTACCTCACCTCCACCCAGCGCTGTTCCGCGAACGAGCGCGCCATCGCGTGCACGGTGCGCTCGATCTCCAGGCCTTCGTCGAAGTCGATGATCCGCGCCGGCTTGCCGGCAAGCCGCGTCAAGAGCTCCCGGCATTCGATAATCTTGAGGTCGTTGAAGCCGAGGCCGTGGCCGGGCGCCGGCAGGAAGGCGTCATAAGGCCTGTGGTGCGGCGCCACCAGGATGGTGCGGTAGCCTTGCTCGGTCGGCCGGTCGGATGTCAGATAGAGTTGGAACTCATTCATCCGCTCCTGGTCGTACAGGATCGAGCCCTTCGAGCCAAAAATCTGGATGACGATCCGGCCTTTGCGGCCCCAGGCCGAACGGTTGACCAGTAGCGTGCCGGCGATGCCGTTTTCGAGATGCATCAGGATGCTGGCGATGTCGTAGGTCTCGACCGCGCGGCGCACGCCCGAGGCGACGCGGCGGTCGGCATAGGGTCGGGCCATGTCGCACATGACGCGGGCAACGCGGCCGAACAGTACGGCGATGAGCGACAGCGGATGCACGGCGAAATCGTCGAGCGCGCCGTAACCGGACGCCGCCTCGTGCTTCCAGAAGAACAGCGCCTCCGGATCGGCCATGAAGTCCTCGTCCATCTCGATACGCAGATGGTTGACCTCGCCGATGATCTTCTCGTCGAGCAGAGCGCCGATATGGCGGATCGCCGGGTTCTGAATATAGTTATAGCCCAGCGCGGCAACCTTGCCGGATTTCTGCGCGGCCGCAGCCATCGCTTGCGCCTCCGCAAAACTCGGCGCCATCGGCTTCTCACACCACAGATGCTTGCCGGCTTCGAGGATGGCGATGGCCATTTCCGGGTGGAACTGGTTCGGCGTGGTCAGCGAGATGACATCGACATCCGGATCGTCGACCACCGCACGCCAGTCGCCGGATGCCTTGGGGAAGCCGAATTCGCTGGCGCGGCGTTTCGCAAGGTCCTCGTTGACCTCGCCCAGATGGACCAGCCTTGGCTTGTCGACATCGGGAAAGACGGTGCCGACCGCGTTCCAGGCAATGGCGTGGCACTTGCCCATGAAGCCCGTGCCGATAAGACCTACCCTGACCATCTGCCTTGCCTCCCTGTGTGCAAACTTATGTGGATGAATTAGTCCATTTTGTTTGCAAATGGAACGCTTGCCTCATTTTTTATGGTGTTCTTGCACAGGCCCGCTATGATGGGGCACAGAGGGAACTAACGATGAGCCTGGGCGGAGCGACGATGGACGAACGGGTGCCTCGCGATTTCGAAACGCTGCGGGCGACGATCCTGGAGCGACGTCAGAGCCTGCCGAAACGTATCGCCCAGATCGCCGCCTATGCGCTCGACAACCCCGACGATATCGCCTTCGGCACCGCTGCCAGCATCGCCGCCTCCGCCGGTGTCCAGCCTTCGACCCTGATCCGCTTTGCCCAGCAGCTTGGCTTTGATGGTTTCACCAGCCTGCAGCTGGTGTTTCGCGAGCGCCTGCGCGAGCGCAACTCATCCTACGATGAAAGGCTGGCGGCATTGCGCGCCAAGGCCGAGGAAGGCGCCGGCCACCGCGCGATTTTCGACGGTTTTGTCGCCGCAGCCAGCACCTCGCTCAACGACATTTCGCGCACGCTGAATGAAGACCATTTCGAAGATGCGATCGCCGTGCTGGCCAAGGCGGAAACCATTTATGTGCTGGCCAAGCGGCGCTCCTACCCGGTCGCCTCCTACATCGCCTATGCACTGGGTAAGCTCAAGATCCGTAATCAACTGATCGAATCGGCCGCCGGGCTCAATGCAGAGATGATCGGCTTTGCCTCTCCAAGGGACGCTGTCATCGCCATCAGCTTTTCACCCTATGCCCCGGCCACCATCGAAGAGGCGCGCGTCATTTCGGAGCAAGGCGTGCCGATCGTGGCGATTACTGACAGCTCCTTTTCGCCGCTCGCCCAGTTCGCCAGGGTCTGGTTCGAGGTCGCCGAAGCCGATTTCGCCGGCTTCCGCTCGCTGTCGGCGACGATGGCTTTGGCCATGGCGCTGACCGTCGCGGTCGGCGAGAAGCGGCGCGATAGCGGCAGGAAGCGCAAGCCTTAGATCACCTCTATTGCCGTTTCGCCTCCTGTCAAAAGCCGCGCTGCGTCGCGGGCTGGCGGCGATCCGAACTGGCGGGCATACTCCCGGCTGAACTGGGTAGCACTCTCATAGCCGACAGCGAAGGCGACACGCGCCACGTTGCCCGGCTGGGCAATCAGCAGATGGCGGGCTTCCAGCAAGCGGATTTGCTTTTGATACTGGATTGGGCTCATGGCCGTCGCCGCCTTGAAGTGACGATAAAACGCAGCGCTGCTCATATGGGCGATTTCGGCCAGATCCCCGACCCGGATCGGCTGACGGGAATGCGAACGGATCCAAGCGATCGCCTGGCCAATCCGGGACAGATGGCCATCGGCACGCGCAAGTTCACGAAGCTTTCCGCCCTGGGGGCCTTGCAGGAGCCGAAACAGTATCTCCCGCTCGAGCATGGTCGCGAGCACGGGAATCTCCGCTGGCCGGTCAAGCAGCCGCATCATTCGACGTAACGCGTCGAGCAGGTCGTCGTCAACGGGAGAGGTGGAGAAACTGTCGCCACTGAGGGTCGGCCCGTGCTCGACGAGGAGCGCGGCGACGGCTTGCAGGTCAAGGGTCAAGCCAATGGCCAGATAAGGACGCGCCGCGCTCGCTTCGACTATCTGGCTGATGGTGGGCGTCTCGACAGTGTAGATGAAATAGCTGGCCGGATTGTAACGAAGAGCCCGGTCGCCGATCAGAACCGTTTTCGCGCCCTGCAATACGAATAAGATCCCCGACCCCCACACCCCTGGCAATGGCGGCGTGGCAACTTCGCTGCGGCCGATCGAAACGCGGGGAACCGCCGTGCTTGTTCGTCGCCCGCGCGCATGGCGGCCGGCGATCTCGATCAACTCGTGCAACGCTTCGCTCATTGAGCCAGCATCGCGCATTCGCGCCGGCCGCGCAACGGCGTGAGAGGATTAGGCAAGAGCCGGAGAATTTCCGGCGCGCGGCGCCCGCTGCCTCGCGCCATTTGTGGGTCTTCCACAAGAAAAATGGAGACACCCATTATGAGAACATCGAAAACCGCGCTGGTGACCGGCGCCAACAAGGGTATAGGCCGCGAAATCGCCCGGCGACTGGCGACCATGGGCTTCAAGGTCTGGC
Organism: Mesorhizobium sp. M0119; assembly: GCF_040322615.1. Lineage (NCBI taxonomy): Bacteria > Pseudomonadati > Pseudomonadota > Alphaproteobacteria > Hyphomicrobiales > Phyllobacteriaceae > Mesorhizobium > Mesorhizobium sp. M0119. The sequence continues at coordinate 328,629 of NZ_JAMYTU010000002.1, forward strand.
TCGGCGCCAGGAGCGCCGAACGCGGCATGGCGGCGGCGCAGGCATTGCGCGCGGAAGGCCTCGACGCAGAGTGGCTTGAACTCGACGTCACGCAGGAAAACAGTGTTGCGGCGGCAGCCAAGGCACTCGGGCAGGCCAGCCCCTGCCTCGACGTGCTGGTGAACAACGCCGGCGTCGCCATCAATTACGACCTGCCGCCGAGCCAGCAGCGGATCGCCGACATCCAGGCCACCTACGACGTCAATGTCTTCGGCCCGATCCGCGTGACCCAGGCATTCCTGCCGCTGCTGCTGGCAGCACCTGCTGCCCGGATGGTGATGGTGAGCAGCTCCACCGGGTCCATCGGCCGGGCGCTCGATCCCACCACTGCGAACCACGCAGTCAACATGATGGGCTACGGCAGCTCCAAGACAGCCTTGAACGCCATCACCGTGGCTTTCGCCAGGGAACTCGCGCCCCAAGGCATCAAGGTCAACGCCGCGGCGCCCGGCTACACCGCCACCGATCTCAACGGGTATAAAGGTCACCGCACGGTGCAGCAGGCGGCCGAAATCGTCATTCACCTGGCGACCTTGGACGCCGATGGCCCGACCGCCGGGTACTTCAACGATGATGGCCCGCTTCCTTGGTAAATCAGCTGGTTTCAGTGGTAGACCCTTGACGTTCGTCTGACCTCAAAGTTTCTGAACGCGCGAGCCTTGCACAGCACTTTTCAGCCTTGGGAATGCTCGTTCCATATTGACTATGGATTGGAATTATTATTTCATATTGCCGGCGCCACGCTGCCGCTCGCGCGTGTTACCCAATACAACAAGCCGATGGGAGGTTCGAATGGGCGAAGCCGTGGAAGCGAGACATGCGCCGCTCGACATCATCACGATCGGCCGCGCTTCCGTCGATCTCTATGGTCAGCAGATCGGCTCGCGCCTCGAGGACATTACTTCCTTTGCCAAGTCGGTCGGCGGCTGTCCGGCCAACATCGCGGTCGGTACTGCCAGGCTCGGCCTGCGCTCGGCGCTGCTCACCCGCGTCGGCAATGAGCAGATGGGCCGCTTCATCCGCGAGCAGCTGACCCGCGAGGGCGTTTCGGTCCAAGGCCTCAAGACCGACCCAGAGCGGCTGACCGCCCTGGTGCTGCTGTCGGTCGAGGATGAAGGCGTCTCGCCGATGATCTTCTATCGCAGCGATTGCGCCGACATGGCGCTTTCGGAAGACGACATCGATGAGGCGTTCATCGCTTCGGCACGCGCCGTCGTCGTCACCGGCACGCATTTTTCGCGGCCCAACAGCGACGCCGCCCAGCGCAAGGCGATCCGTGTCATGAAAGCCAAGGGCGGCAAGGTGGTGTTCGACATCGACTATCGCCCTAACCTGTGGGGCCTCGCCGGCCACGCCGAAGGCTTTGAGCGCTATGTGAAATCCGACCGCGTCTCGGCGCAGTTGAAGACGGTGCTGCCCGACTGTGACCTCATCGTCGGCACCGAAGAGGAGATCATGATCGCCTCGGGCGCAGACGATTGCCTGAGTGCGCTGAAAACCATCCGCTCACTGTCGGCGGCAACCATTGTGCTGAAGCGGGGCGCCATGGGTTGCATCGTCTATGACGGGCCGATCAGTGACGACCTCGAGGACGGTGTCGTCGGCAAGGGGTTTCCGATCGAGGTCTACAATGTGCTCGGCGCCGGCGACGCCTTCATGTCGGGCTTCCTGCGCGGCTGGCTCGGCGAGGAAAGCCTGGCGACGGCGGCGACCTGGGCCAATGCCTGCGGCGCCTTTGCCGTATCGCGGCTGCTCTGCGCGCCGGAATACCCGACCTTCGAGGAATTGCAGTTCTTCCTGAAAAACGGCAGCAAGCACCTGGCGCTGCGCAAGGACGAGGCGATCAACCACATCCATTGGGCGACCACGCGCCGGCGCGACATCCCCTCGCTGATGGCGTTCGCCTGCGACCACCGCGTCCAGCTGGAGGACATCGCGGCAAAAGCCGGCGCCGATCCGTCGCGAATCCCAGCTTTCAAGGTGCTGACGGTCAAGGCTGCGGCCAAGGTCGCGGCCGGCCGCGGCGGCTACGGCGTGCTGCTCGACGAAAAATACGGACGCGAGGCGATGTTCGAATTCGCCCACCATTCCTTCGCCTGGCTCGGCCGGCCGGTCGAGCTGCCGGGTTCGCGGCCGCTTCGCTTCGAGTTCTCGCAAGACATAGGTTCGCAACTGACCGAATGGCCGGTCGACCACTGCATCAAGTGCCTGTGCTTCTATCATCCCGATGATCCGGCGGAGCTGAAAGCCGAACAGCAGCAGAAGCTGCGCGCTTTGTTCGAGGCCGCGCGGAAAGTGGGCAGAGAACTTCTGGTCGAGATCATCGCCGGCAAGCACGGCAAGCTCGACGACATGACGATACCGCGCGCGCTCGAGGAACTCTACGCACTCGGCATCAAGCCCGATTGGTGGAAGCTCGAACCGCAGGGATCGGCCGGCGCATGGGCAAAGATCGAGGCGGTGATCCTGAAGAACGATCCGTGGTGCCGCGGGATTGTGCTGCTTGGCCTCGAAGCGCCGCAGGACGAGCTGGAAGCGGCCTTCGCCGCCACCGCCAAAGCGCCCATCGTCAAGGGTTTCGCTGTCGGCCGCACAATCTTCATCAACGCGGCCGAACAATGGCTTGCCGGCAAGATGTCGGACGATGACGCGGTTGCCGACATGGCTTCTCGCTTCGAGAAACTGACCGAGGCATGGCTTGCCGCGCGCGGCCGCAAAGCAGCATAAGAAGGCGCGGCAATAGGACTGCGGAGGAACCGACATGACCAAGACAATCCGCCTGACGATGGCGCAGGCGCTGACCCGCTTTCTTGCCCGGCAGATGACTGAGATCGACGGGAAGAAAGTGCCGATCTTCGGCGGCGTCTGGGCGATCTTCGGCCACGGCAATGTCGCCGGCGTCGGCGAGGCGCTTTACCAGGTGCGCGACGAGCTGCCGACCTTCCGTGCCCATAACGAGCAGGCGATGGCACATGCGGCGATCGCCTACGCCAAGGCCAATTTCCGCCGTCGCTTCATGGCGGCGACAAGTTCGATCGGCCCCGGTGCGCTCAACATGGTGACGGCGGCTGCACTTGCGCACGTAAACAGGTTGCCTGTCCTGTTTCTCCCCGGCGACATCTTCGCCAATCGCATTCCCGACCCAGTGCTGCAGCAGGCCGAGGATTTTTCCGACGGCACGGCGACGGTCAATGACTGCCTCCGGCCGGTGTCGCGCTATTTCGACCGCATCACGCGGCCTGAGCAGATCATGCCGGCGCTCAACCGCGCCACGCAGGTGCTGACTGATCCCGCCGAATGCGGCCCGGTGACCCTGGCGCTGTGCCAGGATGTACAGGCCGAGGCCTATGACTACCCCGAGAGCTTCTTTGCCGAGCGACTCTGGACCCAGCGCCGGCTGCGCCCGGACCGCCAAGAGCTAGCAGCTGCAGTGACCGCGCTGAAGAGCGCGAAGAAGCCATTGGTGATTGCGGGCGGTGGCGTACTCTATTCGCAGGCGTCCGAGGAACTGGCAAAACTGGTGCAAGGCGCCGGCATTCCGGTTTGTGAGACGCAAGGCGGCAAATCCTCGCTCCCCGACGATCATCCGTTGAACATGGGCGCGGTCGGCGTCACCGGCACTTCGGCGGCCAACGGGCTGGCCGAAGAGGCGGACGTCGTGCTTGCCGTCGGCACCAGACTGCAGGATTTCACCACCGGCTCCTGGGCATTGTTCAAGCATGCCGGCAGGACCATCATCGGGCTCAACGTGCAGCCCTTTGACGCCGGAAAGCACCAGGCGCTGCCGCTGGTCGCCGATGCGGCGGAAGGGCTCGCCGAATTGGCTGCCGCGCTGAAAGGCTGGAAAGCCCCTTCAGGCTGGACCGACAATGCGATCACGGGCAAGAAGGACTGGCAGGCGGATGCCGGCAAGGTGACGGCGTCAACCAATGCCGCCTATCCATCCGACGCGCAGGTGATCGGCGCCGTACAGCGCGCCATGGGCTCCGGCGTGATACTGCTCCATGCCGCCGGCGGCTTGCCCGGCGAATTGCACAAGCTATGGCAGGCGGGCGCGCCCGGCTCCTACCACGCAGAATACGGCTTCTCGACAATGGGCTATGAAATCGCCGGCGGGCTTGGCGTCAAGATGGCCAAGCCGGACGAAGAGGTAGTCGTGATGATCGGCGACGGCTCCTACCTGATGCTCAATTCCGAGATCGCGACGTCGGTGATGCTCGGCCTCAAGCTGACCATCGTGCTGCTCGACAACCGCGGCTATGGCTGCATCAACCGGTTGCAGGTGGCGACCGGCGGCGCCAACTTCAACAATCTGTTGAAGGACGCTCGTCACGAGACCTTGCCCGAGATCGACTTCGCCGCGCATGCTGCGAGCATGGGTGCGATTGCCGAAAAAGTCGCGTCGATCGCCGGGCTGGAAACTGCGCTGGCGCAAGCGAAGAAGAATACGCGAACGACCGTGCTGGTCATCGACACCGACCCACTGGTTTCGACCGAGGCCGGTGGAAGCTGGTGGGATGTCGCAGTGCCGGAAGTCTCGGCACGGCCGCAAGTGAATGCGGCGCGCAAGAAATATGAGGAAGCGCTGAGCGGGCGGCGATTTTAGCGCCCGCCAACGCCTCGAATGTCAGAGACTGGAGTGACGACTTGAAAGCCAAACTGGGCATGTCCCCCATTGCATGGTGGAACGACGATCTTGCGGAACTCAGCGATGATGTGTCGCTGGAGGAATGCCTGCGCCAGTCGCGTTCGGCCGGCTTTACCGGCATGGAAATGGGCCGCCGCTTTCCCAACGATCCGAAAATCATGCTGCCGATCCTCAGGCAGGCCGACGTGACGCTTTGCGGCGGCTGGTTTTCGGGAACGCTGGTCGACGAAGACATGGCGAAAAACAAGGATCGCATCCAGCCGATGATCGATCTGTTCAAGGCGGTGAATGCGCCCTGCATCGTCTATGGTGAAGTCGGCCGCTCCATCCAGGGCGACCGCTCGAAACCGCTTGCCAGCAAGCCCAGGCTTTCGGACGAGGAGATGAAAGCCTATGCGAAGCGGCTCACGCAGTTCGGGGAATGGTGTGCCGAACAAGGCATGCCGCTCTCCTATCATCACCATATGGCCGCAGTAGTGGAGACCGAGCCAGAGCTCGACGCCTTCATGCGCTATTCGGGAGAAGGCATTCCATTGCTGCTCGACGCGGGTCACCTGGCCTTTGCCGGCGGCGATGTGCTGCGCGCGATAGACAACCACCACCGGCGCATCAACCACGTGCATGTGAAAGACGTGCGCATGGAGGTGATCGCGGGACTGGATCGCGAGAAGCAATCCTTCCTCGATGCGGTGGCACTTGGCGCATTCACCGTGCCGGGAGATGGTTCGCTGGATTTTGGCGCCATCGTCCAGAGGCTAGCTGACCATGGCTATGAAGGCTGGTTCGTGGTCGAGGCCGAGCAGGATCCGAAGAAGAACCCGCCGCTCAAGATGGCGCAGGTCGGCTACAAGGAATTGATGCGGGTGATGACGGCGGCGGGCTACACGGTGGAGACACAGGGCTTTCCCAATGCTTGAGGCTCGCGAGGAAGGGCTGATCCGATGCCCGGGGGTGATCCGATGAAAGACTCCGAGCACCCGTTTTTCCGGCCGCTGTGGCGGCGCGTTGCCGTTGTCGCGGTCTGCCTGGTCTGGTCGGTGATCGAATTCGCTACCGGCACACCGTTCTGGGGCGTGATCGCGCTCGGCTTCGCCGGCTATGCCGTCTGGCAATTCTTCTATCTCTACAAGCCGGCTGACGAGGACAAGCCATCGGCGGACGCCAAACCGAAGGAATGACCATGTCTAAGCTGCTCGTCAAAGCCAATAAGGGCCACGGCCGCGTCGCCCATGTGACGCCGCAGAGCGCCGGCTGGACCTATGTCGGCTTCGATCTGCACCGGCTGCGGCCCGGCGAGAGCGCTTCCGGGCAAACCGCGGATCGTGAGGTCTGCCTTGTGTTCGTCACCGGCAAGGGTAAGGCCAAGGCCGGCGGCAAGGAACTCGGCCTGCTCGGCGAGCGCATGTCGCCCTTCGAAGGCAAGCCGTGGTCGGTCTATGTGCCGCAGGGGTCGGAGTGGTCGGTGAGCGCCGATACCGATCTCGAACTTGCCGTCTGTTCGGCGCCAGGACTGGGCGGCGGTCTGCCGGTCCGTGTCATCGGACCTGACGATCTCGGCCAGGAGGTTCGCGGCAAAGGCACCAACACGCGCTACGTCACCAACATCCTGCCGGAAGGCAAGCCGGCCGATTCCCTGCTGGTGGTCGAGGTCATCACGCCCGGCGGCCACACATCGAGCTATCCGCCGCACAAGCACGACCAGGACAATCTGCCGGCTGAATCCTATCTCGAGGAAACCTATTATCACCGCCTCAACCCGCCACAGGGCTTTGCTTTCCAGCGCGTCTACACCGATGCCGACGAGAGCGGTGCTCGTTCGCTCGACGAGGCGATGGCGGTCGAGGACGGCGACGTCGTGCTGGTACCCAGGGGTTATCACCCCTGCGCCGCCTGCCACGGCTATGATCTCTATTACCTCAACGTCATGGCCGGACCGAAGCGGACGTGGAAATTCCACAACGCGCCCGAGCATGAATGGCTGATGAAGGCCTAACCACTTCCCCTTCGCCCCAACGCTGGTCCAAGCGAAAAATCGTCGGCTAACGACCCGGCCGTGTGGTTTTGTTACCGAAAACGCCGCAAAGCTTCGTCAATTCGTCATGGAAATCACCTATGGCAGCGGGGCTGACGAGGACTTTCGATGCGCTACGCTATCTATTTCACCCCCCGACAGGACGAACCGCTGGCACGGATCGCCGCCAACTGGCTCGGTCGCGACCCATTCGGTGCCGCCACAAAGCCGGTCGAGGCTGCGGGCGAGTTGTCGGCGGCAGAAGTTGCCTTCCATACCGCCTCGGCGCGCCGCTATGGCTTTCATGCGACGCTGAAGGCGCCTTTCCGCTTGGCTTCCAACGAGACGGAAGCCTCGCTTCGCGCAGCACTCGACGATTTTGCCGAGGCGACGCCGGTGGTGACCATCCCGCGCCTGATCGTCAGCCAGATCGACGGCTTTTTCGCGCTGGTGCCGGAAGCGCCGCTGCAGGCGCTCAACCGCTTCGCCGACGACGTGGTGCACGACTTCGACCGCTTTCGCGCGCCGTTAACCGAAGCCGAGATCGAGCGGCGCAGCCCCGATTCGCTGAAGCCCGACGAGTTCCGCAATCTCTGCCAGTGGGGCTACCCCTATGTCTTCGAGACGTTTCGCTTCCATATGACGCTGTCCGGCCGGGTCTCGTCACAGGAAAGTCCTCGTCTTCGCCTAGCAATCGACAGCCTGTTTGCGGACGTGCTGCAACGGCCGGTGCCGGTGGACGCGCTGACGCTGTTTGTGGAAACTGAACCGGGTGCGCCGTTCATGGGGCTGTCGCATCACGCGCTCGGGCGCCGCCCGGCCAGAAGAACTGCCTGACCAGAAGAACTGCCTAAATGACTATTTGCTTTAACCGCATGGTGCGACGCCAATTCATTTTCAATTGGCTGCAAAATGCTGCAAGGACTGCCTGAAATGACTGCCGAGACCGTTCTTGACAATGCCCGTATTGTGCTGGCCGACCAGATCGTCGAAGGGTCGATCGTGCTGCGCGATGGGGTGATCGCCGCCATCGATCCCGGCGCTGGCCGCAGCGGCGAGGACATGGGCGGCGACTTCATCATCCCTGGCCTGGTCGAGCTCCACACCGACCATCTCGAAGGCCATTACGCGCCGCGGCCGAAAGTGCGCTGGAACCCGATCGCAGCTGTGCTCGCGCATGACGCGCAGGTGGCGACCGCCGGCATCACCACCGTGCTCGACGCCTTGCGCGTCGGCATGGACGAGGATGCCGACCTGACGGCCGCCGACATACGCAAGCTGGCCGACGCGATCGAGGACAGCGTGCAGCAGGACCGGCTCAGGGCCGACCATTTCCTCCATCTGCGTTGCGAGGTTTCGGCGCCGGACTGCCTCACGGCCTTCGCCAATTTCGACGGCGACGAGCGGGTCAGGCTGGCGTCGCTGATGGACCATGCGCCCGGACAGCGCCAGTTCGTCAATTTGGAAACCTACGCCTATTACTACCAGCGCAAGCTGAAGCTGACCGATCACGATTTCCAGAAATTCTGCGAAAAGCGGATGGCGGAATCGGCGAGGAATTCGAGCCCGAACCGCAGCTTCATCGCCGCTGCCTGCCAAGAGCGCGGCATCGTGCTCGCCAGCCATGACGACGCAACCGTCGGCCATGTCGACGAAGCGATCGAGCAAGGTGTGCGCGTCGCCGAGTTCCCGACCACTGAGGAGGCGGCGCGGGCTTCAAAAGAGGCAGGGCTCGGCGTATTGATGGGCGCGCCGAACGTCATGCGCGGCGCGTCGCATTCGGGCAATGTCTCGGCCCGCACGCTGGCCGGCGATGGCCTGCTCGATATCCTGTCGTCGGACTACATTCCCTTCAGTCTGATCCAGTCAGCCTTCTTCCTCGGCGACGTGGTCGAGGGCATTTCCTTGCCACAGGCGGTGGCGATGGTCTCGAAGAACCCGGCCGAGGCGGTCGGCCTCAGCGATCGCGGTGTCATCGAGCCCGGCCGGCGCGCCGATCTGGTTCGCGTGCGCGTCGACGACCATGTCCCGGTCGTCCGCACGGTCTGGCGGCAGGGACGCCGAGTCGCATGATGGTATCGGCATCGGTCGAGCGTGAATTGTCCGCTACGGGATTTCCGATCCGCGACGGTGTCTTCGTCGCCGTCGTCGGGCCGAGCGGTGCCGGCAAGGACACGGTGATCGGCTATGCGCGCGCCGTGTTTGCCGACGAGAGCCGGCTGGAGTTCGTGCGCCGGGTGATCACCCGGCCGAGCGATGCGGCCACCGAGGATCACGACACGCTCGCCGACGTTGCCTTCGTCGAGGCCGAAGCGGATGGCGCCTTCGCGATTTCCTGGGAGGCGCATGGCCTGCGCTATGGCATCCCGGCCGAAGTCGATTGGTCGGTCTCAAACGGCCGTGTCGCGATCGCCAACGTCTCGCGCGCGATCATCCCGGCCCTGCGGGAGCGCTACGCCAATCTGGCTGTCGTCGAGATCACGGCTACACCGGATATCCTGGCCGAGCGGCTGGCATTGCGCGGTCGCGAATCGCGCGGCGAAGTGCTGGCACGGCTGGCGCGCAGTGCCAATGTGGCGCTGTCCGGACCGGGTGTCACCTCGATCGACAATAGCGGCCCTCGTGAAGCCGCCGGCGAGCGCTTCGCCGAGGTGCTGCGCAAGGCCATGGCCTTCTCCGACATGTCGGGCCTTATCTAAAGTAGCGCCCATCCGATGCATTCGGTATGGGCGCTACTTGTCTAACCGATATCTTTTTGGAAACCGGTATCCACTTTTCGGGATTATGGCCTCATGCGGCGTGCCGGTCCCGACCAGCGTGACGAGTATCCGTGGCAGTGGTTGTCGAAGGCTTCGCTGGCGCATCCGCTGGTGTATCCAGAACTGCAACGTGGTGCCGATACACCATCTCCCAGCCCTTCCAGCCGGTGAACAGCAGTATGCAGACCACTATGAACGACAAGAGCGCACCCCATGGGCGGACCGCGGCTTCGGCGCCTTGTGCATAGCGAAGGTAGAAATTGATCAGTGCCACAACGACCGCGGTCAAGTTGCCCAGCATGTGGTACCAGGCGTCGGACAAGGCGCGAATGCGCGGCTCGTTGAGGAAGTCGATAAAACCGGCTGTCGCAGCGAGAAGGGCCATTACTATGGCTGCCCCGATCAGCCACATCGATGCTCGTGCCCAGAAGGCATCGGCAGTCCCCCAGAAAACCAGGTCGGTGACAAACGCACCGACAAGAAACGCGACAGGAAAAGGTATCAGCATCGGGTGGAGGGGGTGAGTTCCTACTTTGGCGGTACTAACTGGATTCGTGAGCATGGAACGCCTCCGCGTAGCAAAGCTTAAATAAACGCTCAGATACGGGTTTCGTTCCAAATAGAGACCGACCTGAACTGCTGTCGCGAAGCTCCGGCTGACTCTTTCACGCCACCTGCCATGGCAGTCGGCGTATTTCATCCAGCTATTTTTGCGTCACTCAGCGGCAGCACCCGCCACGCCCTTGCGTGTGGCTTCCAGCATCCGCCGCCGCGCCCTGAACACGCCCCATTGCTGGTCGACCAGTACGCCGATGAGGATCACCCCGCCCATGACGGCGAAGTTGAGCGAGGACGGGATGCCGAGCAGGTTGACGAGGTTCTGCAGCTCCTGCAGCAGCACGGTGCCGAGCAGGACGCCGATCAGCGAGCCTTCGCCGCCACGCAGCGAAAAGCCGCCGAGCACCGCGGCCGCGATGGCATAGAGCTCGTAGAACTGGCCGTGGCTCGCCGGCGAGATCGAGCGTGTGTACATGGCGAAATAGATAGCTGACAGCGCCGTCAGCACGCCGCAGATGACATAGGCGGCCATGACGATGCGGCCGGTGCGGATGCCGGAATATTTTGCCGCTTCCTCGTTCTTGCCGATGGCATAGAGATAGCGCCCGAACACCGACCGGTGCAGCACCACCCACATGACGACGGCGATGACGATCAGCGCGATGAAGCTGTTCGGCACGCCCCAGGACCGCCCCGCCGTCAGGAACTCGAGTCCCGGGAAGTTCTGTCCGAAGGCAAAGCCGGCGGTGCCGTCGGCGGTGTAGAAGCGCGCCACGCCGCGATAGATCAACAGGCCGCACAAAGTCACCACGAAAGGCTGCAATTTGAGCCGGGTGATCAGCCAGCCATGCGCCAGCCCGATGATGCCGCCGAGTACCAGGATCAGCGGCAGGGCGACCGGCCAGGCCATGCCGCGCGTGGCGATGAAGTCGATAAACAGCACGCCGAGCAGCGCAACCACCGAGCCGACCGACAATTCGATGCCACCGGTGATGATGACGAAGGCTTGGCCAATCGACAGGATGCCGAACAACCCGATCAGGTTCGAGGTGTTGGCGAGATTGATCGGCAGCAGGAAGCGCGGGTTGATGATCGCCACCACCGCGCCGACCACCAGGATCAGGATCAGCAGGCCGAGATCTTTCTTGCTCATCGTCTTCTCCCAATGCCTGCGAACTACTTCGGCTGCTTGCCGACCGCCAGCAGCAGCACGTTTTCCTGGCTGAACCGGTCCTTGTCGAGAATGCCCGAGATCTGGCCTTCATGCATGACGGCAATGCGGTCGGAAACGCCGATCACCTCCTCCATGTCGCTGGAGATCATCAGCACGGCGACGCCGGCATCGGCCAGCGCCCGCATCAGCCCGTAGATCTCGGCCTTGGCGCCGATGTCGATACCGCGGGTCGGTTCGTCGAGAATCATCACCTTCGGCTTCATCGCCAGCCATTTGGCCAGCACGACCTTTTGCTGGTTGCCGCCGGACAGCGTGCCGGTGCGCGTCTGGACGGAGGGCGCCCTGATGCCGAGATCGGTCTTCTGCTTCTCGGCGGTGGCGGCCTCGGCGCCGGCCGAGACCAGCGAGCGCCGCGAATGTGCCGGCAGATTGGGCAGCGAAATGTTCTGGGCAATCGACAGGTCGAGCAGGATGCCGGTCAGCTTGCGATCCTCGGGGACGAGGAAAATACCGTTGGCCACTGCGTCCGCGGCCGAACCTAGAACCAGATCTTTTCCGTCAAGCTGGAACGAGCCGCCAAAGCTCTTATCGATGCCGAACAGGACGCGCGCCAGCTCCGTCCGGCCGGAGCCGACGAGACCGGCGAGGCCGAGGATCTCGCCATGCCTGACATCGAGGTCGACGGGCCGGTCGGGATAGGCAGCGGTGCGAATGGCCTTGACCGACAGCGCGACAGAGCCCGGCGGGCGCGCCGATTCTGCGGCCTTCTCCCTCTCCTTCAGCATGCGGCCGATCATCAGCTTGACCATCTGGTCGTGATTGATGGCGCTCTTCGGCAAGGTTCCGGCGAGCATGCCGTCCCTGAGCACGACGACGCGGTCGGCGACGCGCTCGACCTCGTGCAGGCGGTGCGAGATGAAAATGACGCTGATGCCGTCTGCCTTCAGCGCCTTGATGACACCGAGCAGCTTGTCGGTTTCGGCGATCGGCAGGCTCGATGTCGGTTCGTCGAGGATGACCAGCCGCGCCTTGATCGACAGCGCCTTGGCGATCTCGACCATTTGCTGCTGGGCCAGCGACAGCGCCGACACCGCCGTATCGGCCGAGAAATTGGCGCCCACGCGTTTGAGCAGCGGCGCCGCCAGCGCTCGCAGCCTGGCGCGGTCGACCAGCCTGAACGGGCCGGCGCGCAGCGGTTCGCGGCCGAAGAAGATATTGGCGGCGACGTCGAGGTTCTCGAACAGGTTGAGTTCCTGGTGGACGAAGGCGATGCCCGAACCGATGCTGGCCTCGACGGTCAGACTGTCATGGGCGACGCCATCGACGGTGATGGTGCCGGTGTCCGGCCGGGTCACGCCGCCGAGGATCTTCATCAGCGTCGATTTGCCGGCGCCGTTTTCGCCGACCAGGCCGATGACCTCGCCGGGCCTGACCTCGATCGAGAACCCGTCCAGCGCGACGACGCCGGGATAGGTCTTGCGCACGCCGTCGAGGCTCAGGAACGGAGCGGCCGTGGATGCAACGATGGATAGATCGGAATAATTCATCACGCCTGACAGCAGCCGGTGAGCCGTTTGGTCTCAGACTGACGGGCCTCGCGAAGCCCGTCAATAGAACGCCGGCTCAAGGCGAACCTTGAGCCGGCGCAACCTAATTCGCTCAGTTTCCAGACATCGCCTTGAGGCTGGCGGCGTAGGCGTCGACATCGTCCTTGCCGATGATCTTGGTCGGCACGATGATCAGGCCATCGGCGGGAACGCCCGACTTGTCGCCCTCGAGATAGGCGGCCATCAGCTTCATGCCCTGATAGGCCCATTCGAAAGGCTGCTGTACGACGGTAGCGGCGACGGTGCCTTCCTTGACGCCGCCCAGCGTGATCGGATCGTCGTCGAAGCCAACGACGGTGATCTGGCCGAGCTTGCCGGCATCGCGCAGCGCCTCATAGATGCGCGGCGTGTTGTAGGAATAGAAGCCGACCATGCAGGTGACGTCGGGGCTGGCGACCAGCGCGTCCTCGACGTTCTTCTTGGCGCGGGCCTGGTCGATGTCGTCGCCACGCACGTCGACCAATTCGATCTTGGTGCCCGCGAGGCCGTCCTTCATGCCCTGGATACGTTCCTTGGCATTGTCGGCGCCGAGCAGGCCGACGAAGCCGAGGCACTTGCCGCCGTCAGGCATTGCCTTCTTGGCGATCTCTGCCGCCTGCTTGCCGGCATCGACATTGGAAGAGCCGATATAGGCGACACGCTTGGTCTGCGGTGCGTCGCTGTCGGTGGTGAACAACGCCGTTTCCGAGGCGATCTTGTTCAGCCCGTCGGTCGACGTCTTGGGATCGACGGCCGAGACCATGATCGCCTTCACGCCGGCCGTCACCAGATCGTCCATCAGGCGCTGCTGGATGGCGACCGAGGACTGCTCCGGATATTTGAGCTCGAGATTGTAATTGGGCAATTCGCCTTGAGCCTTCTTGACGCCGGCTTCGGCAGCCTTCCAGAAATCGGAAGCGCCGTTGACGACGAAGGCCAGTGTCGGCTTGTCGTCGGCCCGCGCAATTGCGCTGACGGACAGGCCGAGCAGCAGGGCCGCAGCGGCGACGGACGCATTTCGTATCGCAGATTTCATATTCAACCTCCCATTTGACTCAGTAATTTCGCTGATGATGAACGTGCCGGCGCGGCTTGGACGCCCTCCTCCTCAGGGTTTCGGCAGCGAAGAACGACGCCATTCCAGCCGCGATCGTCGACTTTAGAGACTCATTCGTCGTTCGTAAATAGTCCGATTTGTCTGACATTTCCTCGAAACGGCAGGCGAGCTCCGGCTGACGGGAACCGTCCGACACCAGGCTGGCTCGCGTTCCGAACACGCGCGGTCCGATGTCGCCCGAGCATGATGGATTGACGTTATAGGGCCGCCGGATATTAGTAAAGAGTATTAGTTTAATCGGAATTCTCACAAAAAAGGAGAGGCCTTCCAAGTCGCTGCCGTTTCGGATTGGCGACTAAAATCACCTGAGAGGGCGCTTATATCTATTAGTAGCGCTTCGCGTTATAAATGCGAGATTTGAGGGACGAATGACATGAACGAACCACTGCGCGATCCCATCCTTGAGGGTACCAGGCGGCGCAAGCCGTCCGGGAAAAATCCCAAGGGCCGCGTTACCATGACCGATATCGCCAGGGCTGCCGGATGTTCGCAGGCGACGGTTTCGTTCGTCCTCAACAACACGCCGGGCATCAGGCTGTCGCAGCAAACTCGCGAGCGGGTGATCGAGGCGGCGCGGGCCCTCGGTTATGCGCCGCCGGTGTTTTCCGCCCTGCGGGCCCCAGTTGCCGCATTCGACGGGCTGGATGGCGTGATCGGCTTTGCCGTCGACCAGTTGGCGACCAGCCCGGAGGCGGTCGTCGCCATTGAAGGGGCGCGGCAAGCCTCGTGGAACGCCGGCAATGTGCTGCTGGTGGCGCAAACCATGGGCGACGAGGTGATGGAGCCCCGGGCCATCGCGGCACTGACCAAGCGGGGCATTTCGGCGCTGATCTACATGACCATTTTCACCCGCGAGATCGTCGCGCCGGACTATCTCTACGGCCTCGACATTCCGGTCATCCTGCTCAACTGCTACACCGCCGACTATGCCTTCCCCGCCGTGGTGCCGAGCGAGATCGCCGGCGGCCAGAGCTCCACCCGCCACTTGATCGGCCATGGCCACCGGCGCATCGCCACCGTCACCGGCGAGCCCTGGATGCAAGCGGCGCAGGACCGGCTGAAGGGCTACCGCCGGGCGCTGGCGACGGCCGACATTCCGTTCGACCCGGCGCTGGTCGTCGAAGGCGATTGGTCGGCGAGCGCCGGCTATGCCGCGACCGTCAAGCTCTTGGCGCTGAAGGACCGGCCGACCGCCATCTTCTGCCAGAACGACCGCACCGCGATCGGCTGCTACGAGGCGCTAAAGGAGGCCGGCCTGCACATCCCCCGGGATATTTCGGTGATCGGTTATGACGACGAGGAGATCGCGCGGCATCTGTTCCCGCCGCTGACGACGTCGATCCTGCCGCATATGGCGATGGGACAATGGGCGATCGAGCAGCTCGAAGTCCCCGCTGCTCCCGGTCGTGGCCGCTATCCCATCACCAAGCTCGAATGCCCGCTGGTGGAGCGGGAGTCGGTTGGCGCTCTGGCGGGCTGAGGCGAGAGCGCCGGCGATCGACAATGGCACAGGCTTGACATCGGGCCCGGCATATACCCGATTGATTTCATGAGATTGCAAAGCTGCTACAATTTTCAGGACTTCCGCCGGCTGGCAAAACAGCGCCTGCCAGGTCCGATCTTCGATTATATCGATGGCGGCGCGGACGACGAGACGACGCTGCGGCGCAACACGGCGGCGTTCGAGGACTGCGATCTCGTCCCCAACGTCCTTGCCGGCGTCGGACAGGTCGACATGTCGGTCACCGTCATGGGCCAGAAGCTGGCGATGCCGGTCTATTGTTCGCCGACGGCTCTCCAGCGACTGTTTCACCATAGCGGCGAGCGCGCCGTCGCCGCGGCGGCGGAGAAGTTCGGCACGATGTTCGGCGTCTCGTCGCTCGGCACGGTCAGCCTGGAGGAAGTCCGCAAGCACAGGACGCCGCAGGTCTATCAGTTCTATTTCCACAGGGATCGCGGCCTGAACCGCGCCATGATGGAGCGCGCCAAGACGTCCGGCGTCGACGTGATGATGCTGACGGTCGACAGCGTCACCGGCGGAAACCGCGAGCGTGACCTGCGGACCGGCTTTTCCATCCCCTTTCGGCTTACGCTCGGCGGCATGATGCAGTTCGCGATCAAGCCGAGATGGGCTATCGACTATTTGACGCACGAAAAGTTCAGCCTGCCGCAGTTGGACGGCCATATCGATCTCGGCGGCGGAGCGCTTTCCATCAGCCGCTATTTCACCGAGATCCTCGAGCCGTCGCTGGATTGGAAGGACGTCGAAGACATGGTCCGCTTCTGGAACGGCCAGTTTTGCCTGAAGGGGATCATGAGCGTCGCCGATGCCAGAAAAGCCGTCGACATCGGCTGCACCGGTATCGTTCTGTCAAATCATGGCGGCAGGCAGCTGGACGGCTCGCGCAGCCCCTTCGACCAGTTGTCGGAGATCGTCGACGCAGTGGGCAACAAGATAGACGTGATCATCGACAGCGGCGTCCAGCGCGGCACGCATGTGCTGAAGGCCCTGTCACTGGGCGCCAAGGCCGTCGGCGTCGGGCGCTACTATCTCTTCCCGCTGGCAGCCGCCGGACAGGCCGGCGTCGAACGGGCGCTCGGCCTGATGCGAACCGAGATCGAACGCGACATGCGGCTGATGGGATGCAGGTCGGTGGCAGAGCTTTCCAGGGGGAATGTGCGGTTTAGGTAATAGAGCCGGGAAGTGGCGCAGAGCATAAGCTTTTCGAAGTGCGAAACTATACCGACCTGCCGCTGCTCCTGCCGTCCGTTTCGAAGACAGCCTCGCCGGAAACAGCATCCGTATATCCGCCCTCAAGCTGCTGCAACGTATGCCGGAACCGATCAAGATTGCCCAGCATTTTGGGCCTGGCAGCGACCATGTGCTGAAAAGTGTCCCACTCTCCAATCGAGAAGAAGGCGCCATCTCCCGATTTGATGAGAGCCATTTTTCGCAATCCCTCGAAATTGCGCGCAGCGCTGCTGAACAGTTCGATGAATTCATCTTCACTACCCGGCTTGACCCGGAAGCGGACGCTGTTGAATGCCGTCATGTACGTTCCCCCGTGAAAGAACTCGAATATGCGAGGCCCTAACGCACCTCGAACCCTTCGAACAGGTGTACAGGAAAATCGGAAGGTTGGCTTCAGTCACCTCTGGCCGAAAGCCCCGTTTCTGGCGCTATTTTGCCAGGAAGAGGACGACGCTCGATCGCAATCGGTACGCCCTTCCGACCGGCAATGAAACGCGCTGTTAACGCCGTTCGCGGGTGACAGGATGTTGGCCGCAGTTCGAAGGTATAATCTGCGTCTCGCTGTCAGTTGCGGAGGCGAAAATGAATTTGCTTCGGATTGCGCTCTTGTGCACGGCCATGATCGAACTTGGAATGCCGGCCGTTCGCGCTGAGGATCGGCCTGTGCCGCAGAACAATAAAGCCGCAACAACGCAGCCGCCCGTTCATTGTGAAGGCCAAAATTGTCTCCCGCCGGCGAAAGATCCCGTGCAGGAATGCACTGGCCAGGATTGCACGCCAGGCCCGCCGACTGAACCGGGCCCGGAGATTAAGCAGGCCGACTGAGCAGCATTAGCTGACGATCCCCTTTTTGGCATGGATGGCGCTCAGCCCTCGCGACTTTCAGGCCACCGGTGGTAGATTCTGTTACCTATGTTCCCGGGGTAGGCATGAGTTTAATGGCGCGCCCGAAGAGATTCGAACTCCTGACCCCCAGATTCGTAGTCTGGTGCTCTATCCAGCTGAGCTACGGGCGCGCAACAGGCCATGCTTTGCATAGCCCCGCGATCCGATCCTGGCGACCGGCCGCGAATGTGAGCTGTTCCCTAGCGACTGAATTTGCGAAAAGCAAGCCGATCCTGGCCAAAAGTTTTGCCGTCATGTTTTGCCGTCATGCGCCGGCCGGCGAAGGCAAGATCGCGTCACGCGGCGGCCGAGCCGATAGGTCGTCGTCTTGGATCAGTCATTTGCCAATCGGAACGGCCCGTAACGAAACACGCCGTTGCACGGCGGCCGAGCCGATGGCTCGTAGTCTCGGACCAACCATTTGCGAATTGAAACGGTCCGTAACGAAACGGTTCGTTACGCCGGGCGGCGCAGACCGTTGCGGGCCTGGTCGAGCCGGACCGGCTGGTCGGGAATGGTGACCGCGAATGTGGTGCGGCCGCCGATGCTTTCGACCAGCTCCACCGTGCCGCCATGGGCGCGGATCAATTCATGGGCGATCGCCAGGCCAAGGCCGGTGCCGCCGCTGCGGGCCGAGCCGCGAAATGCCGCGAACAGGTTTTCTCGCGCCTTTGGCGGCAGGCCGGGGCCGGTGTCGGTGACGACGATGCGGCTGACGCTGCCGATGCGCTCGGCCGATATGGTCAAGCGGCGCACCACGGCGCTCTCGGTATCGGCCGCCATCGCCTGCACGGCGTTGCGGCTAAGATTGGTGAGCACGCGGAACAGCTGGTCGGAATCGGCGTCGACCTCGAGCACCGGATCGACGGCGTTGACGAATTCGATGCCGCATTCGATGTCGAGCAGGCCCTGGACGTCCTCGACCAGCTGGCGCAGCCGCAGCCTGCGGCGCGACGGCGGCGGCTCCTGGGTGCGGCCATAGGCCAGCACGCCCTCCGAGTAGGACACCGCACGGTCGAGCGCGCGCAGCAGTTTTGGCGCGAAGGCCTGCACGGTCGGGTCCTTGACCTGGCGCAGGCGGTCCGACATCAGCTGCGCCGAGGCGAGGATGTTGCGCATGTCGTGGTTGATCTTCGACACGGCCAGGCCGAGATCGGCCAGGTGCTTCTGCTCGGTCAGCATCTTCTGCAGCCGCTCCTGCATCTGCGACAGCTCGCGTTCGGCGACGCCGATCTCGTCGGCCCGGGCGGCGGGGTGAATGATGCGACCGGGATCGTCGGGCGCCTCGGAAAAGGACAGCATCGAGCGTGTCATCGTCCTGATCGGGCCGATCATGATCAGGTCTATCGCGGCGTAGACCAGCATGGCGGTGAACAGCGAGATCAGCAGCGAGACGAAGGCGACGTTGCGCGAATAGATCAGCATGGCATTGCGCAGGCGGTGGTCGGGCATGATCAGCTCGAATTCCTTGTCGCTGTCGCCGACCGGCCCGAAAACGCGCAGCATCCGCTTGCCGCCGAAAAACAGCGTGTCCAGCGCGCCGGTCATACCCTTGATCATGCCGACATTGGCGATATCGATATGCTCGTCGACCTGCGGCGGCATTTCGGCCACGACCAGAAGCCGCGAGACGCCGCCGTCGCGCACGGCGATCGCCTTGGCGCCGATCGCCATCAGTACGTCGTTCTGGGCGGCACGCGACAGCGAGGCAGGTTCGCCCTGCACCAGGACGATGGAAACCGCGGCGGCGGTGCTCAGCCTCTCCTTCAGCCAGCTCAGCCTGTAGCTGGCGATCCAGGGCACGAAGATGAGGATTTCGGCCAACAGCACGAAGACGATGGTGAGCAGCAGCAGCTTCGTCGACAGGCCGCGCGCCAGCGGCACCCTGCGGGTGGCGGCCTTCGCCTGGGCGATGCTTTCGTCGGTTGCTGGGACTTCACTCATGCTCGTCGTCACGGCTGCCTGTCATCACGGCTGCTTGTCTTAAGGACTGCTCGTCTTCACGATCGCTTGATCGGGTGAGATTAGGCGATTGCGGCTTTTTTGCCAAATTCATCCTTGGTCGAAGCCGGACAAAGGGCCGCAAGACTTCGATGCCGGTCCGACAATGCCGGCCCGACACGCTGGATTGACTTCCAAAACCCTTCTTTCTATAAGCCCGCTCACGCTCGGGCCATTCGTCCCGGCGCGGTTTCGATCGCGCCAAAACCGGCCCGGCAAAGCTCCTGTTACAAAGTGACAGAATCAAGAAGGGCCGCACCCCGCGGTATTTAAACAAATGAAGCGTACTTACCAGCCGTCCAAACTCGTCCGCAAACGCAGGCACGGTTTCCGCGCCCGCATGGCCACCAAAGGTGGCCGCGGCGTCGTCGCAGCCCGCCGCAACCGCGGCCGCAAGCGTCTCAGCGCCTGAGCACCAAGCGAGAGACAAGATCGTTGCCCGCAACCGGCAAGCCAACGGGTGCCCATCCCAAGCGGCTTCTGAAGCGCGCGGAATTCCTGGCTGTCCGCCGCGGCGAAAAGCGCCGCGGGCGGCTTTTCCTCGTCGAGGTCCTGGGCCGCGGCGACAGCGAGGCGCCGCGCGTCGGCTACACCGTCACCAGGAAGGTCGGCAACGCCGTCGTTCGCAACCGCATCCGGCGGCGGCTGAGAGAGGCCGTGCGCACGCATGCCGTGGATGACATGGCGCCGGGCAATGATTATGTCATCGTCGGGCGCGAAGACGTGCTTACCACTCCGTTCGGCCAGTTGAAAGCCGAACTCTCCCGCAGATTGCGTGGAACACGATAGGCCAAGGGCTTCGATGGAAAACAACCGCAACTTCTTCATCACCATCGCACTGTCGGTGCTGATCCTGGCGCTTTGGCAATATTTCTATGTGATGCCGCGCAGCGAGATGCAGCGCGAAGCCGCCCGCATCGAAGAGCAGCGCGTGGCGGAGCAGAAGAAGGCCGCCCAAGGCACCAGTCCGGGCGCCAGCGAAACACCGGTGCAGCCCGGCGCCATTCCGAGCGCGCCTGGCGGCGAAGCCGTCACCGCGGCTAGCCGCGACCAGGCGATCGCCTCGACCAAGCGCGTCAAGATCGACACGCCGAGCCTCGAAGGCTCGATCAACCTCACCGGCGCACGTCTCGACGATCTCAAGCTCAAGCATTACAGGGAGACGGTCGACAAGACCTCGCCCGAGATCGCGTTGCTCAACCCGGCGTCCCTGCCGAACGGCTATTTCGCCGAGATTGGTTTTTCCGGCACGCCGGATGTGGGCAGGCTGCCGGGTCCCGACACCGTCTGGCAGACCGACGGCAATGCGACGCTGACACCGGCGACGCCGGTGACACTGACCTTCACCAACGACAAGGGCCTGACCTTCAAACGCACCTTCTCGGTCGACGCCCAGTATATGTTCACCGTGTCCGACACGGTCCAGAACGGCGGCTCGGCGCCCGCGACGCTGTCGAACTATGGCCGCGTCACCCGTTTCGACAAGCCGGCTATCGCCAGCACCTATGTGCTGCACGAGGGCCTGATCGGCGTTACCGGAAGCGAGGGCCTGCAGGAATACAAATACTCCAGCGTCGAATCGGACAAGGAATACAAGCCAGGCAAGTCGACCGACGGCTGGCTAGGCATCACCGATAAATATTGGGCGGTGACCCTGGTGCCGCCTGGCGGCCGCGAATTTCAGCCCAAATTCTCTTATTTCGAGTTCAAAAGCGGGCCCCATCCGCACAGCTACCAGTCCGATTTCCTGTCCGATCCGGTCACAATCGCTCCCGGGCAATCGACGACCGTGGAGTCGGAGATATTCGCCGGCGCCAAGGAAGTTTCGACGATCAACGCCTATGAAAAGGACCGTCATATCCGTCAGTTCGACCTCCTGATCGACTGGGGCTGGTTCTATTTCATCACCAAGCCGATGTTCTGGCTGATCGACACGCTTTACAAATTCTTCGGCAATTTCGGTCTGGCGATCCTCGCCACCACCGTCATCGTCAAGGCGCTGTTCTTCCCGCTTGCCAACAAGTCCTATGCGTCGATGGCGAACATGAAGAAGGTGCAGCCCAAGATGCTCGAGATCCGCGAGAAATACGCGGACGACAAGATGAAGCAGCAGCAGGCGATGATGGAGCTCTACAAGACCGAGAAGATCAATCCGCTCGCCGGCTGCTGGCCGGTGGCATTGCAGATCCCGGTGTTCTTCTCGCTCTACAAGGTGCTCTACATCACCATCGAGATGCGGCACGCGCCGTTCTTCGGCTGGATCCAGGATCTGGCGGCGCCGGACCCGACATCGATTTTCAACCTGTTCGGGCTGATCCCCGTTACCTTGCCGCACATGCTGATGATCGGCGTCTGGCCGCTGATCATGGGCGTGACGATGTTCCTGCAGATGCGCATGAACCCGACGCCGCCGGACCCGACGCAGGCGGCGATCTTCACCTGGATGCCCGTGATCTTCAC
Source organism: Mesorhizobium sp. M0119 (assembly GCF_040322615.1). Taxonomy (NCBI): domain Bacteria; kingdom Pseudomonadati; phylum Pseudomonadota; class Alphaproteobacteria; order Hyphomicrobiales; family Phyllobacteriaceae; genus Mesorhizobium; species Mesorhizobium sp. M0119. The sequence goes on from NZ_JAMYTU010000002.1 coordinate 350,619, forward strand.
CTTCATGATGGCGGGTTTTCCGGCCGGCCTCGTCATCTACTGGGCCTGGAACAACACGCTGTCGATCCTGCAGCAGGGCGTGATCATGAAGCGGCAAGGCGCCAAGATCGAATTGTGGGACAATCTGGTCGCGCTGTTCCGCAAGAAACCGTCGCCGGCGGAATAGCCGGCGCTCCGACGATGCGAGACCAAAAAGCCCCGGTTCGTCCGGGGCTTTTTGCACAAGCTGCCCGCCTGGATTAAGCGATTGGTACTGCCGGACGGATCGCGCTATTTTGACCTGCCTGGCAGTTGCTCGACGGAGCTCGATATGACCGGACCCAATCCATCGATCAAGCATCCGATCCCGTTGCACACGCGCGTCGGCTTTCTGAAACCGCTGGTGACGGCGCCGAATATCGAGATCGGCGACTTCACCTATTATGACGACCCTGACGGACCCGACAAATTCTCCGAAAAATGCGTGCTGCATCACTATCCGTTCATCGGCGACAGGCTGATCATCGGCAAGTTCTGCGCCATTGCCGAAGGCGCGCGCTTCATCATGAACGGCGCCAATCACGCCATGTCCGGCTTTTCGACCTATCCGTTCAATATCTTCGGCCATGGCTGGGAGGAAGGCTTCGACCCGGCGACATGGTCGAAGGAGGTGCGCGGCGATACAATCGTCGGCAACGACGTCTGGATCGGCATGGAAGCGGTGACGTTGCCGGGCGTGAAGATCGGCGACGGCGCCATCGTCGCGGCAAAGTCGGTGGTGACGCACGATGTGCCAGACTATGCGATCGTCGCCGGCAATCCGGCCAAAGTGGTGAAGATGCGCTTCGACGACAGGACCATCCGGCGGCTGCTGGCGCTGGCGTGGTGGCACTGGCCGGTGGAAAAGATCAGCCGCAATCTCGATGCCATTCGTGGCAGCAACATTTTTCTTCTGGAGGCAGCGGTTTGAACGCGTTGAACAAGACCACGATCGGCATCGAATTGTTCACGCGAGCCTGGATTTTCATCCGCGGCGTGCCGGCGATGAAATTCCTGCCGCCGGAGGGACCGCCCGAGATCGCCTTTGCCGGCCGCTCCAATGTCGGCAAATCGTCGCTGATCAACGCGCTGGTCAACCAGAAGGGGCTGGCGCGTACCTCCAACACGCCGGGCCGGACGCAAGAGCTCAACTATTTCGTGCCTGGCGGATTTTCGGGAGAAGGCGCCGACCTGCCGCCGATGGCGCTGGTCGACATGCCGGGCTATGGCTACGCCACGGCGCCCAAGGAAAAGGTCGACGAGTGGACGAAGCTCGTGTTCGACTATCTCAAGGGCCGGGTGACGCTGAAGCGCGTCTACGTGCTGATCGATGCCCGCCATGGCATCAAGGCCAAGGACGACGAGGTGCTGTCGCTGCTCGACAAGGCGGCGGTATCGTATCAGATCGTGCTGACCAAGACCGACAAGATCAAGGCGGCGGGGGTGCCGCGGCTGATCGAAGAGACGCTGGCGAAAATCAAGAAACGCCCGGCGGCATTTCCCTTCGTGCTCGCCACGTCGTCGGAAAAGAGCGAGGGCCTCGAGGAATTGCGTGCGGCGATCGTGCTCGCCGCCAATGGCGGATAGGCAACGGACTCCGACGGCTGGTCAGGCGAGACTGGAGGCCCGTTCCTGCTCTGCAAGCTGTTCGGTGCCGTAGGCCTTCAGGAACACATCGACGCCCGACCTGACGATATGTTCGATCTCGGCCGCACTTGGCGCCTTGGTGCGATAGGCGAATATGCACTGGCGGAAAAGACCGGCCAGGCACAGCTCGGTGAACTGATAGGCGGCAAGCTCGACGTCGTCGATCTTCAGCAGGCCGCGTTCGACAGCCATGTTGAGGAAAACGACAACCCTGTCATGGCCGCGCTTCGGGCCGCGTTCGTAAAATCGCGCGCCAAGCTCCGGAATGCGTTCCGATGCGCCGATCACCGTCCGCTGCGCCAGGATGACCCTCGCCGAAGTGATCTTCATGGACAGCACGATGCCGAATTTCACCAGCGTCTGGCGAAGGTCGCCGATCTGGTCCAGCACTTCGTACATGTTCTTGAAGATCGTGCCGCGTTCTTCCTCGATCAGCGCTTCGAACAGCTCTTCCTTGTTGGCGAAGTAGACATAGATGGTGCCCTTGGACACGCCGGCCTCGCGCGTAATGTCGTTCATCGACGCGGCTTCGAAGCCCTTGTCGATGAAGACACGGCGCGCACCATCGATGATCTGGCTGCGCTTGACCGGGTCTTGCCCCGCGGCCGGGCGGCCGCGCGGCAGACTGTCCAGCAGATCGCACTGGTCCTTGCCAGCGCTGGGCAATGGGCCTGAATCAGGCAAAGGAGCGGCCTTGGGGGCTTCGGCCATAATGTCACACCTCGTAAAATAATTCGAACCATCCGGTTCGATTGCTCTTGATATGGGCCTCTTTAAGCGCTAAGTCAACGTCGAGATCGAACCGAACGGTTCAGTCTGATGAAGTTCAGCGCCAGTTAATTTAGAGAGATATCATGTCCTCGAACGCGCCCACCAGTGCCGAAGTCCGCCCTTTCCCCAATGCCAAGGTCCAGCCTGCGATCGAAGCGCCGGAAGCCCCTCTCAAGCCCGCCGACGTCACCCCGCTGGCGCCCGCCAAGAAGAAGCGCTCGATGCGCTCGATGTTGTTGCCCATCATCGGCTTGGCCCTGCTGGGCGCCGGCGCCTGGTATGGCTATGATTACTGGACCGACGGGCGCTTCATGATCACGACCGACGACGCCTATGTCCAGGCCGACACGGCGTTCATCTCGCCAAAAATCTCGGGCTACGTCGATCAGGTCAAAGTGACCGATAACCAGCAGGTGAAGGCCGGCGACCCGCTGCTGATCGTCGATGACGGTGACTACAAGATAGCCGTTGCCCAGGCCGAGGCGCAGATCGCCACGTTGAGCAAGACGCTCGACCGCATCGATGCCCAGACCGAGGCGGCGCGCGCCTCGCTCAAGCAGGCGCAGGCGCAGAAGACCGCCGACCAGGCCGCGGCCGATAATGCCAAGCGGGCTCAGGTTCGTGCCGCCCAGTTGCTCAAGACCCGCGTCGGTACGCAGGCCCAGTTGGACGATGCCCAGACGGCGGTCGAGCAAGCCAATGCCGCACTAGCCGGCGCCGACGCACAGATCGCGGCGGCTCAGGCCAATATCGGCGTGCTCCAGGCGCAACGCGCGGAATCGGCCAGCACGCTGGCCTCGCTGCAGCTTGCCCACGACAAGGCGGTGCGGGACCTGTCCTTCACCGTGCTGCGCGCACCCTATGACGGCGTGGTCGGCAACCGCTCGGTCGAGCAGGGCGACCTGATCAGCCCCGGACAGAAGCTCGCCGTCATCGTGCCAATGGACAAGCTCTATATCGTCGCCAACTTCAAGGAGACGCAGCTTGCCCGGCTGGTGCCTGGTGAAAAGGTCAGAGTATCGGTCGACGCGATTGACGGCCAGGACATCGAGGGTACCGTGTCGTCGCTGGCGCCGGCTTCAGGAGCAGTGTTCTCGCTGCTGCCGCCGGAGAACGCCACAGGCAATTTCACCAAGGTGGTGCAGCGCGTTCCGGTTCGCATCGACGTGCCCGCGGATGTGCTGAAGACGGGCAAGCTGCGCGCCGGCCTGAGCGTCGTCGTCGCTGTCGACAGCCGCACGGCGCCTTCGGCATCGAAGTAAAGCGGAAGCGGGAGCAAAGGTCATGACGACCGCAACCCTGACTGCAGGATCGGCGCCGGCGCCAGCCATGCCGGTGCCGGTCGACCACATCTCGACACGCCGCGTCATCGCCTTCCTGGCGATGGTGTTCGGCATGTTCATGGCCATCCTGGACATCCAGATCGTCTCGGCCTCGCTGGCCGAGATCCAGGCGGGCCTGAGCGCCAGTTCGGACGAGATCCCGTGGGTGCAGACGGCCTACCTGATTGCCGAGGTGGTGATGATCCCGCTGTCGGGCTTCCTCAGCCGGATGCTGTCGACGCGGGTGCTGTTCACGATCTCGGCAGCAGGCTTCACCGCGGCCAGCGCGCTGGCGGCGACCGCAACCAATATCGACCAGATGATCGTCTACCGTGCCGTGCAGGGCTTCATCGGCGGCGGCATGATCCCGAGCGTCTTTGCAGCCGCCTTCACCATCTTCCCGCCGTCGCGTCGCGCCATCGTCTCGCCGATGATCGGCCTGGTGGCGACGCTGGCGCCAACCATCGGCCCGACCGTCGGCGGCTATATCAGCCATGCCATGTCCTGGCACTGGCTGTTCCTGGTCAACGTCGTGCCCGGCATTCTGGTGACGACGGCCGCCTGGTCGCTGATCGACTTCGACAAACCCAATCTCAAGCTGTTCAGCAAGTTCGACTGGTGGGGGCTTGCCGGCATGGCCGCCTTCCTGGGCTGCATGGAATATGTGCTGGAGGAAGGTCCCAACAACGACTGGCTGCAGGATCAGGCGGTGTTCATCTGCGCCGTCATCATGACCTTCGGCGCGGTGCTGTTCTTCTGGCGCGTGTTCACCGCCGAGGAGCCGATTGTCGATCTGAGGGCCTTCAGCAATATCAATTTTGCCTTCGGCTCGCTGTTCTCCTTCGTCGTCGGCATCGGCCTCTACGGTCTGACCTATCTTTATCCCGTGTTCCTGGGGCGCATCCGCGGCTACGATTCGATGATGATCGGCGAGGCGCTGTTCGTCAGCGGCCTGGCCATGTTCTTCACCGCGCCGATCTCCGGCATCCTGTCGAACAAGATGGACCCGCGCATCATGATGATGATCGGCTTCTTCGGCTTCGCCACCGGGACCTGGTGGATGACGCATCTCACCGCCGACTGGGATTTCTATGAACTGCTGATCCCGCAGATCCTGCGCGGCTGCTCGATGATGCTTTGCATGGTGCCGATCAACAACATTGCGCTCGGAACCTTGCCGCCGGAGCGGCTGAAGAATGCGTCTGGCCTGTTCAACCTGACCCGCAATCTCGGCGGTGCCGTCGGCCTGGCCGTCATCAACACCGTGCTGATCGACCGCAATGCCTTCCACTACGCCAGGCTCTCCGAGCACGTGCAATGGGGAAGTGCCGCTGCGCAGCAGAAGCTGCAGAACATGACGCTCAACTTCGAGCAGACCGCCGGGCTCGACGCCTCCAAGGCGGCCATCTCCAAACTGTCAAGCATGGTCCAGCAGCAGGCGTCGCTGCTGTCGTTCATGGACGTATTCTTCATGCTGACGGTTTTGTTCGCGACGCTTGGGCTCTTCACCCTGGTGATCCGCAAGCCAGCCGCTCAGGGCGGCAGTCGCGGAGGCCATTGAGGCGCGCTGGAGCCCCCGCCTGGCGCCCTCGCGCATGGCCCCGAAAAGCGATTTTCGGGGTCATGCGCAAAATCAACAGTTACGAAGTCCTCTCGCGCTCCGACAAAGTCAGGGGCGCAGCCGTCCTCAGGCCGTCGCCGGCTTGAAGGTCAAGGCGACGCCGTTGATGCAATGCCGCAACCCGGTCGGCGGCGGACCGTCGTCGAAGACGTGGCCGAGATGGCCACCGCAGCGGCGACAGTGGACCTCGGTGCGGGTCATGCCCAACGACCTGTCCACGGTCTTGCCGACGGAATTCGGGATTTCCTGCCAGAAGCTCGGCCAGCCTGTGCCGGAATCGAACTTGGTCTCTGACGAATAGACCGGCAGGTCGCAGCCGGCGCAAGCGAAGATGCCTTTGCGGTGCTCGTTGAGCAGCGGACTGGTGCCCGGGTATTCCGTGCCCTCCTTGCGCAGCACATTGAAGGCCGCGTCGGACAGGATGGCGCGCCATTCGGCCTCGGTCTTGGTAACCTCGAAAGTCTCGGCCGCGCGTGCATCCTGGGCTCCGCCCATGCGCAGCGCGGTGGCGCCTGCGACAACGCCAAGGGCTGCCGCACCACTCAAAAGAAGCTCGCGACGGTTCATGGCCATTCCTCCTGTCATTGCTTGTGCCAAATTCGACCGCCACACGGAAATCAAAAGCCGGTGACGATCGCTGTCCTCAAAGCGGGACTCCGCGCCTATCCACATCTTGCGTGAACGGCGCGGAGTGTGCGCAGGGAGGCCCTTAGCGATATCTTCGCCGGCAGCGTGCGTTTGTTACATTTTCGGCAGGAGAACCTTGTCGACGACGTGGATGACGCCGTTGGACTGCTCGACATCGGCGATCGTCACATTGGCGACATTGCCGTTCTCGTCGGTCACGGTGACCTTGCCGCCGTCGGTCTTGAGCGACAGTTCGCAACCACCGACCGTCTTGACCTTGTGGGTGCCGCCGTCATCCTTGACCATCGTGGCGACGTCGGCGGCCATCGCCTTGGCGCCGATGACATGGCAAGTCAGGATCTTGACGAGCTTGTCCTTGTTTTCAGGCCTGAGCAGCGTCTCCACCGTGCCGGCTGGAAGCGCCGCAAAGGCCTCGTTGGTCGGCGCGAACACGGTGAAGGGGCCGGCGCTCTGCAGCGTATCGACCAGGCCGCCTGCCTTGACGGCAGCGACCAGCGTCGTGTGGTCCTTCGAGTTGACAGCATTTTCGACGATGTTTTTCTGGGCATACATGGCGGCGCCGCCGACCATCGGATTTTGGGCATAGGCAATGGTGGCGAGCCCAGAAATGGCGACCGTTCCGGCAAGCAAAAGGGTGGCGAATTTACGCATGATTTCAATCTCCTCGGGCTATCGTTCCCCTCATTCGGGAACGCAAGGAGATACGCGACAGAAACGCCTGAGTTTCGCCCTCTCCGCAAAAAAATATTGTGTCGCTGCAATTTGCCCCGGCGCGGATCGACAGCCGCCAACAAGCTTTGCAGGCGTTTAAATCGTGGGAGATAGATTTCAGGTCTGCTTCCAGAGGCAAGAAGCGATCAGACGCTCTTCAGATCGCCCGCTGCGACCACCGGTCCAGTCGGCTGGCCGGTCGGCGAACCGCCGGCAGGCTCGACGCTGACCGCAAGCACGGCGCCTTGCGCCAACTTTTCCTGGACGGCGGGCGGGATGGCCAAATGCGCGGTGGCACCGGCCGGGATGACGCCCATCGATACCGGCGCATTCTTGCCTTCGATCATCCACAGTTCGAAGTCCTTGCCGGCGGCCCGCTCGCCGGAAACGTGGGAAAGACCGATCTCGTGACGGGCGGCATCGTAGACGACGAGATATTTGACGTCGCTGCCTTCGGCCGCCAGCGAGGCGACAAGCCGCGTCTGCGGCGGTTCGGTGGGCGGGCGGAAGTAAGGCACGGCGATGTAGATCGCCAGCGCCGCAATGGCGGCGGCGGCAAGACCGCGCCAGAAGCCAAGGCTCGACCAGAGGCCGGCGCGCGGCTCTGCAGCGAACAGCCGGCGGTCCAATGCTTCCTTGACCCTGATCGGAGGCTCTGTCTCCGGATAGGCGGCGGCCATCGGCGAAAGATGCGCCTCCCAGCTATCGACAAGGCGCGCGAAGGCGGCGTCCGCATCGATGCGGCGCGACGCGATCTCGCGTTCGTCGGCGGCCAGCACGCCAAGAACGTATTCGGCGGCGAACAGGTCGTCGCCCCCACGTTCCGGTCCGTTGTCGTCAGCCAGCGTCATCTTTCCAGGCATTCTCTCAGTTTCAACAGGCTGCGCCGCAGCCAGGTCCGCATTGTGTTCAGCGGCACGCGATAGCGCTCCGCCAGCTCGGCGTAGCTTTTGCCATCCAGATAGGCGCCCCGGACGGCCGCCGCCCGGTCCTTGTCCAATTCCTCGAGACAATGGTAGATGCGTTCGGACTCACCGCCCGCCACGGCCATGGCCTCCGGCCCCGGCGCCGGATCGGCCACGTCGAGCGCGGCATCGATATAGGCGGCAGGCTCTCGCCGCGCCCTGATCCGATCGATCGCATGATTGCGCGCAATGGCCACCACCCAGGAGATCGGGCTCAGATCCGAAACGGCGAAACGGTCCGCCTTCGTCCATATCTTGACGAAGACCTCTTGAAGCGCCTCTTCTGCATCTCCCCGATCCTTCAATACACGAAGGCAGACGCCGAAAAGTTTCGCGCTGGTCTGCCGGTACAGCAGATCGAACGCAGCCCGGTCCTTCATCGAAGTCCGGACAATCAGGTTGCTGATGTCCTGCGGCGTCATCGGCCGCCAAATTAGGCGATTGCAATGTATTTGCAACGACTGAAATGGTCTTGCGCACTGGCAGCGCCAGCGTCGATTGCCAAGGAAATCGCCGCCCGCTAGCTTGCCATGAGCGGGAGGGCGACCATGTCGATCGAGCGGGTTCTGTGGGAGCATGACGCAACCGGCCAGGCCGCACTCGTGCACAAGGGAGAGATCACACCGCAAGATCTCGTCGATGCGGCGATCGCCCGGGCCGAGGCCACCCAGCCGGAGATCAACGCCATCGCCGAACCGCTTTTTGAGGCGGCGCGGGCGCGAGCGAAAACCGTCGACCACAAGCTGCCGCTTGCCGGAGTGCCCTTTGCGCTGAAGGACCTCGGCATCGCCATGAAGGGCGTGCCGACGCATGGCGGCAGCCGCATCCCAGCCTACACCCCCGATTTCAACTCGGTCATGACGGAACGCTATCTGGCTGCGGGCCTGATCCCGATCGCCACCAGCACCGCACCCGAACACGGGCTGAGGCTGGTGACCGAATCGGTGGCTTACGGCGTCACCCGCAACCCATGGGACACCGCGCACACGACCGGCGGTTCCTCGGGCGGTGCGGCTGCGCTGGTCGCGGCCGGCGTCGTGCCGGTGGCGCATGCCTCGGATGGCGGCGGCTCGATCAGGGTGCCTGCCGCTTGCACCGGGCTGGTCGGGCTGAAAACCTCGCGCGGCCGCGTGCCCTTGACGCCGCTCGTCACCGAAAGCTGGTACGGCTTCGTCGTCGACCATGCGTTGGCCCGCTCGGTGCGCGATACGGCCCTGCTGCTCGACCTGACCCACGGGCCCGACCCGCTGTCGCCCTACGCGGCACCCTCGCCGAACGGCAGTTTCACTGCGGCCGCCGGGCGCGATCCGGGCAAGCTCAAGCTCGCCTTCTACCGAAAATCGCCGCTCGGCCTGCCGATTTCGGAAGAAACCTTGAAAGCTCTGGATGCGGCAATTGCGTTGGCGCGCGAAGGCGGACACAGCGTCGAGGAGATCGACCTGCCCTATATCGATCGCGATTTCATCGCCGATTTCTCCAGAACCGTCGCCGCGGCGGTGGCCGGCACGATGCGTGGCGAGGCCTTGCGCGTCGGCCGCTCCATCTCAGGCGACATCGAACGCGCCACGCGCGTGATGAGCCGGTTCGGTGAAATCCTCTCGGCCGGCGAAATCTATGCCGGCCTGCAGCGGCTGCACGCAACCTCGCGTCGGCTTATCACCGAAACCGCGCATTATGATGCAGTGCTGATGCCTGTCATCGCGCACCCGCCGCTCGCCTGTGGCACCATGGACCCGAAAGGCGCCGACGAATTCATCGAGAATGTCCTGGACAGACTGCGCCTCGCCGGCCTGCTGAAGTTCAAGCCGCTATTCGGCCAGCTGATGGACAAGAGCCTTTCGTTCACCCACTGGCCGGCGATCCAGAACGTCAGCGGGCAACCGTCGATCACGCTTCCGGTTTACGTGACCGATGCCGGCCTGCCGCTCGGCGTCCAAGCCGCCGGCCGCCCCGGCGACGAGGAGACGCTTTTGTCGTTCGCCGCGCAGATGGAAAAGATCTCGGGATGGCTGGGCCGGCGGGCGCCGCTGCAGGTGCCGGCATAGACCATGATCCCGAAAGGTGGGAACCGGTTTTCGGACAAGGTCATGGTCAAACAAATAGTAGTACCGATTTGATCGATCGTGACAGCAAAGCCGTTTGCCCCCTCGTCCAATTCCCGCTAAGACGCCGCCGTTCATACCAAGCTGGGAACCACGCCGATGACGGATGTCGCCGCCACCGCCGAAATGCAGGCAGCGCTGCTTTCAAGGGCGCTGCCCTATATGCAACGCTACGAGAACAAGACGGTCGTGGTGAAATATGGCGGCCACGCGATGGGCGACATCGCGCTCGGCAAGGCTTTCGCCCGCGATATCGCGCTTTTGAAACAATCCGGCGTCAACCCGATCGTCGTGCATGGCGGCGGGCCGCAGATCGGCGCCATGCTCAGCAAGATGGGCATCGAATCCAAATTCGAGGGCGGCTTGCGTGTCACCGACCAGAAGACCGTCGAGATTGTCGAGATGGTGCTGGCCGGATCGATCAACAAGGAGATCGTCGCGCTGATCAATGCCGAGGGCGAGTGGGCGATCGGCCTGTGCGGCAAGGACGGCAACATGGTGTTTGCCGAAAAGGCGCGCAAGACCATGATCGATCCGGATTCCAACATCGAGCGGGTGCTCGACCTAGGCTTCGTCGGTGAACCGGTCGAGGTCGACCGCACATTGCTCGACCTCCTGGCGCGGTCCGAAATGATCCCGGTGCTGGCGCCGGTGGCGCCCGGCCGCGACGGCCATACCTACAACATCAACGCCGACACTTTTGCCGGCGCCATCGCCGGCGCCTGCCAGGCGACGCGCCTGCTGTTCCTCACCGACGTGCCCGGCGTGCTCGACAAGGACAAGAAGCTGATCGACGAGTTGACCGTGGCCGAGGCCAAGGCCCTGATCAAGGACGGCACGGTCTCGGGCGGCATGATCCCCAAAGTCGAGACCTGCATCGAGGCAATCGAGCGCGGCGTCGCAGGCGTCGTCATCCTCAACGGGAAGACGCCGCATGCGGTGCTGCTCGAGCTGTTCACCGAACACGGCGCCGGCACGCTGATCGTGCCGTGAGGCCGGGTGTCTGAGGGGCTCAAGCGTTTGGCGAAATAGCCGTCACGGACTTACGCGACAGGCGTTCGACAACCATCGATTCCTCTTCCTCGTCTTGCGGCGCGCCCCAGAATTCGGTGAGCGTCGGGCCATTTTTCAGGCGGCGGTCGCGGACCAGAAAGCCCCAGACTTCGCGGAACCAGACGCGGCGGCCCATTTTGGTGTACCAGCGCATCGAATGCCGTTGCTCCGGATCCTTGTGGAACAGGATGCGCGCCAGCGCCTTGGGCCGCGACTGCACGGCCAGTTCGATCAGCTTGACGGCGAAGAACAGCATCCACGGTTTGAGGCGGGTCATCCGCAGCACCTGGTGCTTGTAGTCCCACAGGCGGGCGTCCAGCTGGATCACCTTGCGGTCCCTGGCAATCCTGAAGAACGGCGTCCAGCGATGCGGCGTCACATAGAGCGCCTGGATCTGGTCGGGGTCATAAGCGATCAGCTGGCGGAAGCCGCGCCAGAGGTCGCGCAAGCCTTCGTCCTCGAAACCGGCCACCCAGGTCGCCATCGACAAGATGCCGTTGAGGCGCAGCAGCCGGATCGCCTCGCGATCGGATGAGATGCTGCCGCCCTTGCGGATCAATGCAAGCGTCTGCTCGTCGGTGTTTTCCATGCCAAGCAGCCAGCGGATGACGCCGGCCTTGCGATAGAGATGCAGGCTGTCGGCGTCACGGACGATGTCGTCGGCGCGGGTGGAGCCGACGATCAGCACCGGCACGTTCTCGGCGATCATCGCATCGAGAAAGGCGCGCCAGGCTTTTTTGGACGAGGTCGGGTTCTCGTCGGCAAGGTTGATCAGCTCGACGCCATGCTCGCGGTGCAGCCAGGCAACCTCCCGCGCGAACTTCACCGGGTCGCGGTGCCGCCAGCGCGTCCAGAAGCCGCGCTGGCCGCAATAGTTGCACAGATGCGGACAGCCTCGCGAGAACTGCATGACCACCGCGCGCTTGCCGCCCCAATAGCTGTAGCGACCGAAGTCGATCAGTTCCCAGCCGATGCGGTAGTCGTCTAGGTCGCTGATCGTTCTTGTCGGCCGGGTGGCAAAGGGCCGGCGCAAATCATCAGGAAAGGCGATGCCCGTCACATCCGACAGCGGTTTGCGTTTTTCCAGCGCTTCGACCAGCGCGACGATTGTCGCCTCGCCCTCGCCACGCACGATGAAGTCGAAGACACCCGTTTCAGCCAGTATGTCGCGCCAGTGATAGGTCGGAAACACGCCGCCATAAATCAGGATTGTCGCCGGCTCGATATCCTTGACCATGCCGGCGATCAGCAGGGCTGTCGGATGCGCAGAGGTCGAGCCGGAATGGCCGATCAGAATGCAGTCGGGATGGTCGCTCAAGGCGTCCCGGACCAGCGTGGCAAGCGCCATCGGCCCGAATTCGGCGTCCACAAGCCGCACTTGATGTCCCGCGTCGATCAGCGGACCGCCCAGTGCCAGCAAACCGAGCGGCGGCAGATGGTCGTCCGGCACACGGCTGCCGATGGCGGTATGCGGCGGGTTGATCAGGACGATTTTCATGGCGGGCCTTATGGCGGTCCGCATGTCGTAGTCGGCGATCTAGCTCTGGAGATTGGCCAGCTTCAGCAGTTTGTGTGCAGCTTTTCCGCAGAAATGCCTATCGTCTGAGATGTGCAAGCGGGACATGGCCAGGCCCCTTGATGTTCTGCAGCACAAGCTGCGTGTGTACGTCGCGCACGCCCTCGAGCCGCATCAGACGGTGCATGACGAAGGCATTGAGCTCGTCGACCGACGGCACCATCACGTGCAGCAGGAAATCATGGTCGCCGGTCATGGTCCAGCATGAGGACACCTCGTCCATGCGCTGGACGGCGGCGATGAAGCTTTCGGGCGAGCCGTCGCTGTGGCTGGTCAGGCGCACCTGGATGAACACCTCGACCATCAGCCCGATGGCGCGACGGCTGAGCACCGCGGCGAAGCGCTTGATGATGCCCGCCTGCTGAAGAGCCTCAAAGCGCCGCGCGCAAGGTGTCGTCGACAGGCCGATCTGCTGCGCCAGTTCGGATACCGGCTTGCGCCCGTCGCGCTGCAGGATGTCGAGCATCTTGATCTCGAATTCGTCAAACTGAGGCATTTTCACTCTCCCAAAGCTCGATCGTGGAGTCTTTTACCTCCAACCCCGCATTTGAGCCACCATCAAAGCTGATTTGCCTCGCGCGATCCGGCTAAGATTTCCGACAATCCGCTGATCATGATTTCCAGGGAGAGCAGCCATGACCATGAACGTTGCCGACTATGCCCGCGAATGCGCCGCGCGAGGCCTTCGCGGCGATTATTCGGTCTGCCGTGCCGATTTCACCGTGGCGCAGGGCTACAATTATAGCGACGAAGAACAGGCGGTGTGGCGCACGCTGTGCGACCGCCAGACGAAGCTGACCAGGAAGCTCGCCCATCATTCCTATCTCGACGGCGTTGCGGCGCTCGGCCTTCTCGACAAGATCCCGGATTTCGGTGAGGTCAGCGAGAAGCTGCGCAAGCTCACCGGCTGGGAGATCGTCGCCGTGCCGGGGCTCATTCCCGCCCAGCCGTTCTTCGACCACCTCGCCAACCGCCGCTTCCCGGTCACCAACTGGCTGCGAACCCAAAAGGAGCTCGACTATATTGTCGAGCCCGACATGTTCCACGATTTCTTCGGTCACGTGCCGATCTTGACGCAACCGGTCTTTGCCGACTTCATGCAGATGTATGGCAAGAAGGCCGACAGCGTGATTGCGCTCGGCGGCGACGAGATGATCACCAGGCTTTACTGGTACACCGTCGAATACGGGCTGATGCGCGAACCCGGCCAGCCGCTGAAGGCGTTCGGCGCCGGGCTGATGTCATCCTTCACGGAGCTTCAGTTCGCGGTCGAAGGCGGCGAGGCGCACCATGTCGCCTTCGACCTGGAAACCGTAATGCGCACCGGCTACGAGATCGACAAGTTTCAGCGTGCCTATTTCGTGCTGCCGTCATTCGACGCCCTGCGTGATGCTTTCGAGACCGCCGATCTTGCGGCGATCGTGGCGCGCCGCAAAGGCGAGCCGGCGCTCGATCCGGCAAAGGTCTGAAAGGTTAGTTCTTGCTAGCGACCGCCAAGGCTCAGGCGGCTTCGGAAATATCGCGGTCGATGATCGACAGATTGCGGCCGCGATGCTTGGCCTCGTAAAGCCGCTGGTCGGCGGCGCGCATCAGCTCCGACACTGCGGCGTCCTTGCCGCAGGTGATGCCGCCAATACTGACTGTCAGCGGAACCGTTCGTTCTCCGACGGGCCGGAAACGGATACGCTCGACTTCACGGCGGATGCGCTCGGCGACGCGCCTGGCCTCGTGTTCGGTGGCGCCGATCAGAAGGGCGCAGAATTCCTCGCCGCCGATGCGGCCAAGCACGTCGCCGCTGCGCACGCCACGCTCTATCGCGTTTGCGATCAGGAGCAGCGCATCGTCGCCGATCAGATGGCCGTAGCTGTCGTTGATGGTCTTGAAATGATCGGCATCGATGATCAGCAATGCCCCGCGATCGAAATTACGCCGGGAGCCGTCGAGCGCGGCAAAGAAGCTTTCGCGGTTGAGCATGCCGGTCATGTCGTCGCGGCTCGCCTTTTCCGCCAAGCGCCTGTGCGCGGCGGAGAGTTGGGCATGGGCGCGGGCGAGCTCGCGATGCGCGGTCTGCAACCTTTCGCCCTGCCAGAACGTATAGGCGCCGACGCCCCAGGCAAGGGCCAGCGGGCAGACGGTGGAAGTCAACCAGATGGTGCGATTGATCGGAAAACCCATTGCCGGCACGACGATCAGCGTCAGCAAAAGCGAGACCGCGACAGAGGCGAAAGCGATGGCGGCAGACTTTAGAAATATGCGATTCATCGCTTGCTCCCACTGGTCCCTCTTGGTCACAGCAAGCGCTGAATGTCACCTTTCGGCGATGCTTAAGATTTTAATTATGGCGCCATTTTCACCACCCAGAGCGCGCATAGGTTGTGGATAAACCTCCTGTTAGAAAGATCGTTTCGTGCCATAAGGACGGTATGACCACACTTCCCGACCCCGCCCGCTTTGCCCATGTCACCGACTGGGTGTTCGATCTCGACAACACGCTTTATCCGCATCATTCGAATCTGTTCTCGCAGATCGATGTGAAGATGACCGCCTACGTCGGAGAATTGCTGACGCTGCCGCGCGAGGAAGCACGCAAGCTGCAAAAGGAGCTCTACCGCGAATACGGCACGACGCTGAACGGATTGATGACGCGCCACGGCATCGACCCCGATGATTTTCTCGAGAAGGTCCACGACATCGATTATTCCTGGCTGGTTCCAGATCCCGTCCTCGGCACCGCCATACGCCAGCTTCCCGGCCGTAAATTCATCTTCACCAACGGGGATCGCCGGCATGCCGAACGCACCGCGCGGCAGTTGGGCATTCTTGAGCATTTCGACGATATTTTCGATATCGTCGCAGCCGGACTGAACCCCAAGCCGGCGCGGCAATCCTACGAGAAATTTGCCGAACTCCACGCCGTTACCGGGCAAAATGCGGTGATGTTCGAAGATCTCGCCCGCAACCTGTCGGTACCGAAATCGCTGGGCATGACCACGGTGCTGGTGGTGCCGCGCAATTTCGAGCCGACCTTCTCGGAAATCTGGGAACGCGACCCGGCCAACGAGGACGATGTGGACTTCGTCACCGACGATCTCGCCGGCTTTCTCACGGCGATCGTCGAAGTCCCTGCTTGAGGCAGCCGGCGCGCTTCAAGTCCTTGCTCGCATGTCAAAGTTTATAGAAGCGGCTAATGATCCCCCAGGCCTCGTCGGCGGTGTCGACGAAATCGATGATATCCTGGTCGCCGGGCGTGATCGTGCCTTGCTCGGCGAGGAAATCGAGGTCGATTGCCCTTGCCCAGAAAGCCTTGCCGAACAGAATGACCGGCACGCGTTCCATGCGGCCGGTCTGGATCAGGGTCAGCGTTTCGAAGAACTCGTCCATCGTGCCGAAGCCGCCTGGAAATACCGCAACGGCCTTGGCCCGCATAACGAAATGCATCTTGCGGACCGCGAAATAGTGGAAGTTGAAGCAGAGTTCCGGCGTCACGTAGGCGTTTGGCGCCTGCTCGTGCGGCAGCACGATGTTGAGACCGATCGACGGCGCGCCAACATCGTCGGCGCCGCGATTGCCGGCCTCCATGACACCCGGCCCGCCGCCGGTCACCACGACGAATTCGCGATAGTACGAGGTGGCCGACTGCTGTGAGCAGAGGCGGGCGAATTTGCGCGCCTCCTCGTAATATTTGCTGTTTTGCTCGAGGTTCTTCTTCTGCGTCTCGTTCTTGGCCGCCCAGGCTTCGCCGCCGGGCTCGGGGATGCGGGCGCCGCCGAACAGGATGACGGTCGATTGGATGCCGCGCTCGGCCAGGATCATCTCCGGTTTCAGCAGTTCGAGCTGCAGCCTGACCGCGCGCAACTCGCGCCGCGTCATGAAATCGGGATCGTTCCAGGCCAGCCGATATGTCTCCGCGCGCGTTTGCGGCGTGTCCGGCACGCTTCTCGACCGCTCCAGATCCTCGTCCGAATGCGGCAGCGGCGTCCATCCCGCCTTTTCCATGGGAGTCATATTTGCTTTACCCGTCCAATCATTCACTTGCGCGTCCCGTGACGCTGCCGCGATTGACCCTCCCCAAGCCTTCACATAGGGTCCGCGCGACTTTCAAACAGGTTAAGGCGCCGGCCCTTAACAGCTTGGTAATGGAGCGAATTCATGTCGAAGCCCGATCTCGCGAGCCTCGAGCAGATTATCGAGAACGCCTTCGAGGAACGCGACACGATTTCGACCGCAACCCGCGGCGAGACGCGCGAGGCCATCCAATCGGCGCTCGACCTGCTCGACCGGGGCGTCGCCCGCGTCGCCGAGCGGCAGGCCGACGGCAAATGGCACGTCAACCAGTGGCTGAAGAAGGCGGTGCTGCTGTCCTTCCGGCTCACCCCGATGGAGATCATAAAGGGCGGTCCCGGTCAGGCGGTATGGTGGGACAAGGTGCCCTCGAAATTCGACGGCTGGAGCGCCGTCGATTTCGAGAAGGCGGGCTTCCGCGCCGTGCCGTCGTCGATCGTGCGCCGCTCCGCCTATGTCGCGCCCGGCGCCGTGCTGATGCCGTCCTTCGTCAACGTCGGCGCCTATGTCGACAGCGGCACCATGGTCGACACCTGGGCTTCGGTCGGCTCCTGTGCCCAGATCGGCAAGAATGTGCATCTGTCGGGCGGCGTCGGCATCGGCGGCGTGCTGGAGCCGATGCAGGCCGGCCCAACCATCATCGAGGACAATTGCTTCATCGGCGCCCGTTCCGAAGTGGTCGAAGGCTGCATCGTTCGCGAAGGCTCGGTGCTCGGCATGGGCGTCTTCATCGGCCAGTCGACCAAGATCGTCGACCGCGCCACCGGCGAGATCTTCTACGGCGAAGTGCCGGCCAATTCTGTCGTCGTCGCCGGCTCGCTGCCGGGCAAGCCTTTTCCAAACAACGAGCCCGGCCCCAGCCTCTACTGCGCCGTCATCGTCAAGCGGGTCGACGCCAGGACCCGTTCCAAGACCTCGATCAACGAATTGCTTCGCGATTGATCTTTCTCAACGAATACGGACGGAATTCGCTTGCCTGACGGATCAGACCTTATCTGGCTTTTCTTTAGAGCTTCGGGCCGCGTCAGCCGCGCGGCCTATTTTCTTGGAGGACTGCTGGTGGCCATCATACAGGCCTTCCCGCTCTACCGTTTCACGCTGGTGCCGGAAGGCACCACCGAGAGCAACATGTGGTCGTTCATTTTCTTCATCGCCTTCATTGCCTCGCTTTGGTCGAACGTGGTGCTGGCAGTGAAGCGATTGCACGACCTCGACAAGCCGGGCGTTGCGGCGCTGGTGCTGTTCGTGCCGGTTGTCTCGATCATCGCTTTCCTCGTGCTTTGCCTGTTTCCGGGGCAACCCGGCCCCAACCGCTACGGCAAGCGCACCAACGCACCGGCCGAACCCTGAGCGCCGATCGGACATTTCGTCATGCGCTACCGCACGCTTGATCCGAAACTGATCCTCGAAACCGCCGAACGGCTGGAAGGCCGTGTCGCCGAGCGCTTTCCCGATGCAGGCTTGCGCGGCGTCGCCGCCGAGCTCGTGTCGCTGTCGCGCGATCTGGCAAAGGCGGCCAAGGCGCTGGAGGCGCCGATCTGGTGGCTGCGCGGCCTCATAATCGCCGCCTTCGTCGTCGGAGCGCTGATGTTCCTGTTCGTCGGCACAATCCTGCCGCTTGGCCGCATTTCTGGAAACCACGATGCCTTCCAGTCGGTGCAAGGCATCGAAGCTTCACTCAACATGATCATCCTCGCCGTGCTGGGCTTCCTAGCCTTGATCCGCTCCGAGGAGCGGATCAAGCGCAAGCGGGTGTTCCGCCAGCTCCACGGGCTGCGGTCGCTGATCCACGTCATCGACATGCACCAGCTGACCAAGGATCCGGCAGCACTTTCAGCCAGTTTCAAGCCGACTGCGCATTCGCCAGCCCGCATCACCAACGCCGCCGACCTTGCCCGCTATCTCGACTATTGCTCCGAAATGCTGTCGATCACCGGCAAGATCGCCGCGCTGTTCGCGCAATCGGTGAACGACGCCGTGGTGATCGACGGTGTCAATGACATCGAGAACCTGGCTTCGAACCTCTCGCGAAAGATCTGGCAGAAGATCACGCTGATCGAAACCCCTCATGGGCAGCCGGCACGTGCGGCGAAGACCGATCCCGAGCCGGGTCCGCCGCGTCGGCCTGCGGTCCGCAAACAACCGGGGCCGGCAAGCTAGAACCCGCGAGCCGGCGGCAGATCCGCGAGAGCGGCAGAGCGGGGAGTTCCGAAACCCCGGTTTTGCGCCGGATGCTCTAAGCGAATGTTAATCACCCTCGCCCAGCATGCCGGCGAAGACTGTGTCGACCGGCACGGAGCGCTCGACTGACAAGCGACCTATCTCTGACCACCAAGGAGCCGCGCAAAACGTGGACCGCCGGCGCTCGCCTGTTTGCCTGGTTCTCTTCGCCGATGAGATTGGAACCGGAAGCCGTCCGCGCCCGGCTGCTCGACACTACTTTCGACCGCAAATTCGCAGTCCTGTTCGGCACCATCAGCGTTCTGGTGGTTGCGGTCAGCGCCGCACTTGCCACCAAGGATTGGTGGCCCTACGCCTGGATCGCAGCCGACCTGATGCTTTTCGTCGTCCGCGTTCTGCTGATGCGGGAATGCGAGCGGGCCCGCAGGCGCGGCTCGAAAGGGCCGCTGGCAGGCCTGATGGCAGCCAGCGGCGTCTGGTCGGTCGTTTTCGGCCTCGGCTGCTATGGCTGTGTTGCCAGCGGGAATATGGCGCTGTCCGACTGGCTGCCTTGAATGTCGCAGGTGTCGTTGGCGTGGTGTCGTCACGCAATGCGGCGACCCCGCGCTTCGCCATATTCGTCATGTTGGCCGTAAGCCTGCCTTACGTGGTCGGTGCATTGTTTTCTGCGGCGCCCGGAATGCCGATCGTCGGAATTCAGACGCCGTTCTATGTTGCCGGCGTCATCATCGTGCTGCTTCAGAACCACGCGATCAACGCCCGCATGATCCGCGCCGAGCTGGACAATCGCGACCTGGCGATCAAGGACGCGCTGACCGGCCTGCCAAACCGCATCTTCCTGC
Source organism: Mesorhizobium sp. M0119 (assembly GCF_040322615.1). NCBI lineage: Bacteria > Pseudomonadati > Pseudomonadota > Alphaproteobacteria > Hyphomicrobiales > Phyllobacteriaceae > Mesorhizobium > Mesorhizobium sp. M0119. The sequence goes on from NZ_JAMYTU010000002.1 coordinate 370,138, forward strand.
AGGAGAAATTGCGCGACATGTGCCGCGACCTTGCGGCGCCTGCCGCCAATGGCGGCAAGCCGTTTGCAGTGCTCAGCATGGATCTCGACGGCTTCAAACAGGTCAACGACCGTTTTGGCCACGCCGTCGGCGACGTGCTGCTGCGCAAGGTGGCCGAACGATTGAAGCGCGGCTTCCGGCCCGGGGACGTGGTCTTCCGCATCGGCGGCGATGAATTTGTCATCCTTTTGCCCGCAACCTCGGAGATCGAGGCCACCTACCTGGCAAAGCGGGCCATCGAAAAGGTCTCGGTGCCTTTCGACCTCGGGGTCGGTTCCGCCATCCATGTCGGCTTGAGTGTCGGCAGCGCATTCGCACCCGCCGACGGCGGCGATCCGGAAATCCTGCTCACCTGCTCCGACCATGCGCTCTACGAAGCCAAGCGCACCGGCAAGGGCCGTTACTGGGCGCCTGTGCGGGCTACGATCTGACGGTCGCAGCGACGGCTTCCGGCGTCAGGCAGGGCGATCCGCGCCTCTCCTGCTCGGCCGCGCGCACCAGTGCAGTCACACGCTTCAGCAAAGGTGCCGGCGTGCCGGCCTTTTCGGCCAAACGCAGGGCCGCGCCTTGTAGTTCGCCGATCTCCGTCGGCCGGCGGCGCTGCAGGTCATCCCACATCGACGAACGTGCGGCCGGATCGATGGCAAGCATCCGCCGCGCCAAGAGCTTGAACAGCCAGTCGGGCAGGCGAAGCACTTTCGGCAGCAGTGCGGGACGCAGGCCGGCGATGCGAGCGGGTTCGATGCCTGTCGCCGGCATTGCCGCCAACGCTTCGTCTATCTGGCCGGCCAGGATCAGCCGCCAGCGGCGATCGGCAAGCTCTGCCGCCAGCGGCAGGCCGGAAAGCGCCACCAGCGCGTTGTTGAGGTTGAGCAGCAGCTTGCCCCATAGCACCGCTTCGATGTCACCATGCGTGGCGACGGCAAAGCCCTCGACGTCGAGCAGTTCGTCAACGCCTGTCGGACCCTGTTCGATCATCACCTTGCCGCCGCTGGCGCGGTGCAGGCGAAGCGGCAATTCGCCCTCCGGCGATTGAACCACGTTGAACGGCACCATGCCCGCGAGCACCCGCCGGGCGGTGAGATGCGCTCGCAATTTGTCGGCATTGTCGACGCCGTTCTGCAGACTGAGTATCACCGCATCCGGTCGGGCATGGGCGGCAATAAGCCCGGCCATGTCTTGCGCCGCGCCGCTCTTGACCGTTACCAGGATGACATCGGCACGGAGGAATGCCGCGGCCGGATCGGCGGTGACCGACAATGCCTCCGCCCTGACGGAACGGTCGCGGCCATCACGGTCGGTGATGCGCAATCCACCTTTTTGCAGCGCCTGCTCGATGCGCGGTCGCGCCAGCAGAACCACCTTTCGCCCGGCAAGTATCAGGCAGCCGCCGGCGTAGCATCCGATACTGCCGGCACCGGCGATTAGGATTGTCTTGCCACGCGTGACCATGCGATGGCCCTGTCCTGGTGGAGAGGCCTTGCCGCAATTATACGACATGAAAACCATAATGTCGGCGGCATGGCTGGCCCTTAGAGTCTTTCACGTTTTGACGGAAGCGTATCCGGCGTTTGTGAAGTAGTTTTTGCATTCGCCGGGTTCGATCGTCGCAACGAGGTGGCCGATGTGGCGCCAAGTGTCCTCGACGGTACGCTTCTGAGCTTGTCGCATCCAATGCTT